>CAWUIP010000171.1:0-6899 GCA_963922415.1 uncultured Aliishimia sp. | reverse complement strand
ATCACCACACCCGTCGCGGCAATCAAAATAAGTGCCGCAAACATGCGCGGGATGTTGAGCCGGTACCCCGCCTCCAAAATCCGAAACGCCAGACCAGACCCAATCCCACCCGTGCCCGCAACATATTCCGCCACGACCGCACCGATCAGACTCAACCCTCCCGCAATCCGAAGACCGCCCAGGAAATACGGCAACGCCGACGGCAGTTGCAAAAACCGCAACTTCTGCCACCGCGTCGCCCCATAAATCCGAAAGAGATCACGCAAATTGTGATCGGCTGAATTGAGCCCTAGCGTCGTATTCGACAACACCGGAAAAAACGCGACCAACCAGGCACAGAGCAACAGGCCCGCAATCCGGCTATCCACATAGATGAAAATCAACGGCGCAATCGAGACAATCGGCGTCACCTGCAGGATCACCGCATAGGGATAAAATGACATCTCAACCCAACGGCTTTGCGTGAAGAGTATGGCCAAGCCAACACCCCCCAACACCGCCACTGCCAGCGCCATAAGCGTGATCTGCAACGTCACCAACAGCGCGTCAAAGAGCATCGCCCAGTCCTTGATCAGTGTTTCAAACACCAACCAAGGTCCCGGCAAAATGTAATGCGGAATCTCATTCCACACCACGGTCCGGTCCCAAAGGACAAGGACAACGACCATGACGAGAACCGGCAAGGTCCACTTGCCAATCTTCTCTAGGCGCGCAGCCCGAACCCGCTGAACCTCGTCCGCATCTACCAGCGGCGCCGCATCTCTCTCTTCATCAACGACAGCCACGACCCTGCCCTTCACCGTTCGAAAAATACTCCAGGGAGCGCGAGGGACAGCGTCCCTCGCCAACCGCGACGGCCAGAGGCCGGCGCAAAACATAATGTGCACGCGTATCGCGTGCGCCGTTCGGGATCACGCAGCTTCTCCCATCGCCTCATGCAGCGCGTCCGACGCCTCGCGGCAATAGGCGGCGTATTCGGCCGAGGTGCGGAACACTTCATCGCGCGGATACGGCGCGTCCACAGCCACCTCCCGGATTACGCGCCCGGGCCGCGCCGCCATCACAACAATCCGGTCCGACAAAAAGACACTCTCAAAAACCGAGTGGGTCACGAAAATCACGGTGCACCCGATCTTCTCCTTCAAGGCCAAAAGATCGTTGTTCAGCCGAAACCGCGTAATCTCGTCCAAGGCTGCGAAGGGCTCATCCATCAAAATAAGCCGAGGCCGAGTCACCATCGCCCGGGCGATCGACACGCGCATCTTCATGCCGCCCGACAGCTCACGCGGATAGGCATCCAGAAACTTTTCCAACCCAACAAGCCGAAGCGCCTCGAGCACTTCATCCTTCACCGAGTTAAAACTCTTGCCCTGCAACCGGAACGGCAACCAAACGTTTTGCTTCACCGTCGCCCAAGGCATCAACGTGGGCTCTTGGAACACAAACCCCAAATCGCCCTTGTCCTGCCCGCCGGCCCATGAAATGCGCCCACGCGTCGGATGCATTAGGTCCGAGATCAGCCGTAATGCCGTCGACTTGCCGCAGCCCGATGGCCCCAGAAGCGACAGAAAATCGCCCTGCCGCAGGGTGAGTGACAGGCCCTGCAACGCAACCACATCGCCGCCAAAGGTCTTGTCCACAGCCTCAAGCCGCAACACCTCTGGCCTCAGCGAAGCCTCCTCTTTTGGCATACGTTCCGTCCCCAAGGATCGACAGCCAGGCAGACCATACCGCCTGGCCGCACCAGCTTAACCCCTTAGGGCTTCAGGTCCATCCCAACCTTCTTGTTGGCCCAATCGGTCGAAAAGGAGGCTTTCCAGTCCACACCATCTTCGACAACACCTGCCGCTACCATCTTGGCATAGAAGTCGCCAACCTTGGCCTCGGTAATCGCGCCGATCCCCAACTCCAGCGCATCGCCCGAATCGACAATGCCATTTGCCAACATCGAAGCTTTGGCAAACTCGATCTTGTCTTGGCTCATGTCCGGGTTGGCTTCCTTGATCATCGCATCGGCCCCCGACGCATCACCGTAAAGGTAGTTGTACCAGCCCGTCAGCGAGGCATCGACAAAGCACTCAACAACCTCGGGGCTGCTTTCGATCGTGTCGGCCATCGTCTCGATCATCGTCGCATAGGTCGAATAGCCCGCATCCGCGATCAGAAAGACATTCGGCTTAAATCCGGCTTCTTTTTCAACCGCATAGGGTTCCGAGGACAGATAGCCCTGCATGCCCTTTTGCTTGTCCGCAATAAACGGTGCCGGGTTAAACGTGTAGGGCTCGCGCTGTTCGGCGGTAAAGCCATATTCCGCAATCATCCACTGGTAATAGCTGGCAAAGCCATTGTCGCCGATCAGCAGCGTGAGGTCTTTCAGGTCTTCCCAGGTGTCCGCTTCGCCGGGATGGGCCAAGATCACCTGCGGGTGCTTTTGAAAGATCGCCGCGACCGACACAACCGGGATGCCTTGCTGCACCGCGTTGAAAGCCTGCAGCATGTCGCCGCCCATATGGAAGTCGATCTTGCCCGCCAGCATCAGCGCGCGGTTGTTCACCTGCGGGCCACCGGACACGATCTCAACGTCCAAGCCGCATGCCGCATAGGTTCCATCCGCCACCGACTGGTAAAACCCGCCGTGTTCGGCCTGGGCCAACCAGTTTGTCCCAAAGACAACTTTCGTTAGGTGCCCGTCGGCCTGCGCGGCACCGCCCGCGGCAAGCAAAGCCAGAATGGATACGTGTTTCAAAGACATCCGGTCCTCCACATGTTGTAACCGGCCCAATCCTGCGAAGCTTTGACCAGAAAGAAAGGAGTCGCGGGCGGATTCAACCGCCGCCGCGATGCTCTGCCTAATTTTTGGGCAAATGCACCCTGCTTGAGCGCGATAAACGCCGCCGTAGGGTGCGGCCCCGTCCGCACCATCCGCTTAAAGCTTATTCACCGGCACCTTGAGCGCCATATTGCCGTCGCTGTCGGTCGGCACCTCGCCGCCACGCATGTTCACCTGCAAGGACGGAATGATCAGCTTGGGCATCGACAGCGTTGCATCCCGCTCCTGCCGCATCTTCACGAAGACCTCGCGCGCAGTGCCGCCGCCCACATGGATGTTGCGCGCCCGCTCTTCGCCAATCGTCGTCTCCCACGCAATGTCGCGCCCGCCGGGCCCATAGTCGTGGCACACAAAAAGCCGCATCTGGTCAGGCAGGCTCAGAACCCGCGCAATGCTGTCGTAAAGCTCGCCCGCGTCCCCCCCGGGAAAGTCCGCCCGCGCCGACCCGCCATCCGGCATAAAAAGCGTATCGCCCACAAACACCGCATCTCCCATGATATGCACATTGCACGCCGGCGTATGCCCGGGGGTGTGCAGCACATGACACGGCATCTGGCCGACCTGATAGGTATCCAGATCGGTAAAGAGCTGATCAAACTGCGACCCGTCGCGCTGGAACGCGGTGCCTTCGTTAAAGATTTTGCCGAACGTGTCCTGCACCGTGACGATATGCTCGCCGATCCCGATCTTGCCGCCCAACTGCTCTTGGATATACGGCGCGCCCGACAGGTGGTCGGCATGCACATGGGTCTCAATGATCCACTCAAGGTCCAAACCCAGCGCGCGAATATGTGCGATCATCGCGTCTGCCCCTTTGTGGGTCAGGCGCCCCGCTGCATAGTCGAATTCCATAACAGCATCTACGATCGCGCAAGACGACGACATTGGATCCTTCACCACATAGGAAATCGTGTTTGAGTCATCGTCGAAAAAGGCCGTCACCTCGGGTTGAACGTCCATCGCTGGGCTGGGCAGTGTCATCGGCTCCTCCACGCGCTTTGCGCACCATCACATCTCAAATTTAGAATATGTTTATTTCACTCTTTTCTCAAGAGCATGCATCGTCTCACGTCGCCGCCATAAAATCGCAGGTACGGCGCGCCAATTCGGGACCAACATCTTCCTGTAAGAAATGCCCGGCATCCGGCAACACATCGTGCGGCTGCCCTGCAGCCCCTGGCATCATCTTTTGAAATACGCGGTCCACACCTGCCATAATCTTATCATCTGCACCAAAGAGCGTCAGGACCGGCAAATCAAGCGTCTGCAACACGGCCCAAGCCGCGCGGTTGGCCTCCGTCTCCGGGTTATCTGGACTGTCCGGCACCAACATCGGAAACTGCCGCGCGCCCGCGAGGTAGCTTTCATCGGGGAATGGCGCGTCATAGGCGGCTTGCTCGGCTTCACTGATCTTTTGCGACGTGCCTCCGTTCACGATGCGCCCCGACAAGAAGGGATCCGCCGCCTGGGAATAGGCGCGCCACCCGGCGAAGGCCTCGCCCATCGGCTGATCCCCCGTCGGCAGCGCGGTGTTTGCCACAACGACACGCGCGAACCGATCCGGCATCGCAGCCAGCAGTCGCAAGCCAATCAAACCGCCCCAATCCTGACAGACGAGCGTTATGTCCCGCAGGTCCATCCTCGCCAGCCAGTCAGACATCCAAGCCACATGCCGGGCATAGGTGTAATCCGCGCGCGCGGCGGGCTTATCGGACTTCCCAAAACCGATGAGGTCGGGTGCCATGCAGCGGTGGCCCGCCGCAGTAAACACTGGAATCATGTGGCGATACAGGTACGACCACGTGGGCTCGCCATGCAGGCACAGCACCGGGGCCGCCGCGCGGGGGCCCTCATCCACGTAGTGCAGGCGCAGCGTGCCACCTTGGGCATCCTCAATCTGAGCGTAGTGCGGCGCGAAGGGGTAATCGACAAGACCCTCAAACCGCGCCTCCGGCGTGCGTAAAACCTGCATAGCTTCCTCCCCGTAAAACTTGCACGGACATGGAACGCCATGACCTTTGGGCCGGTCAAGCCGTTCGCGCGCACGACGCAGCGTAGCGCAGCCCCGCGCCTTGTGCTAAGTTGCGTCAACCAAGGACGGCACGAGCAGCCTCAAAACAACATGGTCGCGTTAAAGAAATATGAGCGGATGGAGGCATCCGGGCTCTGGCGTGCAGAGCACGGCGCGCAGCGGCGTCACGTAATCGTGGTGTTGGGCGACGCGACACTGACGATCAAAACAACCTCAGATCAGCCGCTGGCCCATTGGTCCATCGCCGCCATTGATCGAGCGAACCCAGGTCGCGTGCCGGCCCGTTTTCATCCTGATGGCGACCAGACCGAAGAGTTGGAGCTGGGCGACGATGCGCGCGAGATGATCGAGGCGCTCGACACGTTGCGCCGTGCGGTGGCTCGGTCTCGTGGGCGCCCGGGCCACTTGCGATGGATCGGATTGGGCGTTTCGGTCGCGGCGGTCTTTTATGCATCCGTGTTTTGGCTGCCAGGTGCCTTGGTTGATCACACAGTTGGCGTGGTTCCAGACGTGGCGCGCAAGCAGGTCGGCCAGGCGCTCTTGGCCAGGATCGAACGGATCGCGGGCCCTGCCTGTGGCACGTCGCAATCTGCCTCAAGCCTGGCGCGTTTGGGCACGCGCCTCGACACACCAAGCTTGGCGGTGATGCGCAGCGTCCGGCAAAATGCGGTGACCTTGCCAGGCGGCTACATCTTGCTGCGCCGACAGTTGGTGGAGGATTTCGAAGACCCCGCCGTCGCCGCCGGGTTTATCCTGGCCGCCAAAGCCAGCACACGCGACCGAGACCTTTTGCGCGACATGCTTGAGCATGAAGGCACCTTCGCCACCTTCCGCCTTTTGACGACGGGCGCGATGACCGACGCGTCGCTCGACAGCTATGCCGAGTTCCTTTTGGCCCAGCCCGACTCTGCTCCCAACACACGTGCTCTGATTGCAGAATTCACTGAAGCCGCTGTGCGTTCGACCCCATATGCCTATGCGCGGGATGAAACGGGCGAGGCTGTCTTGCCCCTGATTGAAGGGGACCCGATGCGCGGCAAACCGATCAGCCCTTTACTGACGGACGACGATTGGAACCGTCTCCAAACAATCTGCGGGCGCTAGCGTTACTTCCGCAAGAACGCGTCGCCAAAGCCCGCGCCGCGCACTGCGCGCAACGCGTCCGTCGCACTGGCGTCGGTCGCGTAAGGTCCCGCAAGTACAATGCGGTAGGTCTTTCCACCGCGCGTGTATTTGCCAACACGGACCGGCAGACCTAAGCGCTTCATCCGCGCAGCCGTGGCTTGCGCGTTGTTGGCAACGCTGAAGGTGCCGATTTGGACATAGCGCTTGCCTGCAAGCCGCTCGGCCTTGGGCGCGCTCGGCTGCGTTTTCGGTTTGGGCGCGGCGGAGCGCGTGGCAAGGGTCGCCGTTGGCCGGGTCTTGTTGCGCACGATCCGCTTGACCGTTTGACCGTTCCGCGTGCCGATGGTCACGTCACCCAGCGACCTACGTTGCGTCGCAAAATCTGTGAAAGGGTAAACTAGTGCGACCTTCGCCGTGACATCCTGCCCAGTCGTGCGGTCGATGAGACGGCGCGGTACGGTCGTCGTCCACACCAAGTTCATAGCGTCCCGACCTGCCAGTGTACCCTCAGCACGGCGTGGGTTCAGACGATCGTCATCCCAGGCTGCACGATAGCCAGAAGGGATAGCAGATTGCACGCCTCGGGATGGATCTTCCGCCAAGTGCTTGGGCAAAACGCGGGTCGATCCCGGAAGGGACGTCGATGGAACGGGTCCAAGCGCTGTGACGACAGTGTTGCCTGGGGACCGACGGTTTAAGGGGGCCGCAAAGCTGTCATCGGTCTGTGGCCCGCAGCGCACCGGGTGCTTTTCGCCTGAGTTGATATAGGGTTGCGCCGCCGCGGACGCATTGGGGCATGCCGAAACCCGCGCGCCGGCCGAAACCGTCGGCTGACGCGTCACCGTGGGCTTCGGCGCGACCGGCTTAGGCGCGGTGGCAACTGCAACAGGTTTGGCCGCTGCAGCCGTACGC
>CAWUIP010000170.1:0-6924 GCA_963922415.1 uncultured Aliishimia sp. | reverse complement strand
CGGTGGGCGCGCTGACGGCGAACACGGGCGCGACCTCGGTGACGCTGGACGGCGCGGCAGTGGGCGATGTCACGAACGACGGCGCAGTGATCACGCAAAGCGCGGGCACAGTTGCGTCGGTGGACAACAACTCAGGCACCTTCAACGCCAATGGCGGGTCGGTGACAGGCACCACGACAGTGGACGGTGGCACGGTGCAGGTCGGCGGGGGCACGCTGACGGGGGCCACGACGGTGAACGCGGGCGGGACGTTTGATGCCAACTCGGGCACGGTGGGCATCTTGCAGATCAATTCTGGAGGACAAGCCACGCTGAATGGTGCCGGGATAGGTGCTGTGACGCAAAGCGGGACAAGCGGCGGCGGTGTCGACTTAACGGTGACAGGCGGCACCGTTTCGGCCTTAACCCAAAATTCAGGCGAAACAACTGTCTCAGGTGGGCAGGTTACTGGAGCCACACAAATCAACGGTGGGTCAGTATCCGTCGCCGCCGCCACCGACGGCGTTGCAGACCTAGCGGGACCAACAACGCTTTCAGCCGGAACGCTGACAGTTACTTCGGGCGATTTAACTGCCGTCACTGCAACCAGCGGTACTGCGCAGATGAACGGTGGAACCGTGACGGATATCAACTCCGCGGGCGCGACTGTCAACCTAGCCGGCACGACAGTGGCAGGAACGCTCACGTTGAACGCAGGGCACACGACCAACGTATCAGCCGGGTTGATCAATGCGCTCAACAATGCATCAGGCACGGCGTTCAACTTGGACTTCGCCATCAATTCCCTGACCAACACCAATGGCACGACCACAGTAAGCGGATCAGGCAGCGTCGCGACCAATTCCGTCATCAATGGCGGCACCGTTCAACTCACGGGTGGGGCGCTGAACGGTTCGATCGTGGTGAACAGTACCGGCACTCTGGATGCCGACAGCGGTAGTGCGCAAAACGTCTTTGTGAACTTGGGTGGGACCGCAACGCTGGACGGCGCTACAGTTTCGGCCCTCACAAATTCTGGTGGCGCGACGACGCTCAACCTTGGGACAGTTGGCACCTTTTCGACCACAGGCGGTGGCTCTAACCTTATCGGCGGTAGCATAACCGACTTAAACGTCGGCGGAGGAGTAGCCGTCTTGAGCGGCAGTTCCATCACCGGAACGACACGTGTGAGTGCTGGTACGCTGGATGCGGATTCAGGGAGCCTGTCTGGGCTCATTGCGTCCGGTGGGTCAACAAGCCTGGATGGCGCAAGTGTTGGTGCAGTTGCGGTAAGCGGTGGCTCCGTGACGAATACAGCCACTTCGCTAGCAAGCCTCGCGCTGTCGTCGGGTGACTTCACAACCACTGGCGGCGACGTTACGGGCGCGGTCACGATGTCTGGTGGAACGTTTAACGCCGCAGGCGGGACATTGAGCGGCGGCGGTTCCGTCACTGGCGGGACCTTCAACATCTCAAGTGGGTCCCTGGGGACATTCGGGATCAGTGGCGGCACAACGACCATGACCGGGGGAGCCGTCGATCAAATTGACTACTCAGGCCTAAACGCAACCTTCAACGGAGGGAGCGTGGCGGTCTTCAACACTTCAGGCACGGCAACGATAAGCTCGGGCGCGAGTTTCGGGACTGTCGTGCAAACTGGCGGTGACCTCACGTTTGCCGGGTCAATGGACTCGTATGTGGGAACGGGTGGCTCGCTAAATCTGAGCGGTACGGGCAGTAGCTTCAACACACTTACGCTGAACGGTGGCACTTTGGTGCTTGCGAATGAAACAGATGTTGTGACGGTCAATGGCACAGCGACGCTGAACGGCACGCTGAACATCGCTGCCGACCTGTCCGAAGGATCAACGCAATCTGCTGTCATTGAGGCCGACAATCTGGCAGGCTCTGCCACCCTCAACTTTGTAAACACTGCTGATACATCGGGCACCATTGGGCAAACGCCTGTGTTCAGATATTCAGGCACGAATACCTTCACCGCAAATGCCCTTACGGGGTTGCCAGAATCTGCGGCTTTTGACTTTGCGTTGATTGATACTGGGTCAGAGCTTGTCGTGCAGTCTGTCATTTCAGGCAGTGTCGCAAGCCTTGCGGGGTCAGTTGGGTTAACCCAATCGCTGATCGGCACGGTTGTGAACCGCCCCACCTCACCCTTCGTGGCAGGCTTTGCGGCAGGGGACGGCGCGCCATGCGGAACCGGGCTTTGGTCTCGATTGTCGGGCGGTGAAGCTGGCGCGGATGCCACGTTCCGAGATGAGGCCGCAAATAGCGAAGGGTCATCACCAATCGATCTATCTTACCGCGGTCTGCAACTGGGCGGTGATTTTGCGTGCTTTAACGGGTATTATAACGGATGGGATCTGGCCTTTGGTGGGATCGGCGGCATCAACGAAGGCACAACGATCAACAACGTCTTCGATATCGTCAATGGCGTGACGACGGACACTCTTGTGAACCGGACCACCACTGACTTCACCCAGACCTATGCCGGGATCTACATGACCGCTGCGCGCAACCGCTTTGTCGCAGATATTCAATACCGGTACGAACTTACTGAATTTAACGCAGACAACGTGGCATTTGGTGGGACGACGCCTTTGGGCCTCAATGATGAAACCTATTTCAGCCGTGCAAATACGATCTCTGGGTCGCTCAGTTACGTGCTTTCCGTGCCAGGGGTGGATGGCTTGGCATTGGTTCCAACCTTGGGCTTTGCGACAACCCGCACGAAACTAGACAGAATTAACTTTGATGGAAGCGGCGACGTTCTTTTCCTGGACCTTGAGGACCAAACGACACAAGTGTCCTTCATCGGAGGCACGGCGGCGTATAGCCGCGTGGCGCCGGACGGACAAAGCGCAATCAACTACTTTCTGACAGCGACGTACTACGAGGACCTCTCTGACGGTGGCATTGGCACAGTGACACAGTCTGACGGATCCACCCGCGAATTCGGAATTGACAGCCTTGGGTCCTATAACGAAGTTAGTATCGGCCTAAACTATACGCGCCTGCTTGATCCTGTGGGCAGTTTGCGTGGCCGCCAGCTCAACGCGGCTGTACGATTGGATGGGCGTGTTGGAAATTCATTGGAAAGCTGGGGTCTTACAGGCCAAGTTCGGCTTCAGTTCTGACGTGTCTTAGAGCCGTCACGTGCCACGTGTATCTCAATTTGAATGGCGCCTACTCGGGGGTAGAAATGACTGTCATCTTCCAAATCATGGTCCTTGCCATCAGTTTGCTGGCATCAACCGCCGCGGCGCAGGATGTTGTGCGTCCCGCGAAAGTGTTCACGGTCGCCGAGCAAAGTTCCAACGTTACGCGTCGTTACCCCGGCATTGTATTGCCGAGCCAAGAAGTGGAACTGTCATTCCGCATTTCGGGCAACTTGATCGAACTGCCAATACGCGGTGCGCAAGAGGTGGTGGCAGGCGATGTTATCGCCCAGTTAGATACGCGTGACTTCAAAACGCAAGCCGCGCAACTGCAAAGCTCAATTGATCAAGCACAGGCGCAGTTGGATGCGCTGCGTGCAGGAGCCCGTCCGCAAGAGATCGCCGCGTTGGAAGCCGCTGTCGATGCCTCACGCGCACAGTTGGCGCAAGCGCAAGACCAAGTCGTTCGGTCGCGCGCTTTGGCCGAGCGCGGCACAATTGCTGGTGCAACGCTGGATGATGACGAAGCCGCGTTGCGCGTCGCACAGGCCGATGTGCGGGCACGCGAAGAGGAGCTCTCTTTGAGCCTCGAGGGCGCGCGTGCCGAAGACATAGCCGCGTCAGAAGCCGCGCTGCGCGGGCTTGAGGCGCAGCTTGAAGCCGTTGAAAACAATATCAAGGACGCGACGCTCCGCGCACCATTCGATGGGATCATTGCGCGTCGGTACGTGGAAAACTTCACCAACGTTCAGGCTGGCCAAACGATTGTGCTGCAACAGGTGCTCTCGGTCATCCATGTGTCGTTTGATGTGCCGGCACCTGACGTGACCGAGTTGGCGGCCAACGGACCTGACGCAATTTCCAATCAGGTAGTTTTGAACGCTTTGCCTGGCCAAGTCTTTGACGCAGAAATTGTCGAGTTTTCTGTGCAGGCGGACAGTGCCACACAGACCTATCGCGGCAGGGTTGCTGTGGAAGTGCCGGATACGGCGCTGATCTTGCCTGGCATGGTGGCCACAGTCATCGCGACGGCACCAGGCACGCGGCCAAGCCTCCTGGTGCCTCTGACGGCTGTTGCTGCAGCCAGTGATGGCGGTCCCAAAGTCTGGACAGTGGATACTTCTGGAAAGGTGTCCGAACGCAGTATCACAGTAGGCGAGATTGAAGGCACATTTGTCGAAGTCTTAGACGGATTGCAGCCTGGCGACACAGTCGTTTCCGCCGGTGTAAACGCGTTGCGGGCGGGCATGACGATCCGACCTGTCGACAAGATCGGAGGCTGACGGCATGGACCTGGCCCGTTTTGCCATCGAAAAACGCGTGATTTCAGCGGTCATGACGCTGCTGATTTTGATCGCAGGCTACTTTGCCTACACGGCCTTGCCGCGGTTTGAGGACCCAGAATTCATCATCCGGCAGGCCCAAGTCGCAACCCCTTATCCCGGTGCAACCGCAGAAGAAGTGGCGGAAGAGGTCACGGAAGTCATCGAAAACGCGATCCAGGAGCTGGCTGGCGTCAAAGAAGTCAGCTCTGTCTCATCCCCGGGTCTGAGCGTGGTGTCGGTAGAGTTCACCATTGCGTCCACAGGCACCTATGACCAGCTGTACCAAAAGTTTGCACAGCTTCGCGCGAAGATCGACGATGCACAGTCGTCGCTGCCGCCGAATGCGCTCGAAAGTCTCGTGTTTGACGATTTTGGGGATGTGTTCGCGCTCTACTTCGCGGTGGTCGGCGACGGGTATTCGATGTCTGAACTGCATGAATACGCCAAGGACTTGCAACGCGCGCTTGTCACCGTAGACGGCGTGTCCAAGGTCGTTCTGTCGGGTATCCAAGAGGAAGTCATCTACGTCGAATACGCGCCTGCACGCCTGATTGAATTGGGCCTGTCGACCGGCCAGATCGCAGATATTCTGTCCGGTCAAAACCTCGTCTCGCCTGCAGGCTCCATCGTTGCAGGGCAGACTCGGTTGGAGTTGCGGCCCACATCGGCCTTGGGCTCGCTCGAGACGTTGGGCGCGCAGCTGATCACCAATCCCCAAACCGGCGCGTCGTTCCGCTTGGGCGACATCGCCACGATTTCGCGCGGCTACAAAGAGCCCGCAACCACGCTTCTTTACCGCGACGGACGGCCTGCGATTGGGCTTGGGATCTCGAACACCATCGGCGGCAATGTCGTGAACATGGGCGAAGCGGTGAAGGCACGGATGGAGGCGCTGATCTCTGAACGCCCAATCGGGATCGAGGTGCTGGCAATCTCTGATCAGTCCACAAGTGTGAAAGTGTCGATCGATGACTTCGTGATCAACGTGGTCCTCGCCCTCATCATCGTCGTTGGAACGCTACTTGTGTTCATGGGTCTGCGCTCGGGGCTCTTGATGGGCGGCATTCTACTGATCACGGTCGCGGGGACGTTGATGGGAATGTACCTGTACGGCCTTGATATGCAGCGGATCTCGCTTGGCGCTTTGATCATCGCGCTTGGGATGCTTGTCGATAACGCGATTGTTGTTGTCGAAGGCACGCTGGTGCGTGTTGAGAATGGCCAAACACCTGCCGAAGCGAGCCAAGCCGTTGTCGCGCAGACGCGCTGGCCGCTGCTGGGTGGTACGATTGTTGGGTTTCTGGCCTTTTCGCCGGTGGGCTTGTCGCCCGATAACACAGGCGAATACGCGGGATCGCTGTTTTGGACGATCATGATCGCGCTGCTTTTCTCCTGGCTGGTGGCGATTTGGCTCACGCCATACTATTGCACGCTTCTTTTGCGGCCTGGGACTGCCAAAGCCGACAAGACAGAGCCGTTTTGGGTGCGCGGGTATCGCACATTTTTGCGTGCTGCGATCCGCGTACGATATTTGACCATTGCCGTGGTTGTTGGCCTTTTCGCCTCTGCGGTTGCGATTGCACCCTACGTCCCCCCTGGCTTCTTCCCGGCCTCGACCCGTGCGCAGTTTGTCATCGACTACTTCCTGCCCAATGGCACCGACATTGCGCAGACCGAACAAGACTTGCTGGCTATTGACGACTACGTGCGCGGGGTCGCGGGTGTCACCAGCACCAACCTTGCTGTCGGTGGCGGGCACACACGTTTTATGCTGACCTATGAAAGCGAGGACGCGAGCCCCTCTTACGGGCAGCTTTTGGTTGACGTCGAAAGTTTCGACCAGATCGAAGCATTGCAGGGCGAAATCCAAGCGTGGATCGATGCTGAGTTTCCGAACGCGGCGGCAAAAGTGTGGAAATTCATCCTGGGTCCCGGCGGTGGATCCAAGATCGAGGCGCAGTTCTCTGGCCCCGATTCTGCGGTGCTGCGTGACCTGGCAGAGCAGGCCAAGCAGATCATGGCGGATGCGGGCGCGATCGCGATCAAGGACGACTGGCGGGAACAGGTCCAGGTCATTCGTCCTGTAATCAACGATACAAATGCCCGGCGCCTCGGCTTGACGCAAGGCGAGATCTCGCAAGCGCTTTATGCGCATCTGACCGGCGCGAGCATTGGCACGTTTCGCGAAGATGACAATCTGCGGGACATCATCATGCGCCCCGTTGAAGCTGCCCGGAACGAAGTAAGTGCCTTGCGTGATGTTCAGGTCTTTGCCCAGTCAGCCGGCAGCTATATCCCGATTTCACAAGTCGTGGATCGGTTTGAACTGGTGTTCGAGGAGGCAAACCTGCGGCGTGTCGACAGGCAGCTGACGATCCTGGCCCAGTCTGACAATGCGCCGGGCATTCTGTCGGGCGATCTCTTCAACGAGGTACGCGCACCGA
>CAWUIP010000169.1:0-7003 GCA_963922415.1 uncultured Aliishimia sp. | reverse complement strand
TTGCGCTGACGTTCAATTCGTTCCGGTTGACGGCGATCTCGCTGGTCGTCTGTGTACTGTCGGCGGGACTGTCGATGCTGGCGCTTGCCGTCTTGCAGTACCCCTTCGGCATCAACGCGATCATTGGTGTTATTGGATCTATCGGTGTGTCGATCAACGCCGCAATCATCATCCTTACGGGGCTCAAAGCCGACCCGAGGGCCAGCGCAGGTGATCATGACGCGATGGCCGAGGTCGTCAGCCGCTCCAGCCGCCACATCATCTCGACCACGATCACAACCTTCGGGGGCTTCTTGCCGCTGATCTTGGAAGGTGGCGGATTCTGGCCCCCGTTTGCGGTCGCCATTGCAGGCGGAGTGGTCTTGTCGGCGATTGTGTCATTTTACTTCACACCACCAATGTTTAGCCTCATCTATCGTCGTCGGCGTGCCGCACTGGAACAGGTGGAGGTTCCATCGGCCGCTGTACCGGTGCCACTCCGCTTGGCGGCGGAGTAGGGCAGGGTGTCAAGTTCGTACCGCTGCGAGGTCCGGCCTGTCGTTTACAAAGGCCTCGAAGTAATCGGCAAAGGTGCCCACAATCGGGGGAAGTTGCTGATAGGGCGGGTAAAATAATGTTAGCCAAAGCGAAGGAAGCTGCCAGTCGGGCAGCACCCGCTCCACCAAGCCGTCGCGCAGGCCGTCTCGGGTGATGAAGTCCGGCAAAACGCAGATCCCTTCGCCGGCCAGCGCCATGGCATAGAGAAAATCGCCGTTGTTGGAGAGGATCTTGTCGCCCGCGCGGACGTTTCGCTGTCGGCTGGCCTGCGAAAATTCCCACAACTCAGCCGCGCCGTCTGATCCATATGACATAAGATAATTGGAGTTAAGCTCATCTGGAGTGGTTGGGCGGGGGATCCGGTCAAAGAGCGACGGCGCGGCAACAGCGTAGCGCGGTACCTCGCAAAGCTTTCGCCAGATCGTCGACTTGTCTTTTGGTGGCCCAGAGACGCGGATGGCCAGATCGCAGGTCTCTTCGATCACATCCACAAGTGTGTCGGTCAGGTTGACCTCGACGGAAATCGCCGGATAGGCGAGACGAAAGCTAGCAATCAACTGTGGCAGTAAGTCGACCCCGAGCGAGACCGGCGCGGTCAGCCGAAGTTGCCCGGTGTCAGGGCGCATCGCCCTTTGCAAGTCCGAAGTGACGGCATCGAACCCCTCCAGAACTGGACGGTAGCGCGCCAAGACGGTGGCACCCGCACTGGTCAGTGCAACCTGCCGCGTCGTGCGCACCAAAAGCTGCGTGCCCAGATCCTTTTCAAGCTGCGCGATGATCCGCGTGACTGAGGCCGCCGCAAGGTTCAGCTCTTGTGCGGCTTGAGAGAAACTCTTCCGATCAGAGACAGCACGCAGGACGCGTATAGACTTTAGATCAATCATGCCATCTTATTATTCCAAAATGATCAATAATAAATGCCGATCCATATCTATTCACTTTTGTAATGGCGGGCGCATCTATAGCGCAACAGAGTTTTGAGCCAAGGAGCCCGACATGATCACGGATATCAAAGGCCTTCACCACGTGACGTCCATGGCGGCCGATGCCAACGTCAACAATGCGTTCTTCACGAAAACGCTGGGTCTGCGCCGCGTCAAGAAAACCGTGAACTTCGACGCGCCCGACGTCTACCACCTTTACTACGGTGACGAGGTGGGCACGCCCGGGTCGGTCATGACATATTTCCCGTTTGCGCATATGGCACAGGGTCGGCGCGGTGTTGGCGAGGTCGGCACGACCGAGTTTGCCGTGCCGCAAGGCAGCTTGCCGTTTTGGACAGAACACTTGTCGAAGCTTGGCTTGGGCGGCTTAGAACAAGGTACAGCATTTGGTGAAGCCCGGCTCCAGTTCGAGGGCCCGGATGGGGATGGGTTTGCCCTGGTCGAAAGCGAGGCGCGCGATCGCGCGTCTTGGACGGCAGGCGGCATTTCAGCGGAGGCCGGGATCTTTGGGTTCCGCGGGGCGCGGTTTCAGCTGCGCGACGTGGACGCAACCGGAGAGCTTTTGACCTTCATGGGCTACCAGAAAGCCGAAACCGAAGGCGACGTGACCCGCTTCATCGTCGAAGGCGGAAATGCGGCGGACACGATTGACCTGCAAAAAGCGCCTAGTGCCGCGCCGACGGCGGATCAAGGTGCAGGTTCAGTGCATCACATCGCTTTTGCCGTCGAAGACCGCGCGGCACAGTTGCGCGTGCGTCAGGCGCTGATGGACACCGGCTATCAAGTTACTCCGGTGATCGACCGCGACTACTTTTGGGCGATCTACTTCCGCACGCCCGGTGGTGTTCTTTTCGAGATTGCCACCAATGAGCCTGGCTTTGATCGCGATGAAGATACTGCCCATTTGGGCGAAGCGCTCAAGCTGCCAACCCGGTACGAACCCCACCGCGCCAAGATCGAGGCCTTGTTGCCGCCGATTGCCGCGTAAACGGAGGCAGCCATGTCAAAATCACTCTACGAGGCGCGCGTCAGCGCGCCCAACGCCGCGCGTCCGCTTGTTTTTGCGCTCCATGGGACAGGTGGCGATGAGCACCAGCTGTTTGAACTGGCCCAACAGTTGGTTCCGGGTGGCGGCGTCGTTTCCCCCCGTGGCGACGTTTCGGAAATGGGTGCCGCGCGCTTCTTTCGCCGAACTGGTGAAGGCATGTACGACTTGGAAGATCTTGCGCGTGCCACGGACAAAATGATCGCCTATGTCGCGGCGTACCGGGCCGAATATGCTGGGCACCCGATCTATGCGTTTGGGTATTCGAACGGCGCAAACATATTGGCCGCAACGTTCCTAAAGCGACCGGAGCTCTTTGACCGGGTCGCGCTTTTGCATCCCTTGGTGACGTGGCCGCTAACGGCGCAGTCAGAGCTTGTAGGTCGTCCGGTTTTAATCACGGCAGGGCGTCACGATCCGATCACGCCTTTGTCCAAAAGCGAAGATTTGATTGGTTGGCTCCAGAGCCAAGGCGCGCGCGTTGAAAGCGAAGTTCACGACGGCGGCCATGCGTTGCGCAACACCGAGTTGACGGCCCTGGCGGCGCTCTTTTCGGACGCGCCTGAGCCGAACTGAACGAACCGAATGGACCGCTTTGGCGGCGTCTTCAGTTGTTCGCCATGACGACCCTTTGACGCATAAGCGGTCGGGCAGCACCTGTGCGTTATGTGTGGCGCCCATAAAACCCAAGTTGTTCTTGTGCGGAAAACGTAACCCCTGGACGGTCATAGTAAGAAAAGACCGCGATCATCCGATCTGTCTTGCCTTCAACTGGTGTCACCCGATGGGCTGTGTTTTTGCCGCGAAACACATTGAGAGTGCCTGGCGCGACATCACAGCGCGCCGGGCGGCGGCGGCCGTCCAACAGCGCGGCCACGCCTTCGTAATTTGGATCGGAGTCGCTGCGTAGGTCTTTGTCGTACTCGAACACCCCGCCTGCATCAGGAGACTGCAAAAGAAGCGTGATCGTGAATTCTGACCTATCAAAATGCCAATTAAGGGCTTGGCCTTCCGAATACCCCATCACATTCACGCAGGCCAAGGGATCATCCATGGTATAAAGTTGAGGTTTGTCCATGACGGCGGCCAAAAACTCGACGAAGGGTGCCCACGTATAAAGGTCCAAAACAGGTGACCCGGCCATCTGATCTGCGCAAACGGTCCGGTTGGCGGTCTCGAACTGCGTTAGGGCCTTGTGGTCCGCTGCAAGCCCCTCGATCGTTTTCTTGAAGTAGATATTGTGGCGACGTGCATGGGTGAACGCATGTTTGGCGAGCAGTGGCTTTAGGTTGTCAACTGCAACACGCAACGCCGCGGGCCGAAAGAAGGCGGGAAGGTTGAACAGGCCGTCGCGGGCCAAATGCGCTTGGCATGTCGCCACCAATGTCCGCCATGCGGAGGTGCCGGGCGCATCCAAGGCATATCGCTCCAAGTTGATAATGTCCTGCATTGTCATCCTTTGATTTGGTCAAGCCAGTCCCGCGCACTGCGTCTGTCAACTATTGTGGACGAGACGCGCAGCGATCAAGCGCCGAGATAGGGCGGTTCAAGAGACAGAGCCGAAGCGGCAGATCTCATTTCGCTCTGGACAACGGTGCGAGTCGTGTCTGGGACTCGCGCTCTTCCGCACGGCCGCAACAGACTTTGCCGGTCGCAGACTTTCAAAATGACAGGTTGCGACCCTGTTTGTGTGGAAACCGTTACGTTAAAATCCACCTTCGCGGCGGCGCTTGTCCGCAAAAAAGGCGGCGTGGTGCGGCGCAGGCAGGCTAGGGGCGCCACCTCAGGTGGAGCCTTGAGCGCGATTTTAGAATCACCGAAGCGACCCAGCGCAGAGTCGATCCAAGTGGATCTTAACTGCCGCGCTTAGGGAGCGGTTCTCGAAATGGTTTCAAGCAGCATCTCTGCCGCGCGCTCGGCAGGTCGATCCAGGCCATCATCTTTGAGACTTTGCGCCACAGCTTTGGCCTTTTGGGCCATGCCGCCCGCTGCCAGAGCTTTCTGCACGGCCTCAATCACCTGCTCTGCGCCAAACTTGCCCGCGAGCCCTAAACCAAGCCCGGACCGTGCGACGGCCTGCGCAAAAAGAAGTTGCTCGCGGTGTGTGGGTATGCCCAGTTGCGGCACGCCGAATGCGATGAACGCAGAGCCTATGCCGTTGGTCCCATGGCTGACGCCTAAGTCACAGTCCGGCAGAAGGCGGTCCAAGCGCACAGGCCCATCGACAACCACCGCGCTGCGCGCTTCAAACTGGCTCTTCAGGCCAGGATCAATACCAGGCACAGCGAGGATCAGATCAAGGTCTGGCGCCAGTTGTCCCAACCCTTTGACCGCCGCCGCGAATTGCGGTGTGTTGGGCCGAAAATAGGCCAAGACCTTGGGCACGCCCCGGTCGCGCCAAGTCAGTTCAGCCCCGGTGTCAACGGACAAGATTTGCCCGATGTAAGGCGGATGATCGGGCTCATAGTGATCGCGCGGCCCAAAGTGATCTGTGGCAGCATCCGCGACAAGGATGGGGCAATCGGTGCGCAATATGTCGCGAAAATCTGCCACAGGCGTTTGACCGCGCGCCGCCAGGCAAGCATTTACAACGTCGAGGGTCTTGGCCTCTTGATCTTGTGCGAGCGCGGCCGCTTTTGCGTCGTCTTGCACGTAACAAGGCATCGGTGCTGACAGGGGTGGGGCGTCATATCCCGACCCCAAAAGGGCTGTTTTGATGCCGGTGCCGCGCGCCGCCAGCAGCACTGCGGGGGCGGCTTGAGCGACGATGATGGCTGGTGGGTAGGCGGCCAATAGCGCGTCCCAGCACTCCAGAATTGGCAGCAACTTGTCTTTTCGATCCCACCCGTCCTGGCGGAGCGCACCGGGGTAGCAGATGCCGGCTTGTTCGCCTTTGTGAAGGGGGCGTGTGCCAACTGTTGGTGCAGGCAGCAGCGTCACATTGAGATTAGGTAAGAGCGCGCGCACGGCACTTGGATCGCGCGCAGCAATCGTTAGGGTCGCACGTCCCTGCAAGGCGCGGGCCACTTGGCCGAGCTTGTTCACATGGCCGAAATTGGCGCCCAGTTCCCAAGCAAAGAGAATGTTTGGCAAGTCAGACATGGCTCAGTCGCCGGAGGCTTGAAAGGGGGCTGGACGGATATTGAAACGGATGTCGGGCGTTTTGAAGCCCAATAGGCTTGGTCGACGAATCCCCTCAATAAAGGCCACATCGTAGAGCTCTTGCACCACGCCTTGCACTTCGACAGCGTGTTCGATGTCGCCTGTGTCCAGGCTCACGATGGCCAGCATGCACTTCGCTGAGCCGCCGGCCTTGGCCAAGCGTTCGTCCAATTCCAGGCCAGTGAATGTGCCGTCACGGCGCGGCTTGGAAACGCCGATGATTGCATGCCGCCCAACAAATGCAACGCCGCGCGCAAAGCCAGGCAAAAAGCACATTGGCTCAAATGTTCCGGTCTTTCGGTCAATATAGCCGAACTCACCTGTGCCAGATTGCAAGCAGTACAGAGTGCCCTGATAAAAGCGCGGCGAATGCGGCATAGACAGGCCAGAAGTGATGACCTCGCCCGCAGCAATGTCATAGACGACGCCACCATCCTGGCGATGCTCGCGCCAAGCGCCTGCAAGGTTCGTTTGCGCCACGCAGGTCACGTAAGCGGGCTTGCCGTCTTCCATGGCCAGCCCGTTCAGATGGCAACGATCCTCCGCCGCGATGCGGTCGATCCAAGGCGGGGTCCACACCGGCTTAAACGAGTGACGCCGGTCCAGTGTCGCAAGACAATTGAAGCGCGTTACAACGAAAATCGGCGAGTCTTGCCCCGGAACGCCGTGCACGTCATGGACATCCACATCGCCCGTGGTGCGCCCTTCGACCGGGACGTAGACCGCGTCATAGCCATCAGACGTCGTCTGCCCTGGGTCCACAAAGTTCTCTAGCCGCCAAAGCTGGTAAAGCGATGACAGCCAAAGCGTATGCCGACCGCCTTCTGCGCCTTGGCCAAAGCCCATGCATCTCGGGAACGATCGTTCAAAGATCGACAAGCGCTGCGTCTCTTGGTTCAGACCGATCATAAAGATCTTGCCGGCCTGATACGTCGTGAAAGCCAGCGACCCACCCTGCTGCGCAAGCCAAGGCAAAAATGTCCGCGAGGGAGAAAGCCCGAACTTGGGTTCCGCCGGTTTCGCCTCTTCGGATGTCTGAGTTGCGTCCGTGTCTGTCATGACCCCACCATTTGAAACAATCATCTAAAATACGGTGAGACTAGAGCCGTTGATCAGCGCTTGCAATGCGCGATGGTGTGCAATCGGGTCGCCACGATCATGCCACACTTTCGACACAATCTTCGATAGCGCGCCACATTTTTGCCAAAATGAAAAGTTGACGCGCGCCGGATTCGTTGAAAAATTTAGCGTAATTTGAATTCAAATTTAATCTGTTGGTTAATCGGGGGATTGCAGCATGGGTTATTATGGCGGC
>CAWUIP010000168.1:0-7031 GCA_963922415.1 uncultured Aliishimia sp. | reverse complement strand
GCACGCTCATCCGCGTCGGCGGCGGCAACCGCCTTGATCACCGGCAGGGTCAGTTTTCGTTCGCGGAAGTCGTCGCCCACGTTCTTGCCCAAGGCGGTTTCTTGGCCCTGGTAGTCCAGCAAGTCATCCACGATCTGAAACGCGATCCCCAGCGCATCGCCGAAGGCATAAAGCGCTTGGACCTGGTCGCGTGGGGCGTCGGCGATGACGCCGCCAACTTCGGTCGCCGCAGAAAAGAGCGCAGCCGTCTTCCCGCGCACGACTTTCAGGTAGATGCCTTCATCTGTGCCAAGGTCTTGCGCGGCAGTCATTTGCAGCACTTCGCCTTCGGCAATCGTGGCCGCCGCGTCTGATAGGATGCGCAAAACCTCAATCGACCCGGTTTCCGTCATCAACTGGAAGGACCGCGCGAAAAGGTAGTCACCAACCAGGACGGAGGATTTGTTGTCCCAAAGCAGGTTCGCCGTTGGGCGCCCGCGCCGCTGCGCGCTCTCATCGACCACGTCGTCATGCAGAAGTGTCGCGGTATGAATGAACTCCACCGTCGCGGCCAGCGACAAGTGATGCGCGCCATCGTAGCCGCACATGCGCGCACTGGCGAGCGTCAGCATTGGGCGCAGCCGCTTGCCGCCCGCACCGACCAAATGCGCGGTGACTTCGGGGATGCGCGGCGCATGCTCGGACGCCATGCGGTCTTGGATCAAACGCCCCACAGCAGACAACTCCTCCGAGAGCAGCGCGGCCAAGCGATCATGCGGTTTTATCGTCGCGTCCATTCCTATCCCTGTCCAAACCCTCGACATTGCGTGCGCCCCCGGTATCACTGCATGTCATGAAAGAACTTTTTCGCAGCACCGACCCAACCGTTTTTGCGTTCGCCACCGCGCTCCTTAGAGGCGAGGATATAGAGTGCTTTGAACTCGACGTAAATATAAGCAACCTCTATGGCGGCATCGATATTTTCCCGCGTCGGATGATGGTGCGAACCGAAGATTACGACCGCGCGCGCCGGGTCTGCGAAGACAATGAGATTGACGTGAGCCCGTGACAGACTTTCCTGAAGAGGCGCTGCGCCAGGATCAGTTCTTGGGGGGCGCGTTGACCTTGTGGCAACCGCGGCAGGGGTATCGCGCGGGGGTCGATCCAGTGCTCTTGGCTGCGAGTGTTGCCGCGCGCGCGGGCCAGTCGGTTTTGGATCTGGGATGCGGGGCAGGGGCCGCTGCCTTGTGCCTGGGTCAGCGGGTGTCGGGCCTGCGCTTGGCCGGGGTTGAGCGGCACGCAGGCTATGCCGCCCTGGCCAGGCGCAACGGTGAAGCCGCGGGTCAGAGATTTGAGGTTTGGACTGCGGATCTGGCGGAGTTACCGGCTGAGGTCAAAGCGCTCAGCTTCGATCATGTGATCGCCAATCCGCCGTATTTTGACCGGCGCACAGGTACCGCCGCACCGGACGAAGACCGAGAAGCCGCCCTGGGCGAAGACACAGCACTTGAGACTTGGATCAAAGTCGCTGCCAAACGGCTCAAACCCTGGGGCTACGTGCATATCATCCTCAAAGCAGACCGGTTGGGCGACGCACTGGCGGCGATCACGCCCCGCCTGGGATCCATTGAAATCATCCCGCTTGCCCCCCGTGCAGACCGCGCGGCAGAGCTTGTCATCCTGCGCGCGCGCAAAGAAGGTCGCGCCAAACTGCAACTCAAAGCGCCCATTCTGCTGCATATCGGTGATTCGCATCCGGGCGACAAAGACCACTACACCCCGCAGATTGCCGATGTGCTGCGGCGCGGCGCAGCGCTTACTATCTAGGGTTGTCCACAGCGTTACCCACCGACGGGGTGCCAAGTTTCATGCATCTGCGTATGTCTTAAGCACTCATTACCCAAGTTTCGCACCCGCAGCGTGACGAAAACGCGAATTTGTGGTTCACTTTCCGGACGACGTTACATCAGAAGGAGACCTCCATGGCTTTAAGCGCACATTTGCAAGAGCTGAAACGGAAGCATCAAACTCTCAGTGACGCAGTCGAAGAAGCGCAACGCGCACCAGGCACCTCAGACTTCGACATCGCGACGATGAAAAAGCAAAAACTGCGCCTTAAAGAAGAGATCGAACGCCTGTCGCATTAGGCGGGCCTTGGCAGCCTAACTCAGGCGGTCTGCCACCATCTCGGTAAAGTCATCGGCGGTTTCGACCCGCATCACATCATCGGCAGAGACGGTGATGCCCCATTTGGCCATGGCCTCATATCTGGGCTGACGATGGGCCAGCGCCTTGGCATAGGTCCACCGTACGAACGCATTCGGGTCGACTTGATCGGGGGCCGCGCCGGTTTCTGCGAGGTATCCGGCCCAGCAGTCGTTGAGAAAGCCCGGCTGATAGGCCATCGGCTTTGGCGCGCGGTCAAACCGTGCGATCAGCTCTTGGGTATGATCCTCGGTGCCTTCGATCCAGATCATCAGCGTTTTCGACACAAGCTCTGAGAGCAGGGGATCGTCGGGATTGTCCGGATCGACCCATTCGCAAATCGACCCGCCGGTGTCACAGATGAAGTTGGGATAGCCGTAAAGCCGTTCTGCCCGGTCGATGAAATAGCCGGTATCCGCCAAGGCCGAGATTTCGGCGTTGCGGAACTGCTCTTGCCGGCGCTGATATTCGGTGATGGGCAACCCGCCCAAGTCCGGGTTCCCTGGCTTGCCAAGATAGGTCGATACCACCGCCAGATTGGCGAACGTGATGTTCGATCCGATATAGATCGAGTCCGACTTCAAAAGGTCCTGCAAAAAAGGGTTCTTCATCGCCTCTGCCTTGGCATTGTCGATGATGTATTCGCCCATGTACCGCGTGCCGATGCGGTAATCGATGGAATAGTGAAACCAGTTGCCCGCATCGCGCAGCCGCTGCGATAGAACCGTTTTGCCCAAGCCCGACATGCCGAACACCAACACATGTTTGCGCTCCGAATTGCGCCACGCGTCCGCTGTTGAGTAAAGCATTTAGGTCCCCGTGTCCGTGCCAGCCTCTCTCCTAGCGGGGTGCGCGAACCCGGTCAATCATGGCCGCTTCGGAGGCGCGTACTGCGAGGTGTCGCCTACGCTTGGCAGAGAAAGAGCACGTTTGCGGCAAAACCGGCCTTCGCGCACTGCGCTACGAAAGCGGAGAACCAGCCCATGGCAGAAGCCACCAGATTGCGTTGCCTACACTTGCAATGACAATTTTGCGGCAACTGTATTGTACACGAGGCTGCGATGCTACCTGCTCACCAGCCATTGCTTAACGTCATCAAGAAGGCTGTGATCGACTTGTGGCCCTATGGTCTGGCGAGGTCGACTTAAGATCGCGTCGAGCTTTCACACCCTATGGCTCCAACCATCTGCCAAACGAGCGCAAATCGCAGCCGATGTTGGCTTTCAAAGGCCCCTCGAAATCGTGAGATACCAAAAGCGCCCTTGCGTTTGCCAACTGTCTTTTTTTTGGTCATTTTGCAGGCATGGAGTTCCTGGACGTCAATCATAACATTCTGCTTGTCACCATGTCTTGTCTGGTGGCGCTGGTTGCAGGGTTTACAGGTTTGTCGTTAACGCGTGACCTTGGCTCAAAACCGGACTTCGAGAAAAAAGCTCTGATTGCTTTGGCCTCTATCACGCTGGGTGGTGGGATATGGGCCATGCACTTTGTGGCGATGCTTGGTCTTCAGATGCCCATTTTGTACTATTACGATGCCGCGATCACGTTGATCTCTGCCCTAACGGCTATCCTTATTGTGGGTGCCGCTCTGATTATTCTGCATTTCACGGTTCGGACCCTTTTCACCGTGTCCTTAGCGGGAGGTATTGTGGGGGTGGGCGTCCTTGCAATGCACTACATCGGGATGGCCGGGCTTCAGTTATGTCGCGCGGTCTATACGCCTGTGGGTGTCGTCGGGTCTTCGCTGCTGGCGGTTGTTCTGTGCATTGTGGCGTTTGGCATCGCCTACGGTCAGAGGACCAACCGGAACATCTTTCTTGGCACGTTGTGCTTTGCTGTCGCGGTGGCGAGCGTCCATTTTTTGGCTATGGCTGGGACGCAATTTGTGGCGGTTTCAAAAGGGTCTGACTTTGGCCCGTTGATGAGCAATGAGACACTTGCCCTTGGTGTCATCTTTTTCAGCTTTGTGATGTTTGGGGCCTGCCTTTGGGTTGGGGTCACTTACATCCCGCGTCCCATGCAGCGCCCACCGCTTGGCGCCGCCAAAGGCAGACAGGATCAAGAGCCCCCGCTTCTTCAGGTTCCCTGCGAGCGCGAGGGCGGCAAAGTCTTTGTGTCCGCGAAGGACATTGTTTTTGTCCGAGCCGACGCGCACTATACGCAAGTCTATACCGAAGAAGATCGGCTGTTTTGTGTGTGGTCTGTGACCGAAGCCACCAAGCGTCTCGTTCCGCTAGGCTTCCTTCAGACACACCGCAGCTATCTGGTTAATCCAGAGCATGTTGTCCGGTTTGAACGGACAAAGGACAGCGGTAAATGCGTGTTCGAAAGCCCAGACACACCTCCTGTGCCAGTGAGCCGCTCAAAGTTGAAGGCGATACAAGATGCTTTGGCCGCGCAGGTTGGCGCAGTTCGTGCGACCTGAGGCGCATTTCGTGCAAAACACCTGTAATTCATTGATTTCCTAGAGCCGTCGCATACGAACGTATGCACCCCTCTCGCTCAGCAAGTTGAATCGCTTTGAGGGAGGAGAGCCGATGATACCAGCGGCATTTGAGTACTATAGGCCGAAGGATATGGCAGGTGTTCTGTCGATCCTTGAAGAACATGGCGATGACGCGCGTGTGATGGCCGGTGGTCACAGCCTTATACCGATGATGAAACTTCGGATGGCCGAAGTTCCCCATCTGATAGACCTTCAAGATGTGGGCGGGATGTCCGATATTGAGATCAGCGCGGACGGCATTCGTATCGGCGCGATGGTCACGCAGCATGACATCATCGACAGCGCCTCGCTCGCCGAAGTCGCTCCGATCTTGCGCGAAGCAGCGCTGCAAATCGCTGATCCGCAAGTGCGCTATATGGGCACCGTCGGTGGTAATGTCGCAAACGGCGATCCGGGCAATGATATGCCGGGTCTGATGCAGTGCCTTGATGCGACGTTCACTGTTGTCGGCATGGATGGTGCGCGGGATATCCCCGCGCGAGGCTTCTATGAGGCTGCGTATATGACCGCGCGCGAGGACGAAGAGGTTCTAACCGCGGTCACAATCCCAACTCCCAAGGGTGGCTACGCTTACGAAAAGCAGAAGCGCAAGATTGGCGACTACGCGACTGCGGCTGCGGCGGTTCAGATCGTAAAGGAAGGTGGTGCATGTGCATCCGCGTCAATCGCAATGACGAACCTCAGCGACACACCGATCTATTCCGTGGCCGCGGGCGCCGCCTTGGTCGGTACATCGGTCGATGATGCGGCAATCAAGGCCGCGGCGGCCGCAATGCTGGGTGACATTGACCCGACCGAAGACAATCGCGGTCCCGTTGCGTTCAAAAAACATGTTGCGGGCGTGATCCTGCGCCGCGCGATTGAGCGCGCTTGGTCACGGGCCTGAGGGAGGCAAAAATGTCGAAGAAACAGCACTACACAATCACCGTGAATGGCAAAGAGGAGGAGTTCCTAGCCGAGCCACGAGAACTGCTCATCTACACCCTGCGCGAGCGGCTCAACATCACGGGTCCCCACATCGGCTGCGAGACGTCGCATTGCGGCGCATGTACGGTCACCATTGACGGTAAGTCGGTCAAGGCCTGCACCATGTTTGTGGCCCAGGCCGATGGCAAGGATATCACCACCATCGAAGGGATCGGTGGGCCGGATGATCTGCACCCCTTGCAGAACGCATTCAAAGAGCACCACGGGTTACAGTGCGGCTATTGCACACCGGGTATGATCACCCGCGCCACCAAGCTGCTTGAAGAAAACCCCAACCCGACCGAAGAAGAAATCCGCTTCGGCATGGCGGGTAATATCTGCCGCTGTACGGGCTACCAGAACATTGTGAAATCCATTCAGGCCGCTGCGGCCGAGATGAATGCAGCCAAGGAGGCGGCAGAATGAAGGACGAAGTCGAAAGCCGCGAAGATCGCGTCGCCAACCTCAAGGGCATGGGCTGCTCACGCAAACGGGTCGAGGATGCCCGCTTTACGCAGGGCAAGGGCAACTACGTCGATGACATCAAACTAGACGGCATGATCTTCGGCGATTTTGTCCGCTCGCCTTATGCGCATGCGAAAATCGTCAATATCGACACCGCCGCCGCGCTTGAGGTGCCGGGTGTGCTGGCCGTCTTGACCGCTAAAGATCTAGAACCTCTGGGTTTGCACTGGATGCCGACCCTTGCGGGCGACAAACAGATGGTGCTGGCCGACGGCAAAGTGCTGTTTCAAGGCCAAGAGGTGGCGTTTGTTGTGGCCGAAGATCGTTATGCCGCCGCAGATGGAATCGAAGCGGTTGAGGTCGAATACGAAGAGCTTGAGGTCCTTGTCGATCCGTTCAAGGCGATGCAATCCGATGTGGTTCTGCGACCAGATACGGTTGCGGAAGACGGCAGCCCAGCGGATGGGGCCCACGGCCCCCGCAAACACCACAACCATATCTTCACATGGGAAGCGGGCGACAAGGATCCGACCTTTGAGGTGATCGACAACGCTGAGGTCGTGGCCGAAGAAAGCATGTATTACCACAGGACCCACCCGTGCCCGCTGGAAACCTGTGGCTGCGTGGCGTCGATGGACAAGGTCAACGGCAAGCTGACAGTCTGGGGCACCTTCCAAGCGCCCCATGCGATCCGCACCGTGGTGTCGCTGATCACTGGGATCGAAGAACACAACATCCGCATCATCTCTCCCGACATCGGTGGTGGGTTCGGCAATAAAGTCGGTGCTTATCCTGGGTACATTTGTTCTGCGGTGGCCTCGATTGTCACAGGCAAGCCGGTCAAGTGGATCGAAGACCGGATGGACAACCTGATGACCACCGCCTTCGCCCGCGACTACTGGATGAAAGG
>CAWUIP010000167.1:0-7049 GCA_963922415.1 uncultured Aliishimia sp. | reverse complement strand
ACCGCGCCGTTGCGCCAGGCGGGGTTGGTCAGCTTCACCCAACCCGACACGAAATACGACAGCATCAGTTGCAGCGCCAAATAGCCAAGCGCCACTTCGGCCATTGGGCCGGTCAACCACGTCGCGAGGCCCGCGCAGGTCAAGACCAGGATCGTCATCTTATCGCTGCCGCCGTTATAGGCGCCGTCATAGCGCAGAAGGAGCGCGACCTGCAGTCCCCAGAGGGCGGCGAGCGTGGGTCCGGGCGCCAGGCCCGACGCCAAGACCAGCGCCAAAACCAAACGCGGCACATAAATCCACAGATCGCGCCGCGGTCCCGCCAGGTGTTCGGCGCTTTGCTGAAAGAGGGCCCAGGCCAGGAGGAGTTCCGTCGCGCGGAGGGCGAGATCGAAACTCATACCGGGGCGACCGCGCCGCTTTCAAAGCAGACCGTGGCGGTCAATTGCCCATCCTCGCGCGACAAAAAGACGATGCGGTATTCGAAAGGGCCGGTAGCCGCAAGCGTGCGCGCAATGTCGCTGTCCAGCAACTGCCGAGCTCGAGTGGCATCGTCGCCAAGCACGCGCTCTGCCAGGCTCACGCGGAAGAGGGCTGCGTTTTGACCGGGGCTCCAAAAGAGGCGCTTCAGCATCTGCAATGGCGGGATGTAGTCGGGCGGTGGGGTGAGGCGGGTCCAGTCGCCGCTGCCAAGCGGCGTGCGAGTTTCAATGCGGGGTGATGGGCCAATCGTCTTGAAAAACCGCCAAGAGGGGAACAGGGCGGGCAAAAGAAGCTGGAGGAGGCGGGACAGGATCACAGGGGCGGCTCGGGCTGACAGATGCTGCCGCTTTAGCGCAGGAAGGTTAACCGCCGATTGCGCGGGCCGCCGCCATCGCCGAAGACCAGGCCCACTGAAAGTTGTATCCACCCAGCCACCCGGTGACGTCCACAGCCTCGCCGATGACGTAAAGCCCAGGCACCGCCTTGGCTTCCATCGTTTGGCTTGACAGGTGATCGGTGTCGATGCCGCCAAGCGTCACTTCTGCGGTACGGTAGCCCTCGGTCCCGGACGGGGTCAGCCGCCAATCAGCAAGCCTTCCGCAAAGCGCATCCAGCGACGCGTCAGACTGATCGGCCAAGTTTCCTACAAGCGCAAACTCTGCCGCCACATGATCCGCAAGGCGCGCGGGCAGGTGGCGCGCAAGCTCTGTCTTCAACGCGTGGCGGCCACCAGCCTGCCGCTGGGCGCGCAGCGTGTCGTAAAGCCCATCGGGGGCGATGTTCACGGCGATGTCCTCACCCTCGCGCCAATAGCTGGAGCTTTGCAGGATCGCAGGCCCAGACAGGCCGCGATGGGTAAAGAGCAGGCCTTCGTCAAAGGCGGTCCCGTCACGGGTGGTCACACGGGCCGGAACAGACACGCCTGACAGCGGGGCAAAGCGCTTATCGGCAAACGTATAGGGCACAAGCGCCGCGCGCGTGTCAGTGACGCCCAGGCCAAACCGCTCTGCCAACTGGTACGCCAAGCCCGTGGCGCCCATTTTGGGGATGGATTTGCCACCGGTTGCAAGCACCAAGTGGCGCGCTTGCACCTCGATCTGCTGGCCGTTGGGGGTGAGGGTTGCGTGGAACGCAGCACCTTTGCGGGCCACGTGATCAATCTGCGTGTCGCACCAAAGCTCCGCCCCGGCTGCGGCAACCAGGGTCGTCAGCATTTCAACAATCTGTGTAGATTTGCCATCGCAAAAGAGCTGCCCAAGCGTCTTTTCGTGATACGCGATGCTGTGGGCGCTGACCAAGTCAATGAAGTCCCACTGCGTGTAGCGCGCCAACGCGGATTTGCAGAAATGGGGGTTGCGGCTGAGAAACGCGCCAGGCTCGCAGGAGAGGTTGGTGAAATTGCAGCGCCCGCCGCCCGAAATGCGGATCTTTTCGCCAGGTCGCTTGGCGTGGTCGACCAGCAGAACACGCCCACCGGCATGGGCGGCGCACATCAGCCCCGCAGCACCTGCGCCCAAAATCAGCGTATCAACTTGCATAGGCGCGGCTTTGCGCGGGGTGGGCGGCACGGTCAAGGGCGAAAACAGCCGCATCAAGTGCCGCGCCACCCAAATTGCGGATCGCGGAAACGTGCTACTTTCCTGCGCGACCAAAGATTGATTGCGTGGTAAGTCTGCTTAAGTCTACGACGGCGGGCCACGACACCCGTACCCTAACGTCCCACACCCGACCCACGACGAAAAGAGGATGCCGCACCATGAAACCTTTTGCAGCGCTGATTGCGATGTTGTTGGCAGGTGCGGTTCACGCAGGCTCGCCGGTTGATGCAACGCTGACATGCCCGGTGGGCGGCGAAAGCTTCTCGGTTGTGGAGACGACATCCTGTTCGCTTCAAGGGCGGACGATGTCGTTTCGCCCGCTCACCACATGCGACTTCATCACGCAATTGCCGGTCTGCCCATCAAATGGGCTTCCCCTCTTCCAAGAGTTTTCGGACGAGCAAGTGGCGCAATTGACAGAGTTTGTTGGATCGGCGGAGTTTGCCCCCCTTTTGGAGCTGCCCGCCTGGCAGCGCGCCTATCAGGTCGCCGTCAAGATGGGCCTCTCGGGCACACCTGGCGCGTTTGGGCTGTTGATGAATGCGGTGTGGTTTGAAGGCGAAAGCCTTGCTGGCAACACTGAGATGACGGCGCGCTTTATGGACGAGTTTGAAATCGAAGTGGCGCGGGCCGAACCCATTGAAGGTGCGTTTCTTCGCGCAATTGTTGCGTATTTTCTGCAAACGACTGGTCAGCCGGACCAAGCCGAAGCCCTATTGACCCAGGCTAAGGCGGTTCCGGGCATTCCTGAAACGTTGACCCAGTACATCGCGGCGATCGAAAACTGCCGGACACAAATGGACCAGTTCGCGTGCCAGCCCAACACCCCGTTCACGCCTTAAGCCAGCAAAACTTCCGGGCTGTGCATAATCCAAGCTAGCCTCGCGGCCCAGATAGTGATAATCTGAACGCTAAGACCCCAAAGAATTGGGGCGACTAAGGCAGTGTAGCGGTAGACATATGACAGAGATGGTGTATGGCACGGTTCCCGTTCGGGAAGCGGAGCCAATCCTTCCCAAGTGGTGGCGCACAGTGGATCGCTGGACGCTGACTTGTATTTTCGTTCTTTTTAGCATTGGCATTTTGTTGGGCCTCGCAGCGTCGCCTCCCTTGGCGGCCAAGAACGGATTGGACTCGTTCCACTACGTGCAGCGGCAGGCTGTCTTTGGGTGTTTGGCGCTGATCGTGATGGTCTTGACCTCAATGATGTCACCGCAGCTGGTGCGCCGTCTCGCTGTGCTCGGGTTTTTGGCCTGTTTCGTGGGACTTGCACTGTTGCCGTTTCTGGGGACCGATTTCGGCAAAGGCGCGGTGCGTTGGTATTCATTTGGATTTGCCTCACTCCAGCCGAGCGAATTCCTGAAGCCAACCTTTATGGTGGTTGCAGCTTGGATGATGGCGGCGTCGCAGGATGTTAATGGTCCGCCTGGACGCGCGTGGTCGTTCATGCTGTGCCTTACAATCGTTGTCATGTTGGCCTTGCAGCCCGACTTTGGGCAAGCGGCGCTGGTCATGTTTGGGTGGGGTGTCATGTATTTTGTTGCCGGCGCGTCGATGCTTTTTTTGATCGCGGTGGCGGGGCTTGTCGTGCTGGCTGGCACGTTTGCCTATTCCAAGTCGGAGCATTTCGCACGTCGGATTGATGGCTTTCTGAGCGTCGACGTCGATCCGACGACCCAATTGGGCTATGCCGCGAACGCAATTCGAGAGGGTGGACTGTTCGGCGTCGGGGTCGGCGAGGGTCAGGTGAAATGGTCACTGCCTGATGCGCACACAGATTTCATCATCGCCGTTGCGGCTGAAGAGTATGGGTTGATCCTGGTCCTGTTGATTATGGGACTTTTCGCGGGGATCGTCGTGCGGTCCCTGCTGCGTCTGATGCGCGAGCGAGATCCATTTATACGCCTTGCGGGGACTGGGCTCGCGGCGATGGTTGCCGTTCAGGCCATGGTCAATATCGGTGTCGCTGTGCGCCTTTTGCCGGCCAAAGGCATGACCCTTCCGTTTGTGAGCTACGGCGGCTCTTCTGTGATTGCCAGCGGGATTGCGATTGGAATGTTGCTGGCACTCACGCGCACCCGTCCGCAGGGCGAAATTAGCGACCTTCTGGGGCCCAAGGGATGAGCCGGGCGTCGTACTTGGCCTGTCGCGCGAGAGAATTATGACAGCGCCCTTACTGGTTATGGCGGCAGGCGGCACGGGCGGGCATATGTTCCCCGCCCAGGCCTTGGCCGAGGCGATGCTGGCGCGCGGATGGCGGGTGAAGCTTTCGACAGATGCGCGCGGCGCGCGCTACACGGGCGCCTTTCCTGAGGCGGTCGAGATCGACGTGATCGACAGCGCCACCTTTGCGCGGGGCGGCGCTGTGGCCAAACTGGGCGTGCCGTTCAAGATCGCGCGGGGTGTCCTGTCGGCCCTTTTGGCCTTCCGTAACGACCGGCCAGAGGCTGTGATCGGGTTTGGTGGCTATCCGACGATCCCGGCACTGTCCGCAGCCTGGCTTTTGGGCCTTCCGCGCCTCATTCACGAACAAAACGGTGTGCTCGGCCGGGTCAACCAGATCTTCGCCCGACGCGTGGACGCCGTCGCGTGCGGCACCTGGCCCACGCAGTTGGAGGCGCAGGTCACTGGCCAAGACATCGGCAACCCTGTGCGTTCGGCAGTCGGTGCGCGCGCGGGCGCACCCTACACGCCGCCGGGTGACTACCCGATGAAGCTTGTCGTCATCGGCGGCAGCCAAGGGGCGCGCATCCTCAGCCAAGTGGTCCCCGAGGCCGTTGCAGATCTGCCGGACGCCGTTTTAGCAAACCTGACAGTCGTACAGCAGGCGCGCGACGAAGACGCAGAGGCTGTACGCGCCGCCTATGCGCGCATCGGAGTGCGCGCAGATGTGGCGGGCTTCATCGACGTCCCTGCCGCCTTCGCCGAGGCGCAACTCATCATATCGCGCGCAGGCGCCTCAAGCATCGCAGACATCGCCGCCATCGGGCGGCCCGCGATCTTGGTGCCCTATGCCGCTGCGGCGTCGGACCATCAAACCGCCAATGCGCGCGGGTTGGTCGAGGCGGGCGCCGCCATCGCCTTTCAAGAACGGGACTTCACGGCTGCCGCCTTGTCCAAAACGCTGCAATCGCTGCTGACGCAGCCGGACGAGGCGCAACGCATGGCTGCTGCCGCCCACGCCAAAGCCAAGCTCGACGCGACCGAGTGTCTTGTCGCACTCATCGAAACCCTCGCCAAGAAAGGGCCCCCCACATGAACGCCGCAACCAAGCTGCCCACCGATGTCGGACCCATCCACTTTGTGGGCATCGGTGGCATCGGCATGTCGGGGATCGCCGAGGTCCTTCTAAACCACGGCTACACCGTGCAGGGGTCGGACCTGAAAGCTTCCAAGATCACCGAACGCCTTGCCGCGCTTGGGGCCACGATCTTCGAAGGCCAGGCCGCCGAAAACATCGACGCAGCCGAAGTGATCGTGATCTCCTCGGCCATCAAACCGGGCAATGCCGAGCTTGACGCGGCACGCGCCGCGGGCCTGCCCATCGTGCGCCGGGCCGAGATGCTGGCGGAACTCATGCGGCTCAAATCCAACGTCGCCATCGCGGGCACCCATGGCAAAACCACCACCACCACCATGGTCGCCACGCTTCTGGATGCCGGGAACTTCGACCCAACGGTGGTGAATGGTGGCATCATCCACGCTTACGGCTCCAACGCGCGGGCCGGGGCCGGGGAGTGGATGGTGGTCGAGGCCGACGAAAGCGACGGCACCTTCAACCGCCTCCCCGCCACCATCGCCATCGTCACCAATATCGACCCCGAGCATATGGAACATTGGGGCACGGTCGAAAACCTGCACCAGGGCTTTCAGGACTTCGTCTCCAACATCCCTTTCTACGGGCTTGCCATCTGCTGCACCGATGACCCGGATGTCCAAGCGCTGGTGGGGCGGATCACCGACCGCCGCGTGCTGACCTATGGGTTCAACGCCCAAGCCGACGTGCGCGCGGTGAACCTGACCTACAAGGGCGGGGTGGCGCAGTTCGACGTGGCGCTCCAGGCCGAAGGGATGCTGATCGAAGGCTGCACGCTGCCCATGCCGGGCGATCACAATGTCTCAAACGCGCTCTCGGCCATCGCGGTCGCCCGCCACTTGGGCATGAAAGTGGAAGAAATCCGCGACGCTCTCGCCAACTTTGGCGGCGTTAACCGCCGCTTTACGAAGGTGGGCGAAGTGAACGGGGTGACAATCATCGATGATTACGGCCACCACCCGGTAGAGATCGCCGCTGTGCTGAAAGCCGCGCGCCAAGCGGTGAGCGATACGCCCGAGGCGCGGGTGATCGCGGTACACCAACCCCACCGCTATACGCGCCTGTCGCACCATTTCGAGGAGTTCTGCGCCTGCTTTAACGAGGCCGACGTGGTGGGCATCGCCGAGGTCTTCGCTGCAGGCGAGGCCCCCATCGACGGCGCCGGACGCGATGACCTCGTCGCAGGCCTCATCCGCCACGGCCACCGCCACGCCCGTGCAGTGCTGGGGGAAGAGGACCTCACCCGCCTGGTCCGCGAACAGGCCCGCCCCGGCGACATGGTCGTCTGCCTCGGCGCAGGCACCATCAGCGCCTGGGCCAACGCCCTGCCTGCGCATCTGGGGCGTGAGGCTGGCTGAGATGGTAGAGATCGCGGAGGTTCAGGATCGGGAGAGCCTTGAGGCCTATCTTGACGGCATCGCGGATGAAGAGATTCGCCGCCGCACGTCCCTGCGCATTGCATTTTATTCTGCCGCCCGCGTTCTGCCCAACGCGCTGGACTATTTCGCTGATCGGCCCAAACCCAGAAGCCGCGAATTGACAGCCGCCCCTGTCTTTGGTGCCCTCTCAATCTGCGAGGGTGCGGCAGTTTATCCATCCCCGGAGATTACCTACGCCGCCGGCGACGCCGCAGCCTACGCCGCCGACGCCGCCGC
>CAWUIP010000166.1:0-7055 GCA_963922415.1 uncultured Aliishimia sp. | reverse complement strand
CACGTGGATGACCGCAACTTGACAGCCGAGATGATCCCAACAGGCTCCAACTACTTCAAGCCGATCCTGGCGTCCGAGCGTCTGTGCATCACCAAATCTTCCGCTGGCGTCAGCATTGCTGACGGTACAGGCGAAAGCGCAAACGTCGTCATCGCGAACATCAAAGCCGACAACGGTGTGATCCACGTCGTCGACAAAGTTCTGCTGCCGGGCACACGCCCCGCCTGCCACTAAGGCCATACACCGCGAGCACATCTCGCACTCTGGCGCGTTGCACCCCCCAGGGCAGCGCGCCTTTTATTTGCCTCTTCAGACTTATCTGGGCCCGCGCGCGGTCCTCCCTCACTTGAAAATCAGTGCGAAAAGGGCAATCTCACGCCATATCGATAGCGGAGCATCGGATGGCCCTTCCTGTCAGCAAACAACTTCAATACTGGGGCATCGCCGCCGCCGTGTTCTTCATCGTTCTTTGGGCGTTGGGGAATGTGCTTTTGCCCTTCGTGTTGGGTGGTGCCATCGCCTATTTCCTGGACCCTGTCGCGGACCGGCTGGAAAAGATGGGCGCAAGCCGCGCCGCAGCGACAGCGATCATTACGGTCGTCGCACTCCTCACCTTCATCGTTCTTGCGCTTTTGGTCATTCCGACGCTGGTCCAGCAATTTGTTCTGCTGTTTGAAACGGCCCCGCAATTTGCCCGCGAAATTTCAGCCTTCTTGTCCGAGCGGTTCCCCAGCGCATTGGAAGAAGGATCAACGTTGCGCACCACACTGTCCTCGCTGGGCGAAACCATCCAATCGCGGGGCGGCGAGCTTTTGAACTCTGTCATCACATCGGCTGCATCGGTCATCAATGTGATCGTCCTCTTTGTGATTGTGCCGGTCGTCGCGGTCTATCTGCTTCTCGATTGGGACCGGATGATCGCGCAGGTCGATAACCTCTTGCCGCGCGATCACGCGCCCATGATCCGGCGTCTTGCGGGCGAGATTGACAAGACGCTGTCGGCCTTCATTCGGGGCATGGGCTCGGTCTGTTTGGCCTTGGGGACGTATTATGCCGTTGCCCTTATGATCGCGGGGCTCCAATTCGGTCTTGTGGTCGGCTTTACTGCCGGGCTACTGACCTTCATTCCATATCTGGGCGCGCTGATCGGTGGTGCTTTGGCCATCGGCTTGGCGCTCTTTCAGTTTTGGGGTGACTGGCTGCATGTTGGTATCATCGCCGCGATCTTCGTTGTCGGCCAAGTGGTGGAAGGCAATGTGCTGACGCCCAACTTGGTTGGCAGTTCGGTGGGGCTGCACCCCGTCTGGCTCTTGCTTGCCTTGTCGGTCTTTGGCGCGCTTTTCGGGTTTATCGGGATGCTCGTCGCGGTACCCGTCGCGGCTGCCTTAGGTGTGCTTGCGCGCTTTTTGGTGGGCGAGGTTTATCAGGACAGCTTGCTTTACCGCGGGAAGGCGGGGCGAGACGACGCGTGATGCCGCAACAGCTTAGTCTCGATTTGCCAGCGCGCACGGCCCACGCGCGCGCGGATTTTCTGGTCGCGCCGTCGAATGCGATGGCGGTGGCGTTGATCGACGCCTGGCCTTCCTGGACGGGCGGCAAGCTGGTGGTTACAGGGCTTCCGGGCGCGGGCAAGACCCATTTGGCGCATGTCTGGTCCAGCCGGGCCAATGCGCAAGTTCTGCCCGCTTCGCGCCTGAACGAGGCTGATGTGCCCAGCTTGGCCGCAGGTCATGTTGGGGTCGAGGATGTGTCGGCCATTGCCGGTGACGCGGCGCTGGAAACCGCGCTTTTCCATCTTCACAATCTGGTGTTGGCCAACGGGCATACGCTGCTTTGCACGGGTGACACAGCGGTGGCCGCTTGGGGGCTGCAGCTTCCAGACCTCCAAAGCCGTCTGCAAGGCGCCACCCAAGCCGATCTGCAACCGCCAGACGACACTTTGCTGGCGGCGGTCTTGGCAAAGCAGTTCAATGACCACCAGATTGTGCCGAAGTCAGATGTGATCCCGTACCTTGTGGCGCATATGGACAGGTCTTTTGCCATGGCGCGCACGCTGGTCGCGACGCTCAATCGTGAAAGCCTTGAGCAAAAGCGCGCGGTCACCCGTCCGCTCGCGACATCTGTGCTGGAGAAACTGCAAACGTAAGGTGCGCCACCGCGCGCACCCGCCCTAGGCGGCCAAATCACTATGTCAGCGGCAAATTCTGACACGCGCCAGCGCCGCGCCTAAATGCAGACACCGCCTAACGCAGGCGTTGCGCCGCCAAGATGCGGCCATGGTTTTCCGCTTGGATCAGAACCACCACAGGCGCCGTGCCGCGCGCCTCGGCCACCAGATCCAGCGGTTTGCGCCCGGACCATTCCGCCAAGACCCGCCAATCTTCAACGACATTCGCATAGCTCATCGAGCGTCCAGCATTCTCACCACGCAAAATCTTGACATCACGCGTGGGTTGATAGCGCAACATATGCACCACATAGCCCTTTGCGCGCCCGGCTGTTTCGGCCTGAATGCGAACCTGATCACCTTGCCGCGCAAGTTGAAGAGCAACCGGCGCTTCACGGGACTTCTCGATTGCAATCGCATCGGCGAGCTTCATGGCCTTTGCGCCCACAATACTGGTTTCGCCGTTCACAACCATTTGTGGCGTATAGATCGAACGCCGCCCCGCGACGATGGCGTATTGCCGCTGCCGGTCGGAGTGCGCTGGGTTTGCAAAAACGTCTTTCCAACCGATGTAGTCCCAATAGTCGACATGAAGCGCCAAGGCGATCACATCCTCGCGGTCGGCAAGCTCGTGTAACAACGCGTCTGCGGGCGGGCAGGACGAGCACCCTTGCGACGTGAAAAGCTCAACCACAACGGGGTCTGCCGCGGCCGGTTTGGCCGATGCAAAGCTGAACGCCGTCGCCAAAACGGCCAGTACACGGAAAACGCGATTATGAAAGCGCACGAGACAGATTCCTTTATGCTGCCGACCGTATGTAAATCCGATTGTTTGAAATAGCCAATCAAGCCTTGTTGAGCCGCCCGTGTAAATCCGTGGGTTTTAACACTTAGTACACTATGGTATACAATAAATTGTCGCACCCCCCGGATTGCAGTTGATCCCGCGCGCGGGTGGGCCCATAGAGCATACAAATTAAAGTCCCTATCAGCCAGCGGAGCCTAGCTTATGCCAATTACCGTCGGACAAGACACGTCAAAGACCCGCAAGACGCTCACAGTCGGCAGCCAGTCGGTTGCATACTACTCGATTCCTGCCGCAACCGAGGCTGGCCTGGGAGACTTTTCGAAGTTGCCTGCCGCGCTGAAAGTCGTGCTGGAGAATATGCTGCGGTTCGAGGACGCAAAGACGGTGCATGTGGACGACATCAAGGCCTTTGCCGAGTGGGGCGAGAAGGGCGGCCAAAACCCGCGCGAGATCGCGTATCGTCCAGCGCGCGTGCTGATGCAGGACTTCACCGGTGTGCCAGCGGTCGTTGACCTTGCAGCCATGCGCGACGGCATCGTGGCGCTGGGCGGCGATCCCGAGAAGATCAACCCGCTGAACCCTGTTGACCTTGTGATCGACCACTCCGTCATGATCGACGAGTTTGGCAACCCGCGCGCGTTCCAGGTGAACGTGGACCGCGAGTATGAGCGTAACATGGAGCGCTACACGTTCCTTAAATGGGGCCAGTCCGCATTTGACAACTTCCGCGTGGTCCCCCCCGGCACCGGCATCTGCCACCAGGTAAACCTGGAATACCTCGCCCAAACCGTCTGGACCGACACGGACCAAAACGGTGAAGAGGTCGCCTACCCAGATACGCTGGTTGGCACCGATAGCCACACGACCATGGTCAACGGCGCGGCCGTCTTGGGCTGGGGTGTTGGCGGGATCGAGGCCGAAGCGGCAATGCTCGGCCAGCCCATTTCGATGCTGATCCCGGAAGTGATCGGCTTTAAGCTCACGGGCGCGATGATGGAAGGCACCACTGGGACCGACCTTGTCCTGAAAGTGGTTGAGATGTTGCGCGCCAAGGGCGTTGTGGGCAAGTTTGTCGAATTCTATGGCCCCGGCTTGGACGTGCTGCCGCTGGCGGACCGCGCGACGATTGCGAATATGGCACCTGAATATGGGGCCACCTGCGGCTTCTTCCCCATCGACACCGAAACCCTGCGCTACCTGCGCAACACGGGCCGCGACGAAGATCGCATCGCCCTTGTGGAAGCCTATGCCAAGGAAAATGGCTTCTGGCGCGGCGCAGATTACGATCCAATCTACACCGACACGTTGGAGTTGGACATGGGCACTATCGTGCCCGCAATCTCCGGCCCCAAGCGCCCACAGGATTACGTGGCACTCGATCAGGCGCAGACGGCGTTCCGCCGCGAGATGGAAGAGACCTTCAAGCGCCCCATGGACAAAGAAGTCGCGGTCGAGGGCGAGGACTACTCGCTGTCGTCGGGCAAGGTGGTGATTGCCTCGATCACGTCCTGCACCAACACCTCGAACCCTTACGTGATGATCGGCGCGGGCCTGGTGGCGCGCAAGGCCGCAGCCTTGGGGCTGGACCGTAAGCCGTGGGTGAAGACGTCGCTGGCACCTGGCTCTCAGGTTGTGAGCGCCTATTTGGAGGCCGCCGGCCTGCAAGAGGATCTCGACAAGATCGGATTCAACCTCGTGGGCTATGGCTGCACCACCTGCATCGGCAACTCCGGCCCGATCCAGGCGGAACTGTCGAAAGCCATTGCCGACGGCGACCTGGTGGCGACCTCTGTCCTGTCGGGCAACCGGAACTTCGAAGGCCGCATTTCGCCTGACGTGCGCGCCAACTATCTGGCCTCACCGCCACTGGTCGTGGCCTATGCCTTGGCGGGCACCATGGACATCAACCTGGCCACAGACCCAATCGCGCAGACGCCGGACGGCAAAGACGTGTTCCTGAAAGACATCTGGCCCACCAGCCAAGAGGTGGCGGAGTTGGTTGAGCAGACCGTGACCCGCGAAGCCTTCATGGAGAAATACGCCGAAGTCTTCACCGGTGACGACAAGTGGCAAGGGGTCGAGACCACCGATAGCCTGGTCTACGACTGGCCAACGCAATCGACCTATGTCCAGAACCCGCCTTACTTCCAAGGCATGACAATGGACACAAAGGACATCGAGAACATTGAAGGCGCACGGGTGCTGGCGCTCTTGGGTGACATGATCACCACGGACCACATCTCACCTGCCGGTTCGTTCAAGGACACGACGCCTGCAGGCAAGTACCTCACCGACCGCCAAGTGACCCCGCGGGAGTTCAACTCCTACGGCTCACGGCGCGGCAACCACGAGGTGATGATGCGCGGCACCTTCGCCAATATCCGCATCAAGAACGAAATGCTCGACGGTGTCGAAGGCGGCTACACCAAAGGTCCCGACGGCGCGCAGGCCTCGATCTATGACGCGGCGATGGCCTACCAAGAGGCCGGTGTGCCGCTGGTCATCTTTGGCGGCGCGCAATACGGTGCTGGATCGTCGCGCGACTGGGCGGCCAAGGGCACAGCCCTTCTGGGCGTCAAGGCCGTGGTCGCCGAAAGCTTTGAGCGTATCCACCGGTCGAACCTGGTTGGGATGGGTGTGATCCCGTTTGAGTTCACGGGCGGCGACACTCGAAAGTCACTGGGACTGACCGGAGACGAGACAGTATCTATCCATGGGCTCGACAATGTCACGCCGCTGGCCGAGGTGCCTTGCACCATCACAATGTCCGACGGAACCACCAAAGAGATCACGCTGAAATGCCGGATCGATACGGCGGTAGAGATTGAGTACATCGAAAACGGCGGCGTGCTGCATTACGTGCTGCGCAACTTGGCAAAGGCGCCGGTTGCGGCAGAATAACGCTCCGCGAAACCAAAAAACGGGGCCGCGCTCTTTTCCAAGAGCGTGGCTTTTTCAGTGAAGACAGCTGTGCTGCCTGTCTCCGTCCTCACGTATTTTTGTACTGAACGCTAAAAGCTCCTGCGGGTCACTTCCCAAGCTTGTGACTATTCCTTGGATGCGCTGACGTGACATTTTCTAAAGAATATTAGACACTTTACGTTACGTAAGCTTGCGCGCCTGCATCTTTTTGAAAGCTGCGATGCCGATGGTGCCGTACTCCATGGCGTGATGATTCTGACACATTATTGTGTCAACCTTGCAGAGCAGCCGTTGCGCGAAATGCTATCTGAGGTTAACCTCGTTTCAATTCAAATCCAATACCTTAGCAACGGCGTGCACCCCCGGCACGCGGAAAACCATGAGTTTGCCCTTTCGCCTCTGCACCCTATGCGCGGTGCTTTTATGCGTCATATGCGCGTATATCTTCCTGCCTCCGCCAGCCTTCACCCGGTCGGGCCCTTTGAGTTTCGTGCCGGACGCTTTTGCTGAAAACGTCAATATCCTTGCGGCGAGCAGCCCCTCGGCTGATGCGTTCGCACAAGGCCTCAAAGATGAGGGTTTTCTGGATGATGGCACATCGCGGGCACAACTGGCCTACGAGGCGTTCGCCAGCGATTGGTTCCAGAAAGAAGCGCCAACAGTTGCCGCACGGCAAGCGATGATGTCGGCGTGGCAGCGTGTTAATGCGGCGCAGTACCCGGATCTGAAATCCTATCGGCTGTCGAAGGCAACGCTGACATGCCGTGTCGATTTTGTGGTGATTTGGGAAACCAAAGGCGGACAGGTCGCGCAGGCCAAAACCCATAGCCTACGGGTGTGCCCTTAGTCTTTCAGGCGCATGTGCACCATGATCTGGCCGTGGTCGGAGGCGAGCTTGTTGTAAGGCGCCTCAGGATGTGATCCGTCCGTCAGGTGATCGTTCAACACACTGAAGTACTCCATTTCGCCAATCGACCCAGACCACTCGGGCATGAAGTGCCGGGATAGGTAGATCTGGTCGATGCTTTCAAAGGCACCGCCAAACGCAGTCGTATAGACCATGTCCCGCAGGCTTTTGCGGACAAACAACTTTTCGGCGGAGTGAAGGCGCACTGCGTCTATTGCTTCGGTGATTTCTGCACTTTCTTCTCTGCTATA
>CAWUIP010000165.1:0-7208 GCA_963922415.1 uncultured Aliishimia sp. | reverse complement strand
CGGGGCCTGCGCCCTGGCGCGCGCTCGATATCCGTGTGCTGCCGGGCATCACGGCGATGCTCGCGGCGGCGGCCAAGGCGGGCGCGCCGTTAGGCCACGATTTCTGCACAATCAACCTCAGCGATAACCTCAAACCCTGGTCCCTGATCGAGGCGCGTCTGCGCCACGCGGTCGCAGCCGATTTCGCGATGGCGTTCTACAACCCGCGCTCCAAATCGCGGCCCGAGGGCTTTGGCCGTGCACTCGATGTGTTGCGGGAGGTATGCGCGCCGGAGCGGCTGATCCTATTCGCGCGCGCGGTGTCGACACCCGAAGAAACGCTCACTGTGGTTCCCTTGTCCGAGGCGACGCCCGAAATGGCCGATATGCGCACTTTGGTGATCGTAGGCGCGTCCACCACGCGCGCGATCAAGAGCGCTGCGGGCACTTGGGTCTATACCCCAAGATCGGTGCCGGTATGAGCGAGCCAGTCCAAAACTTCCTGGGTCGAGGAGACTTCATAACGGTCCGGTTGGGCGGGCCGGTCGATCATGATCACCGGCAGGCCAAGCGCGCGTGCGGCTTCGATCTTGGCGTAAGCGCCCGTGCCACCCGAGTTTTTCGACACCACGAGGTCAATGGCCCGCGTCTCCATCAAGACTTGGTCGCTGGCGGCGGAAAACGGGCCACGATCCACGATGACCTCTGTGTCTGGGAGCGGAAGGTCGGCCTTGGGCGGGTCCACAAGCCGCAGCAGGTAGTGATGTTGCGGGTTGGGCGCGAAGTCAGAAAGATGCATCCGGCCCACGGCAAGCATGACACGGCGCGCGGGCTGGTCGAGCGCGGCCACGGCCCCCGCGATGTCCGGCACGCGGGTCCAGTGATCGCCCGCCCCTTGGGTCCAGGCGGGGCGGGTAAGCGCGATCAAAGGCACCTGCGCCCGCGCACAGCCGGCGACGGCATTGTGGCTCATCTGGGCTGCGAAAGGGTGGGTGGCGTCGATGACATGGGTGATGCTTTCGGCGGTCAGATAGGCCGCCAAACCGGCTGCACCGCCAAATCCACCGATGCGTTGCGGCAGCGGTTGGCGCACAGGTCGGTCCACGCGTCCCGCAAAAGACACTGTACCGCGCAGACCGGCATTGGCTGCGGCCTTTGCCAGGGCGGTGGCTTCGGTGGTGCCCCCCAAGATCAACAGGTTTTCGGCGATGGTTGAGGCTCCTTGGATCAGCATTATTGGTCTGGGTGAAGATGGCCCGGCAGGCCTGTCGCCCGCAAGCCAAGAAGCGCTTAACGCGGCAGAGGTTGTTATGGGTCCGCCGCGTCACCTTTCCCTGGTCACCACAGCAGCGCGCCAAATTGAATGGCCGGTACCCTTTGCAGATGGTTTGCCGCTTTTGAAGGGCCTCGCTGGGCAACGTGTGGCGCTCTTAGTTTCGGGCGATCCGTTTTGGTATGGCGCCGGTCTCGTGATTGCGCGCAACTTTCCGCGGGACGCGTGGCAAGCCTTTCCCGCGCCATCCACATTTTCCAGGGTCGCGGCGCATCTCGGTTGGGGTCTTGAGGCGACAACCTGCTTGGGCCTTCACGCCGCTCCGATGACGCAGCTGCGACCGCACTTGCAGCTCGATGCGCGCTTGATTGTGTTGCTGCGGGATGGTGCCGCGCTAACGGACTTGGGCACCTGGATGACCGATCTGGGCTTTGGAACGTCGCGCGCGACGGTTTTTGAAGCGCTCGGGGGGGCGCGTCAACGCATCCGCACGTCTTTGGTTGCAGAGATACCAAGCGACGCGCAGCATCCAGTGACCGTCGCGTTGGAGATCGCCGAAGGTGATGCGCCGCTGCCTGTATGTACGGGGCTGGCCGATGACGTCTTTACGTCGGACGGGACAATGACCAAGCGCCCTCTGCGCGCAATTACGCTGTCGAGCCTCGCGCCACGCGCGGGCGAACTGCTTTGGGATCTTGGCGCGGGCACTGGTACAATTGGTATCGAATGGATGCTGGCGCATCCCAAGTGCCGGGCTATTGCCGTTGAAGCACGCGACGACCGTGTCGCGTTGATCCGCCACAACGCCGTGGCGCTCGGTGTGCCGGGGCTGCGCATAGTGAAAGGTGCAACGCTGGATGTTCTTGCGGACCTCGCACCGCCAGACGCCGTGTTCATTGGCGGCGGTTTGAGCGATGTGCTTCTGACCAACCTCTTTGACCGCCTCGCGCCTGGGACCCGCATTGTCGCCAATGCCGTCACACTGGAGGCTGAGACGCTCATGGCAGATTGGCAGGCGCGGGTTGGCGGGACGCTGATGCGTGTAGAAATTGCAGATGCGGCTCCAATGGGCAGCAAGCGAGGCTGGCAGGCGCGCTACCCGGTGGTGCAATGGAGTGTCACGCGATGATTGTGGCAGGGTTCGGATTTACCAGTGCCGCGACCGAGGCCAGCCTGAAAGATGCGCTGAACCGTGCGCAAGATCAACTCGGCACGCGGGCAGGGGCTGTGGCGACGCTGGCGGATAAAGCGCGGTCCCCCGCCTTTGCAGCATTTATGACCCACTCAAACCTGTCGCTGTCACTCGTGGCCCATTCTTTGGCCCAATCACAAACCACCCTGACCCGGTCCCCTGCGGCGCAGGCGGCGCATGGTCTGGGATCTGTCGCTGAGGCGGCGGCCTTGGCTGCGGCTGGGCCGGGGGCCTCGCTTTTGGGCGCACGCACCATATCAGAAGACCGGCAAGCCACCTGTGCCTTGGCGCAAGGACCATCACAATGACAGTTCATTTCATCGGTGCGGGCCCCGGTGCCGCGGATTTACTGACACTGCGCGGACGCGACTTAGTCGCAGCGTGTCCGGTATGCCTCTACGCTGGGTCCTTGGTGCCGGAGGGTATCCTGGCCCATTGCCCCGACGGGGCGCGTATCGTCAACACAGCGTCGATGGACCTGGACGCGATCGTCGCCGAATGCACGGCGGCGCATGCAGCAGGCCAAGACGTCGCCAGGCTCCATTCCGGCGACCTGTCGGTTTGGTCTGCAATGGGAGAGCAGGTGAGACGCTTGGATACGCTGGGCATACCCTATAGCGTGACACCTGGTGTGCCGTCCTTTGCGGCTGCAGCGGCGAGCTTGGGTCAAGAATTGACGTTGCCAGGCCTTGGTCAATCGCTGGTTTTGACGCGGATGTCTGGCCGTGCGTCCCAAATGCCAGAGCGCGAGACGCTGCAAGGTTTCGGCGCGACAGGCGCAACGCTCGCGCTGCACCTGTCGATTGGCCAAGTGCCCCGCCTGGTCGCAGAACTCACGCCGCATTACGGGGCGGATTGCCCTGTTGCCGTTGTTTACCGCGCGTCATGGCCGGATGAGCAAATTCTGCGCAGTTCGCTGGCGCGGCTCGAAACCGACCTGCCAGACACGTTCACGCGCACCGCGCTGATCCTCGTTGGGCCAGTTCTCGGCGCAGATGGCTTCGATGAAAGCCGCCTTTACGCGCCAGACTACGACCGTCGCTACCGCCCGCAGACGGCTGAAAGCCCGTGGGCCAGCTGGAGCCATGGAGATGACTGACATAACACACGCGCCACCTGGGTTGATGATCTCGGCTCCCGCTTCGGGCACCGGCAAGACCACGGTCATGCTGGGGCTCTTGCGCGCGCTTCGTGAAGACGGGCTGATTGTGCAACCGTATAAGTCGGGCCCCGATTACATCGATCCGGCGTTTCACCAGGCAGCCAGCGGTCGTGCCTCGTTCAACCTGGACACCTGGGCGATGGCGCCAGACCTTCTGGATGCTATTGCGCATGAGGCACAAGGGGCCGAGATCTGCGTTGGCGAAGGCTCAATGGGGCTTTACGATGGGGTTGCAACGCGCGGACAAACCGGCTTTGGCAGCAGTGCAGAGACGGCGGCGCGCATGGGGTGGCCCGTGGTCCTTGTCATCGACGTGGGCGGGCAGGCCCAGTCAGCGGCAGCGACGGCCCTGGGGTTCAAGACCTATCGCCCTGATTTGCCCTTTGCTGGTGTCATCTTAAACCGCTGTGCCTCACCTCGGCATGAACGGCTGGCGCGGCTTGGCATGGACGACGCGGGCATCAAGGTACTGGGCGTATTGCCCCGGCGCGGCGACTTGGCGTTGCCCGAGCGGCACCTCGGTCTCATCCAAGCGGTTGAGCATCCGGACCTCGACGCGGCGATTGCTGGCTATGCGGAGTTTCTGCGCGCGCATGTCGACCTGCCGGCCCTTCGTGCAGCGGCACAGAGCGCGCCGACGCCGAAATCAGGGCCTCTGCCGCGGCCTCCAGCGCAACGCATCGCCCTGGCGCGTGATGCGGCATTTTCCTTCACATATCCGCATCTTTTGACCGGGTGGCGGCGCGCAGGAGCCGAGATCTTACCGTTCTCGCCGCTGGCAGATGAAGCGCCAGATCCCAGTGCTGATCTTGTTTGGTTGCCGGGCGGTTATCCAGAACTTCATGCAGGACGCTTAGCGCAGGCTCAGACGTTCCGCGCGGGTCTGCGGCATCACGCCGAAACGCGCCCTGTGCATGGCGAGTGCGGCGGGTACATGGCGCTGGGCGAGGCGCTCATCGACAAGGAGGGTGTGCGGCATGCGATGGCAGGTCTTCTTGGTTTGGTAACCTCGTATGAAAAGCGCAAGTTTCACTTAGGCTACCGTCGGGCTGTCCTTAGCGCGGCAATGCCTGGCTTTGCACCCGGATCCGCATTGCGCGGACATGAGTTTCATTATTCGACCATCCTTGATCAGCCCGATGCGCCTTTGGCGACTGTGGCGGATGCAGACGGAAACACGGTGCCCGAAACCGGCTCCTGGCGCGGGACCGTTTCGGGAACGTTTTTCCACCTGATCACGAAGGACGCGGCATGAGCGGTTTTGTCAGCTTTGTTGGATCCGGTCCTGGCGATCCGGAACTTCTCACTTTGAAGGCCGTCGACCGGTTGGCGCGCGCCGATGCGGTGCTCTTTGATGATCTGTCCGCGGGCCAGATCTTGTCTCATGTGCCGGAAACTTCGGACCTTGTTGGCGTCGGAAAACGGGCTGGGCGCGCCTCGCCCCGGCAACACCACGTCAGCCAATTGCTGGTAGAGTATGCAAAAACCGGGGCGCGCGTTGTCCGCTTGAAGTCTGGGGACAGCGGTCTCTTTGGGCGCTTGGAGGAAGAGCTCGTCGCGTGCCAAGAGGCTGGCATTGAATACGAAATCATCCCCGGCGTGCCGTCTGCGATGGCTGCTGCGGCAGCGAGTGGCATCCCTCTGACCCGCCGACTGACCGCGCGACGCGTGCAGTTCGTCACTGGACATGACGCGTCGGGTCAGCTGCCAGACGATATCGATCTTGATGCACTCGCAGATCCGCACGCCTGTACGGTGGTGTTTATGGGAAAGCGGACATTTCCAGCTTTGGCGGACGCATTGATTGCGCGCGGGCTTCCTGCGCACACGCCCGCTCTCTTGGCAGAGGCGGTCGGGACGCCTGACCAACGCCTCACCCGCAGAACCGTTGACCTGTTGGCCAAGGATTTGGCAGCAGAGGTCGGCACGCATCCAGCGCTCATTCTCTTTGGTCCACTGGCAGAGCTCTGACGTCGCGATGCTCAGGTCTCAGGAAATGCGCGCATGATCGAGGATCTTTGGCTGATTGGGATCGGGACGGGTGCCCTGCACCATGTCACGCTTGAAGGGCAGGCGGCGCTGCGCGACGCGGCTGTGATCCTTCTCCCGCGCAAAGGGCCCGGCAAGGACGACCTTGCAGAGATCCGATTGCGCATTCTGGCCGAGGCCGGTGCCGCAGCGCGCGTTGTGCCTTTTGACATGCCAGTCCGCGACGAAAGCTTGCCGTATCTGGACCGGGTCGAGCGGTGGCACGACGCAATCGCAGCGGCTTGGGCAAAAGCACTCCCACCCGGCATCAACGGCCCAGTGGCTCTGCTCGTCTGGGGTGACCCGGGGCTCTACGACAGTACCCTGCGGATTGCCGCCCGCCTGCAACCACGCCCGCGTGTCCGCGTGGTGCCGGGCATCACGGCGCTGCAGGCGTTGACGGCCGCCCATGCCATACCGTTCAACACAATCGACGGCCCGGTCACCGTTACAACAGGGCGTCGTTTGCGGGAAGGAGGCTGGCCCCCGGACGCGGAGACGTTGGTCGTCATGCTTGACGGGCACTGCAGCTTCCAAGCCTTGCCGCAATCGGATCTGCGCATCTGGTGGGGGGCGTACCTGGGCATGCCGGAACAAATCTTGGACCAGGGCCCTTTGCCGGAAGCCACCCCGCGCATCCTGGACGCCCGCGCCCGCGCGCGCAAAGCGCACGGGTGGCTTATGGATACATACCTTTTGCGGCGCGCTTAAACGCTGTGAGCGCCCTCGGCCAGCGAGGCCACAAAAGACAAAACCTCTGCCGGGGCATCGCCACGACCGATACGTTCAACAATGGCGGAGCCAACGACCGCGCCATCGGCAATCTCTGCGATGGCCTTTGCGTGTTCGGGCGTCTTAATGCCAAAGCCGACAATTACCGGCAGGTCTGTGGCTTCCTTAATGCGCGCCACCTCAGGGCCCACGTCGCCTGCTTGTGCAACGGCGGCGCCTGTGATGCCCGTGATCGAGACGTAATAGACAAAGCCGGACGTATTCTGCAGCACACGGGGCAACCGCTTGCCATCGGTTGTCGGTGTCGCCAGACGAATGAAGTTGAGCCCGGCGGCCTGCGCCGGCAGGCAAAGCTCGTCATCCTCCTCGGGCGGCAGGTCGACAACGATAAGCCCATCAATGCCCGCCGCACGCGCATCGGCCAAGAACGCGTCAACACCGCGCGAAAAGATCGGATTGTAGTAGCCCATTAAGACGATAGGGGTCGTGTCGTCCTGCGCACGAAACGCACGCGCAAGGTCCAGCGTGCGCTTCAGCGTCATGCCTGCGTCCAGTGCGCGTTGCCCGGCCAGCTGAATGGTCGGCCCATCCGCCATTGGGTCTGTAAAAGGCAGGCCCAACTCAATCACGTCAACGCCCGCATCGGGCAGGCCTTTGACAACCTCAAGGGCCGTCTCATAATCAGGATCGCCTGCCATCACATAGGCGACAAAGGCTTTCTTCCCGCTGGCGCGCAGCGCTTCGAATTTGGCGTCAATCCGGCTCATGTTTTTCCCCGAGGCTATCTTAGCGCCGGGTCATGCCCAAGAATGCCGGGCTTTGCAATGGCTCACGCGTCGGGC
>CAWUIP010000164.1:0-7271 GCA_963922415.1 uncultured Aliishimia sp. | reverse complement strand
GAAGGCGCACTGCGTCTATTGCTTCGGTGATTTCTGCACTTTCTTCTCTGCTATAGCGTTGATTGGGATGCTCGGCATCGTGGCGGAGCATCCAAGCATAGTTCTTAAACGGAACTTCGCCCGAGATCATCTCCGAACTGACAGCATGTTCGCCATCGTTGAAATCACCAAGCACCATGACCGGGAACCCTTGTGCCAACTCGTCAAGGATCGCGCGGCGCAAGACCCAAGCCTCCCCCATCCGACGCAATGCGGATCGCAAAGCCCCCAATGCGCGCCCCGCCGCATCATAGGCGGTCAAGTCAACTTCAGGCGGGAACGGCGCGCCGCCTGGTCGCACAAATTCGCCAAGTTTGGACTTCAGATGACAGTTGAAGATCGAAATAACATGGTTTTCGATCTGCACTCGGACCTTCAAAATCGGTCGTGACGTCACCGACAGTGTGTACCGACCGCCGTCGCTGCCACCCAGTTCCTGCAACGGAATGTGCAGTGGTTTGTCGAGTGTTTGAATAATCTGCGGTGTGCTTGCAAAGGGAAATCTGCTCAGGGTCGCGACGCCCGGCCGACGCTGCCCAGGCTCACCGTCATGAACGTTGGGGGCAAATGCGAGATGTGCATCCCCGTACCCATCATAGCGTATTTTGCGAAAGATCGCCTTCCTATGGTAGCGCTTCGATCGATCCGGAACATGCGCCGCATTCGCATCCTCCCCGCGCAGGTCCGCGTCTGAGATAACATCTCTAAGCGCGTCCTCTTCAAAGATCTCTTGAAACCCGACAATGTCAGCGTCCATCGTGAGGAGCTGATCAGCAAGCCAGTCGCGTTTCCATGCAAATTCTTCAGCGGTGTAGCGTTGAAAGCGGTAATACTCTTGATCCGCACCAATCAGGTTTTTGACATTGAAGCTGGCGAGCGTGAAATGTGTCATGTGCAAAGCTTAGGTGAGACGCGTTTGCCTTGGAACCAATTTTTATGTGTTGGCGCGGCAAAGTCGCGACCAAGGACCTGCTGTGTCGCAAAATGGCTTGCAACACCGCGTGGAAGCGGGTTCGTTGGTGCCATGGTCATCGTGAAAGATATGGGGCGCCGGTCCACCGGCTGCAATCTGGTCGCGCGACGGGGCTGATCCCGCGCCGCTTTCTCCTTTTCTTTCACATCCGAAAATCATGTCTCTACACTTGCGCTTGGCCATCGATATCGGTGGCACCTTCACAGACACAGTGTTGGCCGATCCAGATGGTACGATCCTGGCCTCAAACAAGGTTCTGACGACGCATGACGATCCGTCCTCGGGGGCGCTGGCTGGGGCCTTGCGTGCGCTTAGGGCTGCGCGGTGTTCGGCGTCAGATGTCAAAGGTGTCATTCACGGAACGACCCTCGCCACAAACGCATTGATCGAAAAGCGTGGTGCGCGCACGTTCACGATTACCACCGCCGGGTTTCGCGACATTCTTGAGATCGCATACGAACGTCGCTACGCGCAGTATGATATCGCGCTTGAAAAGCCAGATCTGTTGGTCAGGCGGGATCAATGCCTAACCGTACGAGAACGGATGGACGTCCATGGCACTGCGCTCATCCCCCTGCAGCAAAAGGCAATCGAGGAGGTTCTGGGACAGATTGACGAGTCGGTGGACGCTGTGGCGATCTGCCTTTTGCACGCCTATGCAAATCCGGCGCACGAAGACATGTTGGCGGATGCACTTCGGGCGCGACGACCGGACCTGCGGATCTCCCTGTCCTCCCAAGTCAGCCCAGAAGCACGAGAGTTTGATCGGCTATGCACGACGCTTGCCAATGCATACATCCAGCCTCTCATGGACGGTTATCTGGCGCAGTTCGCCGCACGGTTTTCAAATGCGGGCTTGGATGCGCCAATCTTGATGATGACCGCGTCGGGCGGGATGTGCACGGTCGAAACGGCGCGACGCTTTCCAATTCGTCTGGTCGAAAGTGGGCCAGCGGGCGGTGCCACGTTGGCAAGTGATGTCGCGAAGCGCGCAGGACTAAGCAATGTGCTCAGCTTCGATATGGGCGGTACAACGGCCAAGCTGTGCTTGATCAATTCTGGAACACCGCGCACTGCGCGCAGTTTTGAAGTGGCCCGTGCAGCGCGGTTCATCAAAGGTTCCGGTATGCCTGTGCGCGTGCCTGTCATCGACATGATCGAGATTGGCGCCGGCGGCGGCTCCATCGCACACGTGGACAGGCTTGGGCGATTGCAGATTGGCCCCGAAAGCGCGGGGTCGGATCCCGGGCCAGCCGCGTTTGGTCGAGGCGGGGTGCATCCGACTGTGACTGACGCAGACGTCGCGTTGGGGTACATCCGCCCCGAGTGGTTCGCACAGGGCGACGTCTCGCCAGACCGAGAGGCCGCGCGCCGCGCGTTGGAAGCAGATGTTGGAAGTGCGCTCGAGATCAGTGTTGAGCAAGCGGCCCAGGGTGTCTCCCAAATGGTTGACGAAAACATGGCCGCCGCAGCCAGGATGCATGCTGTTGAATCGGGTGAGGACCTGTCCACACGCGTGATGATTGCATTTGGCGGCAATGGCCCTTTGCATGCCACGCGGTTGGCGCGCGCCGCTGGGATCACAGAGATCCTGGTCCCGCCTGACCCTGGCGTTGGCTCTGCCGTAGGGTTTCTCTGCGCGCCTGTGTCTTTTGAACTTGTGCGGAGCCGCTACGGGCTGCTGACCGAGATGGAGTGGCTTGATGTCACCGGTATGCTCGAGGCCATGGAACGCGAGGCCCGTGCCGTCGTGGCACAGGGCGCACCGAATGCCACCGCGTCTGTCGAGAGAGTGGCTTTCATGCGCTATGTTGGGCAAGGCCACGAAATTGAGACTGTGCTGCCCCCAGGAGCGGGCGGTGCGGGCTGGGTGCCGCACCTTACGGACGCGTTCGAGGCGGCCTATGCAATGAGTTTCTCGCGTCCTGTGCCGGGGATGGAGATTGAAATCCTAAATTGGGCCGTTCGAGCCTCTGTGCCCGGTTCGGCCCGCCACACGTCTGTGCCCGTTCCAAAAGACGCGGGCCAAGCCGAAACTGTTTCCATCCTTTGCGATGTTACAGGCGCAGAAATCTTGGTGCCCGTCCTAGACCGTGCAAACCTCGCGCCGGACACAACGGTGCCTGGACCCGCGCTTATCGCAGAAACGCAGACCACGACGCTGGTTTCCGAAGACTTTTCAGCACATGTGGACGCATGTGGTAACCTTCGTTTGATCCGGAAGGACCTGCAATGACACAGATTTCAAAAACAAACGCGCAGGTTATGTGGAATCGTCTTCTGTCGGTGGTTGAGGAGCAGGCGCAGCTTTTGATGCGGGCCGCGTTTAGCCCGATCGTTCGTGAATGCGGTGATATCTCGGCCGGGATCTTCGATGACAAGGGGCGTATGCTGGCGCAGGCCGTAACTGGAACGCCGGGGCATATCAACACAATGGCTGCCGCGGTCCACAGCCTGTGCAGCCGTTTTCCGGCGGCCGATATGTCGGCAGGCGATATCTACATGACGAATGATCCCTGGCTGGCATCGGGGCACTTGAACGACTTTCTTCTGATGATGCCGGTGTATTTTGAAGGGCGCGTTATTGGCTATACGGCTTGCACGTCTCACCTCGTGGACTTGGGTGGCTTGGGAATGGGCCCGGAAGGCTCGGACGTTTATGACGAGGGCCTTCTGATCCCGCCATGCAAATTGGTCGCGGCAGGGGAGCCCAACGCACTCCTGCTGGACGTTATCCGCGCAAACTCCCGCGAACCCATTGCGAATGAGGGTGACATCTATGCGCTTATTGCGTGCTGCGAGGCAGGGGCAGAGCGCTTAGTCGCGATGATGGTGGACTTTGGCCTGACGACCCTCGAGGCGCTGGGGACGCATATCATAACAACATCCAAAGCCGGAACTGAAGCGGCGATTGCTGCGATACCAGATGGGACCTACCGCAACATGATGCGGGTGGAAGGCTACGAGGCGCCGCTGGAGTTGCATGCCGCACTCACAGTGTCTGGCACTGTCATCACAGTCGACTTTGCTGGAACATCACCGTGTTCTGCCAAGGGAGTAAACGTCCCGTTGAACTATGCGACGGCCTATACGGTCTTTGGCTTGCGGTGCTTGATTGGTCCGGACATTCCCAACAATGCCGGTTCATTGGCACCTTTCGTTGTTACGGGGCCACCGGGATGCATTCTTAACGCCCAGCATCCAGCACCAGTCGCCATGCGCCATACGTTGGGCCAGGTCACGCCAGACCTTGTCTTAGGCTGTCTTGCGCAGGCGCTGCCCGACGCGGTCCCGGCCGAGGGAGCGTCGTGCATGTATGACCTTCCGATGCGGCATGTGGCAGGTGCTTCACGGCAGTTTGCTATTGAGCCGGTTCATAATGGCGGGACAGGTGCGCGCCCCTATGCTGATGGTCTGTCTGCCACAGCCTTCCCTTCGGGCGTCTTTGGATCACAGGTTGAAATCACCGAGGCGATGGCGCCTGTGACCATATGGCACCGCGAGTTGATCCCCGACTCAGGCGGTGCTGGACAATTTCGCGGTGGCTTGGGCCAGCGGATTGAGCTGTCACCCGCTACGGACGATCCGGTTCTTATATTTTTGTCGGTGGAGCGCCTCCAATTCCCAGCACGCGGACGCGCTGGTGGCGCGGATGGGGCGGTCGGCAAGATCTCAATCGATGGGCGCGCGGTCCCAGGTAAGGGGCAAGTACAGGTCAACCGCGGCCAGACTCTGGTGTTTGAGACGCCTGGGGGCGGCGGCTTTGGCCCACCGAATGCGCGGGCGGACGAGGCGGTCGCGCGCGATCTTGCCTTGGGTCTTGTTACGCCGACCGGGGCAGGTCGCACATGACGCGGGCTCTGCCTCACATCGCGGCCATGGCGGCTTATGCACTCTCTGACCCGACGCCGCCGCAGGCGATCGCGCTTAACCAAAACGAAAGCGTTTGGCCGCCTTCGCCGCGCGCCCTTGCCGCTGGCGCACAAGCGATTGCATCTGCGACCCGCTACCCCGATCCGCAGTGGACTGAATTGCGCGCGGCAATTGCCGATGTGCATGACCTACGAACAGGGGACATCCTCTGCGGTGCAGGGTCAATGGAACTGATCGGGGCGTTGATCCGCGCGTATTGTGGTCCAGAGACTGAGATTGTCGGAAGCCAGTACGGCTATCTTTTTGTCGCGACCGCTGCGCAGCACGTAAACGCACGCTACGTTGCAGCGCCCGAGACCGCGTTCACAGTCGACCCAATGGCAATCTTGGCGGCAGTCACGCCGACAACGAAGATGGTCTTTTTGTGCAACCCGGCCAATCCAACAGGCACCAAGATTGACAGTGCCGCGGTCCGAATGTTGCGGTCTTCGTTGCGCGCGGACGTGCTTTTGGTTCTGGATGAAGCCTATGGCGAGTTTGAGGATGGCAACGCACCGCTTTTTGATCTGGCGCTCACAACCCAAACTGTTGTTTTGCGAACATTTTCAAAAGCCTACGGCCTGGCGGGCGCACGTGTGGGTTGGGCCGTTGCCCCCCCAACCGTGGCCGGTGAGATGCGCAAAGTGCTTAATCCAAACAATGTTACCACCGCCGCGCAGGCCATGGCCGCTGCCGCGATGCGCGACCAAGACTATATGTACAGAACTGTCGCCAAAACGGTACATCTGCGCGATGCGTTTTTGGCCGACGTGCGCGCCCTAGGGATAGCCGCGCCGCAAAGCCATACGAACTTCGTTCTGATGCCCATGGAAAGCGCTGCAGCGGCGCGTGGGTTGAACCGTATCTTGGTTGAAAACGGAGTGCTCTTGCGGGCCATGGATGGTTACGGCTTGCCGCAGTGCCTTCGCGCGACGGTCGGGACAGAGGATGATATGGGACGCTTGCTGGGCATTCTTAAAAAGGAGTTGTCATGAGTGACCCGCGCACCGGGCCCAAGATCGGTGTCCTTGTGCCCTTCACCAATACAAATCTAGAGCCCGATCTTGCATTGATGTGCCCCAAAGGTGTCACGCTCCATACTGCGCGGCTTGGCGGGTATGACGTTGACGAAATACCCGGGTCAGAGCAAATGGCGGGGCTGGGCGCGTCCGACATCTCCGAGACATTGCGATTGGTGTGTGGCGTCCGGCCAAAAGCGGTGCTCTATGGCTGCACGTCGGCCACGCTGACACACGGGCGCGCGTTTGATACTGACCTGGCCGCGCAAATCCAAAGACTTTCCGGTGCTCTGTGCATTACCGCAGCTGATGCACTTGTGCAGGCGCTCGCGGCGCTTGGCGTGCGGCGTATCGGGTTCGCATCGCCGTATTTGGGAGAAATCAACAACCAAGCAGTTGCGTTTCTGGCCAGCGAAGCCGTCGAAACCGTACGCGTGCACGATGTTGGGCGTGCTCTGGGCAACTATGGTCAGGGCGAGTTGACACCTGCCGAGGTGCACGCGCTTGCCCTTGCGGCGAATGTTTCGGATGCAGAAGCCATTGTCTTAAGTTGTACCGACATGCGGTCGGTCGAAGTGATTGCGTCGGTTGAAAATGCGCTCGGCAAGCCCGTTGTTACTTCCAACCAGGCGATGGTTTTTGCGCTCTGTCGTGCGCTGGGCTTGCCGAAACCAGAATACGCGCCGGGGCGGCTCTTTGATCTTCTGTGAAGCGGTCGAATTGCGACTGCGTTGACCTGCTGGGCTAAGCGGTTAAGCTAAATCTTGTCGGGGAGGACGCATCGTGGGCCAGTTGGGAACGTTGGAAGACCTGCCGCAGGATTATCGCGATGCGATGGCGACTGCCGGGGTTGCGCCGCTGTGGCCGATGATGCGGAATGTGTTGCCCCATGGTGGGCCGCAGCCTGTCACACGGCCTGGGCATTGGGCTTACGAGGCCATACGGCCGTTACTGCTGCGCGCCGGTGATCTTACACCAGTCGAAAAGGCAGAACGCCGCGTGCTGGTTCTTTCTGACCCGGGTCGTGGTCCCGGAGCGATGCAGGCGACGTCGTCAATCTATCTTGGGCTCCAATTGATCCTGCCCGGTGAAACAGCGCCTGCGCATGTGCACACACCGTCTGCGGCGCGGATCATCGCAGAAGGCAGCGGCGGATACACAGTCGTCGATGGCGAACGGCTACCAATGGAGGAAGGCGATCTTGTCCTCACACCCGGTGGCGACTGGCACGATCATGGTCATGATGGCGAAGGCCCGGTGATCTGGCTCGATGCCCTGGATCTACCTCTCTTTGTTTATCTGGAGGGCTCCTACGCTGTCGAAGGCCC
>CAWUIP010000163.1:0-7336 GCA_963922415.1 uncultured Aliishimia sp. | reverse complement strand
TCTCAATCTCCGGGATCGACCCGGACTGAAACAGCCCTTCCGAGATATCAACCTCGCGCTGCAAGGGGGCTGCAACCTCGACCAGCCGCTCCCGCTGGGCCTGCAACTCCCCAAGCTCGGCCTGCCGCTGGGCCAACCTGTCGCGCAGCACGTCCAACTCCAGCGAAAGTTGGGTCCGGCGCGCAGTGAATGTTGCCGTCTCCGCCTCAACCAAGCGCGGGTTGAGCCCATGATCGGCGTCAAAGACCAGCGCCTCTGCGCCCGCTGCCTCGGCCCTTAGACGAACCAGTTGGGCGGTCAGGGCTTGGGCGCGTTGTTCAAGTTCCCCCAAATCCGATTTCGACACGATATCATTGATTTGAAAGAGGACTTGATCACGCTCGACGGTGTCGCCTTCGCGCACATCGATCTGCGCGACAATGCCGCCTTCTGACGCCTGTACCGTTTGAACCTGAGAGCTGGGCACCACGCGTCCGCCCGCGCGTGTGACCTCTTCGATCTCATAGATCGCGGCCCAGGCTATGAAGGCTCCCATCAAGCCCAAGACAAGGATCAACAAAAACCACAAGCCACCGCCAGCGTCCCGCCCTCCGGGACGGTTGATAAACTCTTCCTCGGCAGCCAAACGCGCGAACATCACCCGGTCTCCCGATCAGGGCCGGGGGCGGCGGCGTTCAGGCGGCGGATCACGTCGTCCTTGGGGCCGTCCATCACAACGCGGCCTGCGTCGATCACAAGGTAGCGGTCCGCGATACCGGCCAGCGACATCCGGTGCGTTGAGAGCAGCATCCCGACACCTTCGGCCTGCACCTCGCGCAGCCGTGCAATCGTACGCGCCTCGGCCTCGTGGTCCATCGCGTTGGTGGGTTCGTCCAGAAACAAGAATTTCGGCTTACGGATCAAAAGGCGCGCGAGGGAAATCGCTTGGCGCTGCCCGCCCGACAGCCGCTCCCCCTTCTCGCCTGCGTAATAATCGAGCCCTTCGGGCAGCCCTGCCACGAAAGCGTCGATTCCCGCCAAGTAAAGCGCGCGCATCACATCGTCATCGGTGGCGCGGTAGGTGCCCAAGGTCACGTTTTCGCGCAGAGTCCCGGTGAAGAGAACAGGATCTTGCGGCAGGTATCCGATCCCGGCCCGTAGAACCGCCGGGTCGTACTGGGTGATCTCGTGCCCATCAACCAGCAGCGTTCCGGCCTCGGGCGGGTAGATGCCATTGATGACCCGGCCCAGCGTTGACTTGCCCGACCCGATCCGACCCAACAGCGCTGTGACACTGCCCGGCTCAAAACTGGCCGAAACCTCGCGCAGCGCAGGCGTCTTCGCCTCCGGATAGGTGAAGGTGACGCCGCGCAGCTCAACCCGACCCTCGCGCACTGCGAGGTCACTGCGCAGGCCGGATTTACGCTCGACCTCTGTGTCGAGGAACTTGGTGATCGAGCGCATCGACGACAGGGCAAAGTTGGCCCGGAAGATCGTCTGCGCAATCCCGGCCAGCGGCGCGAGAATACGACCCGCGAGGATGTTGGCCGCGATCAGCGCACCAAGGCTGACAGTGCCTTCCGACACCAGAAAGACGCCCAGGCAGATCACGCCCGCGCTGACAGATTGCTGCACCAAAACCGCGGCAGAGGCCGTGAAATTCGACCAGTTACGTGTCTGCGCCGTCACGCGGGACGAGGCTGCGACCGCGTTTTCCCATTCGCGCTGCAACACCGGCTCTGCGCCGATGCTTTTGACCGTCTCAAGCCCGGTGAGCGATTCAATGAGCACCTGATTGCGTTTCAGCGTCATCTGCTGGGCCTTGCGCGCCGCGCGGCCAATGGGCAGTTGCGCCAGGACCGCGATCGTCAGCATGACCGGGATCGCAATGATCGGCACCCAAGCAAGCGGCCCGACGATGATCGTCAGCACCGCCAGGAACACGCCGATAAAGGCCAGGTCGATGATCGACACCAGCGTGGATGAGGTGAAGAAATCGCGCACCACTTCGAAATCGCGCAAGTTCGTGATCGCACCCGAAGCGCCACCTTCGCGTTTCAAGATCCTTTGAGCCAGCGCCAGTTGGAAGAGCCGCGAGGCGAGCGCCAAGTCGGCCCGGCGCGACACGCGCTGGATGATTGTACTGCGCAAAAGACGCAAGAGGAGGTCCAAGCCAAGGGCTAGGGCCACGCCCAGCGCTAGCGTGATCAGGGTGACGAAAGCCAGGTTTGGGATCACTCGGTCGAACACGTTCATCACAAAGATCGGCAGGGCAAGGCCCGCCAAGTTCACACCAAGCGCCGCCAGGAAGACTTGGAACCACGCGGACTTATGCCGCGCAAGCTCGGACCAGAGCCAATGGCCGCCGTCGGGCGCGATCTGCTGCGCGGCAGGGCTGAGCCGCGACTGGGTGGGCGCCTCAACAGGCGTGACAAGGATGATCGACCCAGTCAAACGGCGCTTCAACGCGCGGGTGGGCAGATCCTCACTGATGCCGGTTTCGGGATCAACGACCGCCGCCGCTTTGGCCTTGGGATCTAGACCCACAAGGATCAGCGGCGCACCGTCGCGCGTTAGCAGAACTGTCGGCAGGGCACCCGGGTCGATCCGGTGCACAGCGCGCTTGATGCGCCGCGCGCGCAACCCGACTTCTTCCAACGCGCGCAGGAGGCCGCCATCCTCTTGCAGCCAAATGTCATCGGGCAGACGGGCGCGGACACCGGTTTCCAGGAAAGGCTGATCATGGTGCCGCGCCATCCAGGCGACGACGCTCAAACTTGGGGCGGCTGGGTCCTGATGCGATGCTGATGATGCGCTCATACCCAGATCGCTTACTCCAGCGGCGGGGCCGAAACGTCGAAATCACCCATGGGTGCGGCCTTCACCCGTTGCTCGAAATCAGGGGCCAGGGCGCGGCCTGCACGCGCCAGCCCGAAGTGATCCGACAGCGTATTCTGTGCGGCGAGCACGCGGTGGCCCTGATACGCAACTGCCGCCGCGGCGTTTATCCGGCGCACCTGCAGATTGAAGAGAGTACGTTCCGCATCCAAGACCTGCAACAACGGACGTTTGGCGGCTTCAAACTCTGCCCGGAACGCCTCTACAATCCGCACATTCGTTGAGACCGCCTGATCCAAGAGTGCCTTGCGTTCGACCGCCGCACGGTGCGCGTTCCATACCTTGCGCGCAAAGTCGCGCACCTCGGTCTCGACCTGCTTTTTGCGGTAGTGTGCACGCATCAGCAGATCGCGGTTGCGCGCAATCGTCGCCTTTTTGGCACCGCCCCGGTAAAGGATCCAGTTCATCCGCACGCCAGCGGCAATCCGCGACTCCGATCCCGAACTCCCATCGCGATCCTCGCCCGCACTGGCTCCGACAAAGGCTTCCACGCTGGGTTTCCACTCGGATTGCTCAATGGCGTCCTGATATTCCTGGGCCGAGATATCATTGTTTGCCAACTGCAGCTCAAAGCTTTTTGCGACAGCCGTGCTGACCATCGCGTCCCGTGACTTTGGCAGGCGCACATGGCTGTGCAGCGACATGTGCTTGGGCGCATAGGTTCCTATGATGCGCAGATACTCAGACTGCGCGTCGGCCAGTTGCACCTGCGCCTCTGACAAGGCTAGGCGCGCGGTGATCAATTTATCACTCGCACGGAACCGGTCGGCCTCTGAAAGCTTGCCCGCGTTTACCTGATCGGCCACCTGCCGCGCGATGCGCTGGTGCTGCACCACATTGTCTTGCGAGGTAGAAACAATGCCCCGGTGACGCACAACGTCGATATAGGCCTGCACCGCGTTCAAGGCGAGCGTCTCGGTCGCGTCTGACAGCCGAATGATTTCAGCATCGAGCAGCGTGGCCTCGCGGTAAATCCGATTGTTGGTGCGCAAGCCATCCAAAATATTGAGCGTAACGTCCACGCCTATAAGGGTGGCAAGCTTTGTGTCCCGGTTGTCCGCAGCGGAGAGAGAGCTTGGATCGTCGACCCGTTCCAGCGCTGTCTCGCCGAAGAGGACGACGCTGGGGCGACGATCGGCCTGGGCAATCGCAATCATCTTGCTTTGTGCGTCAATGGCCGCAAGTGCCGCCTTATAAGACGAATTGTTCAGGATGGCTGAAAATACAGCATCGCTGAGGCCGTTCGCGAATCCAGCAATAGGGGCCAACGCCAAAAATATCGCAGCGCCCATTGCCCCAAAAGACAAAGTCATTTTCAAATCCCGTCCCCCGAAAGAAAGCGGCGTCGACGCGAAAACTACGCCCACACGTCGTCGCGAACGTGTCCGGTTTCTTTTTCGTTTGCAACAACTAGCCGAAAGAACAGTGCGCCGACATGATACAAAAGGATCATACATCGCAGAAAGACCACACTTTTTCTGAAGTTTCGCAGAAAACTCTACTTTGGCGCGAAGCACGCCAGTGCCTGGCGCCAGTGCCGAAACCGAATATCCGAAATCATAGAAACTCCTGATCCGTGCCTCAAAACTTCCGCATTACGCCTGCAAACCAATAGCTAGTGTTTTTGGGTGATCGCGTCTCTCGGCGTGATGTGGGTACTTGGTGGAGTGGTTCATGGTTGCGTCGTTTCGCAGCGCGGTATCCTTGTCAGGGCTATGTTTAGCCGCAATGGTTTTCTGCGCCTCGGTTCTCTTTTCCGGCATTCCGTCGTCAGCCAAAACAGGCAGCTTTGTCGGTCCTAGGGTCATTATCGGCGACGATCGTGGCGGCGCCCTGCTCGCGCGCGTCCAGCAGATCCGCAGCATCAGCCAAGACCAGTCCCGGGTCGAGATCCGTGGGCGGATGTGTTTTTCGTCCTGTACACTTCTTCTTGGTCTGCCTGATGTCTGCGTTCTGCCAACAACTGTCTTTGGATTTCATGGGCCAAGCTATTCCGGCGCACCGTTGCCAGGCGACCTTTTCGAACGGGTGTCCGGGTTCATTGCCTCCCATTACCCAGAAGATCTGCGCCCGTGGTACCTGCAAGTTGCGCGCCATAAGCTACAGGATGTTGAAACCCGCACAGGCGCTGACCTGATCGCGATGGGCATCGCCGCCTGCGAAAGCGCGCCAGAAGCGCTTTAGAGTCAAAGCCCTAGCCCCGCCTCACTTAGAGGTCGCGTCCCAAACTCCGTCCCAATCGGGGGGCGGCGGCGTGTTCTGAAACCCCGCGATGCGGGCGGCGTAAATGTCGAAGTGATTGGCCAGTTTGGCATCGAATTGCGCCCCAAGTGGCCGCAAGGTGTCGAGTGCCGCACGGGCAGCCTCCCAGTCTTGCGCCCGATAGCTGGCCAGCATCTTGGCGTTTTCGTCCCGAAGCGCCTTAAAGTCCGCATCCCCGCGAACCGTAGAATCTCCTACCAAAACAAAGATGTGCTCTTTCTGGGACTTCCCCTTCACGCGCACCTGATCGAGCTCAAGGATCGCAAAATCCCGGCGCACCATTTGTTCAGTTTGTGCCGCGATCACAATGGTCTGTCCGTAAAAGCTGGATTGCCCCTCCAGACGTGACGCGAGGTTCACCGGGTCACCCATCGCCGTGTAATCAAACCGCAGGTCAGAGCCCATGTTGCCGACCAGGCAAGAGCCCGTCGCAATCCCAATGCCGATACGCAGTTCTTTGTAGTGCGCGTCGTCCAGCTCTGCGCGGCGTTTGGTGTTCAGCGCGTCGATATTTGCCCGCATCACAAGAGCCGCACGGCAGGCTGCGCGCGCATGGTCTTCATGCTTAAGCGGCGCGTTCCAAAAGGCCATCACCGCGTCACCCATGAACTTATCAATCGTGCCGCGCTCGGCCAGGATGGCATCCGACAACGTACTCAAGAGTCGGTTCATCAGACTGGTGAGGCCGGCGGGATCTTCCCGGAACCCTTCCGCGATAGAGGTAAACCCGCGCACATCACTGAAGAGCAGCGTCAAGTTCCGCGTCTCTCCACCCAAACGCAGGTTTTCGGGGTTTTCAGCCAGCGTATCGACCAGGTCCGCCGAGACATATTGTCCAAAGGCAGAGCGGATCTCGCGCCGCCGGCTTTCCTCGCGCAGGTAGTTGGTGGTGGACATAAAGATGATCGTGCCGAGCCCTGCGAGGATCGGAAAGCTTGGGTCCAAAAGCAGGCGCTGCGACTGAAAGAGCGCAAACGACACCCAACCACAGGTGATGAGCATCAGCGTGGAGGAGATGACCAGGATCGACGCGCTCATAATCGGGGTAAGCACGACAATCAGGAGGCAAAGCGCCAGCGCGACGGCCATTTCAATCGCGATCATCGTGTTGGGACGTTGCAGCGTGACGCCTGTGATCAGGTTTTCCAAGAGTTGCGCGTGCAACTCGACACCCGGCACGCGCACGCCAAACGGGGTCGCCCGGACGTCTTGCAAACCCACGGCTGAGGTTCCCACGAACAGCAGTTTGCCCCTCAGTTGTGCAGGATCAACACGGTCCTGCAAGACATCCGCGGCCGAGATAAACCGATCGGCCTGGGTGCGCGTGAGATAGGGGCGGACCGATCCATCGCCCGCAGTTTGAAAGTATTGCCCCGCGATGCGCACACGGTTCACCCCGGCCTCGTTGGTTTCCATCAGGAACGGCGCGCCACCCGTCGCAATGCGCAAAAGCTCTGCCGCAAGTGAAAGCCGGATTTTGCCTTCGGCGACCATCACCACGGGCGTGTTACGGTAAATGCCGTCGGCGTCGGGCCGGATGGAAAACATGCCCCGCCCGGCCGCCGCGGCCTCTAGCACCGGCAGGTTTTCAACGAGCTCCGGGAAGGTCAGGATCCACTTTTCAGGGTCCGGGCCGCGCATACCGAAGGTCACATCCGGGATTGGCGCGTCAGAGCGGGGGGCGTACGACCCCAAACGCACATTTGTTTGGCCCAGGATCACGGGGATCTTGGCAAAGGACTGCGCCATCACATCTTCATTGTCAGGCAACGCGCGCAGGGCCGAAGCGGCGGATGGCGGCAGGCTTCGGTTGCCCGCGACAATGGCCGACGGGGAGAGCCGATCCGCCTCGGCAAAGACGATATCGAAGGCGACCGCAACTGCGCCAGCGGCGGCGAGTTTGTCGATTAGCGTCGCAAACTCGGTGCGCGGCCAAGGCCATTGGCCGATTTCAGCCAAGCTTGCGTCATCCACGTCGATGATGGCTACTGGCAACGGCTCGGGCGCGCGCGGCAGAACGCGCTGGTAAAAGTCAAACGTTAAGTTGCGCACAATCTGAAGGGGGATCGGGTCCACCTGGCGCACCCAAATGGCAAAAGCGATCAGCAAAAACGCCACCAGCCGGGCATATCCCACAGATCGAATAATGCGCTTAAACATAGTGCGACTAAGACTTAAGCGAAATCAAAATGCAATC
>CAWUIP010000162.1:0-7346 GCA_963922415.1 uncultured Aliishimia sp. | reverse complement strand
ATGCGGCGGAACTGCTTTTCGGTCAGGTCGCCGTAGTAGCCTTTGAGCTTTTGCTTGGCGCGCAGCTGGATGCCGAAATCGCTCAGCTTGCCTTTGCGGCGCTGGCCGTGCTGGCCGGGGCCATATTCGCGACGGTTGACGGGGGATTTGGGGCGGCCCCAAATGTTTTCGCCCATGCGGCGATCGATTTTGTACTTGGCAGACGTGCGTTTGGTCACGGCTGATCTCCTTCGTTTGGGTTTCGAAGGGCGTTGTCCTCTTCCCGGATTTTGCCGGAACGACAGAGATCCCCTTGCGGGGCTCACCAACACCAATGAAGCCGCGCTTATACGGCGTGGACTTGGGATGTCAACGCCTTGCAGACAGTGACCCCTGGCGCTGCTACAATCGGCACGTGGGACCACACCAAACCGATCAAAAGCGGCGGCTTGCGCTGGCGGCGCCAACCTGGGGCGATGCCGGATTTTTTTGGGCGCTCCACGGTGACCTGCGCGTGCGCGCCTATTTGGGAGGGCCGGTACCCTGGCGGCGGCGGTTTCGGCGGGTTCGGTATCTTTGCCAGGCAGTCCCTGGCCACGTCGGATGGGTCGGGCGCGGGAAACCGGGGCGTCTGGGATTGGTCGAACTGTCCCGCCACAAAGACGGCGCGGATTGGGAGGTGTCCTATCAGTTCGCCCCGAAGGCCTGGGGGCGAGGGTATGCGTTCGAGGCGGTTGGCCAGGCGTTGGCCTATGCGCGGGAAGAGCTTGGGCTATCGCAGGTCATCGCCGAAACCCAGCGCGCCAATGCGGCGGCTTGCGCGTTGCTGTTGCGGCTTGGGTTTTTAGAGGATCGATCGGCTATGCGCTCCGGGGCAGAGCAAGTGATCTTTCGCAAAAACATCGGTTAGGGGCCGCCGTCAACGCCGAGTGATCCGGCTCAGGGTCTCTGCGTAAAACGCTCCACGGCCTCTTCCAAACGCGCGGCAAGCTGATCGGTTATCGTCTGCGTCGTTTCGGCCCCGTACATGCCCTTCATCGCAGGCGCGGCAATCGTCTGGTACTCAACAAGCCCAATAACCTGCGACAGCCACGCCAAAATGGCGGCTTCGCTTTTGCCGTGACCGCCGGGCGTTTCTTGCGCCAACGCGACCAAGCGATCCAAATAGGATTTCAAGGGCCAAATGCGCGCGGATGGGTCACTGTCCAGAAGCGCCCGAACAACCAGTTTTATATCGCCCGGCGCGCGCCCGGCCTCGCTGTGAAATGCTTTGAAATAGGCCATCAGGTGCGCCGCGGGATCAGGCTGCGCAGCGGCGTCAATCTTTGCGCACAGCCGTGTTGCCAAGTCATGCAGGACTGCAGCGTAGAGCCGCTCTTTTGTCCCGAAGAAGTGCAAGAGCGCCTGCTTGGTCACCCCAGCGTCGCGGGCGAGGGCGGCCAGGCTCGCACCGTGATAGCCGTCTTGCGCGAATTTCTGTGCGCAAATTGCGATATAGGCGGCGCGGGGATCGTCGGGCTTTGACATCGGGGTTCTCTTTTGGTGGCTTACTTACCTCTTGACAGCTTACCGATCGTCAAGCAACTTACCAACCGGTAAGTATGGTCATATTCGGCGCACTGGGGGAGGCAAACATGAACCGTCAAACGCAGATCCGCTTGATCGAAGAGGTGGTAGGCCTCGCAGAACGCAAGTCAGCCTTTTTAGATGACAGCATCGCGCACTCGCCTATCGCGCGCTATTCCAGCCCGGAGCGGTTTGAGCGCGAGCAGGCGATGATCTTCCGCCGCAAGCCGGTGATTGTTGCACAAAGCTCGGAACTGGAGGGGCCCCGCGCCTTTTTGACAAAACGGTTCTTTGATTTGCCCGTGCTGCTCACCCGAGACGACAAGGGAGAGGTCCAGGCCTTTCTGAACGTCTGCCGCCATCGCGGCGCGCGGCTAGAGCGGGAGGCATCAGGGTGCAAGCGCGTCTTTACTTGCCCCTATCACGCCTGGAGTTGGACCAATGAGGGAGCTTTGCGCAGCGTCCCGCATGAGGCGGAAGGTTTCCCCGACCTACCGCGCGCCGAGCGGGGGCTGCGCCGCTTGCCCTGTGCGGAAGCGCATGGGTTTATCTGGATCATCGCAAATCCGGACGCGGGAGACATGCCTGACATAGAGACGTGGCTCAGCGGTCTTGCGCCCGATCTCGACTGGATTGGCCTTTCGGATCACCGCATTGCCGTGATCGAAGAGATTGAGATCGCAGCGAACTGGAAACTGCTGATCGAAGGGGGGCTGGAGGCCTATCACTTCCGTGTGGCCCACAAGAATACCATCGGGCCCCACTTCCCGGACAATCTGCTGACCTACGCCACGTTCGGGCCGCATATGCGCGCCGTCCTGCCGCGCAACGCGATGACCGAACTGGGGGCGGTGCCGCAGGAAGATTGGGATTTTCGGCGCGACGCGAACATGGTCTACACCCTGATGTGCAACACGCAGTTGCTGGTGCAACAAGATCACGTGATGTGGTTCCATTTCGAACCCCGCGCGATGGACCAAACTGCTGTGCGTATGGCGATCCTCGTGCCCCGTGCCGCCCCTGACACAGAAGAGATGCAAGCGCATTGGGCGCGCAACCAAAAGATCACCGTCACCGCGTTGATGGAAGATTTTGAGTTGGGCGAAGAAATCCAGTCGGGCTTTGCCTCGCGCGGGAACCCCTCTCACCTGTTTGGTAGGTTTGAGGGCGCGCTCCACCGCTTTAACACAACAGTCGAAGAGATGTTAGCGCATTAGTCGGTTTAGTCGGTCGGTCGCTGTGCCAACTCCGCGCACGCGGCGTGGCGTGGACAGGTGATCAGGTGGTCATTGACCAGCCCCATCGCTTGCATCGCGGCATAGACAATTGTTGGGCCGCAAAACCGGAATCCGGCTTTCTTGAGGTCTTTTGACAGCTTTTCAGACGTGGGCGTAAAGGCGGGCACCTCGTCAAGCGTTCGCCAAGCGTTTTGCACTGGTGCGCCATCCACATACTTCCACAAATACTGATCAAATCCTTCCTTTTCTTGGATCTTCAAATAGGCCTGCGCGTTGCCAATCGTTGCTTCGATCTTGCCGCGATGGCGCACGATGCCGGGGTCCTGCAACAGACGTGCCACATCTTCTTCGCCCCATAAGGCGATGGTCGCGGGGTCAAATCCTTCGAACGCAGCCCTGAAATTGTCACGCTTTTTCAATATGGTGATCCAACTAAGCCCAGCTTGGAACCCATCCAAAATCAGCTTTTCCCACAGTGCGCGCGCATCCCATTCCGGCACACCCCATTCCGTGTCATGGTAAAGGTGATAGATCTCTTCGCCGCCAGCCCAGCCGCAGCGTTCGCCTTGCTGTGGTGCGTCCATATGATTTGCCTCAAATCCAAAGGTTAACGGCTCATTAGACATCCAGCCTTTAGGCAAACGCAAGAGAGCGTGAGCGTGGCATGGCCAAAAAACCCAAAATCGAAAGGCAATCAACGGCGCGTGAAAACAAGCGCACGTCACCGCTAAACCTTGCCGTCGAAGCACGGGACACGGATATCATGGCGATTGTCCGAGAAGCCGTCATGCACGACCAGGCGATGCTTGCCTATCAGCCAGTCGTCGTTGCGCGTGATCCCGGCCGCGTCGCCTTTTACAAAGGTTTGTTGCGGGTCTTGGACTCAACGGGCCGGGTTATTCCGGCAAGCGAGTTTATGGGGCAGGTTGAAAACCAAGATCTGGGCAGAGAGCTTGACCGGGTGGCGTTGACACTGGGGTGTAAGGCGCTTTCGGCCAATCCGTCACTGCGTCTCGCCATCAACATGTCTGCCCGTTCTATCGGATATCGCAGGTGGCAAAACACTTTGGATATGTGGCTTAGTAAAGACAAGTCGATCGCGCCGCGTCTCATCCTGGAGATCAATGAAGAAAGCGCCATCCTTGTCCCAGAACTGGTTGTAGATTTTATGGACCGCCTGCAAATGTTTGGCATTTGCTTTGCACTTGATGATTTCGGGGCGGGCCAAACAGCACTTCGGCATTTTCGCGATTTCCTCTTTGATATTGTTAAGATTGACGGTCAGTTCGTGCGCGGGATTGCGGACAACCCGGACAATCTGATGCTGGTGCACTTGCTCACGATGATTGGGAAGCAGTTCGACATGGTCGTCGTTGCGGAAAAGGTGGAAACAGAGGCGGACGCGCAGATGCTGACCAAACTGGGGATCGACTGCCTGCAAGGGTTTTACTTCGGTGCCCCAACAACGCGGCCCAGTTGGATGCCCGGAGCCCAGCCACGGCAGTCACGGGCTTAACGTTACGTCGCACGTGTGCGCCGATTTACGACTTCGCGAAATCAACCAGACGGGCTGTTGGCGTGAGCATTAAAATGCGATAGTCGGACTCCGTAACCTAATGGGTGGGCGTTAAGAGCTGATCGGCACATTTAGGCAGCCACAGGCCCCGAGCTCAGACAGAATGTCAGAAGGATCGAAGAGATGACGAATGTGGTGATTGCATCTGCGGCGCGCACAGCCGTGGGCAGTTTTGGCGGCGCCTTTGCAACGACGCCGGCCCATGATCTGGGAACCGCCGTTTTGGAGGCATTGGTAGAGCGCGCAGGTGTCGACAAGTCCGAGGTGTCCGAAACAATTTTGGGGCAGGTGCTGACGGCGGCTCAAGGCCAAAACCCGGCCCGCCAGGCGCATGTGAACGCCGGTCTGCCGATTGAAAGTGCGGCTTGGGGCATCAATCAGGTCTGCGGCTCTGGCTTGCGCGCTGTTGCGATCGGTGCACAGCACATCCAACTCGGAGACGCTGATATCGTCGCCGCAGGTGGTCAAGAAAGCATGACGCTCTCGCCCCACGCAGCCGCGCTGCGTGCTGGTCACAAAATGGGCGATATGAAGTATATCGACACGATGATCCGCGACGGTCTCTGGGATGCGTTCAACGGCTATCACATGGGCCAAACGGCTGAAAACGTTGCCGAACAGTGGCAGATCAGCCGCGACATGCAGGACGAATTCGCCGTTGGCTCGCAAAACAAGGCGGAAGCCGCGCAAAAGTCCGGTAAGTTCGCCGACGAGATCACGCCTTTTGTTGTCAAGCACCGTAAGGGTGACATCACGGTCGACGCGGACGAGTACATCCGCCACGGTGCGACGATGGAGGCCATGCAGAAGTTGCGTCCCGCCTTCACCAAGGACGGGTCTGTCACCGCAGCAAACGCCTCTGGCCTCAACGACGGTGCCGCTGGCGCGCTTTTGATGTCCGCCGATGAAGCGGAAAAGCGCGGGATTGAACCCCTAGCGCGCATCGCGTCTTTCGCCACGACCGGCCTTGACCCGAAGATCATGGGCGTCGGCCCGATCTATGCCTCGCGCAAGGCGCTGGAAAAGGCAGGCTGGAAAGTGGATGACCTGGACTTGGTCGAAGCCAATGAGGCCTTTGCGGCCCAGGCCTGCGCCGTGAACAAGGACATGGGCTGGGACCCAGAGATCGTGAACGTCAATGGCGGCGCTATTGCCATCGGCCACCCCATCGGCGCCTCTGGCGCGCGCGTTCTCAACACGCTCCTTTTCGAGATGAAGCGCCGCGATGCGAAAAAAGGCCTCGCCACGCTGTGCATCGGCGGCGGCATGGGCGTCGCGATGTGCCTTGAGCGCCCCTAATTGAGTGTCGGGCGGGCCGCACGTCCGCCCTCGCCAAACTGCTTGCGAAAGAATATTGCGCAGAGCCCCTGAATCTGGGTAACTGCGTTTCAAAGACAATTCCCGGAGGAGTGACCCCAACATGTCTCGTGTAGCCCTAGTGACCGGCGGCAGCCGTGGTATCGGTGAAGCCATTTCCAAAGAGCTCAAGTCCAAGGGCTATACCGTCGCCGCGACCTATGCAGGCAACGACGAAGCGGCCGCCAAGTTCACCGCTGAAACAGATATCAAGACCTACAAGTGGAACGTCGCGGATTACGACGCCTCCAAGGCGGGGCTGGAGCAGGTCGAGGCGGATTTGGGCCCAATCGACATCGTTGTGGCGAATGCGGGCATCACCCGCGACGCGCCGTTCCACAAGATGACGCCCGAGATGTGGCATCAAGTGATCGACACGAACCTCACGGGCGTCTTCAACACGGTCCACCCGATCTGGCCTGGCATGCGCGAGCGCAAATTTGGCCGCGTGATCGTGATCTCCTCGATCAACGGCCAAAAAGGGCAGTTCGCGCAAGTGAACTACGCGGCGACCAAAGCCGGTGACCTAGGCATCGTGAAATCGCTGGCTCAAGAGGGCGCACGCGCTGGTATCACCGCCAACGCCATCTGCCCCGGCTACATCGCGACCGAGATGGTGATGGCGGTGCCCGAGAAGGTGCGCGAAAGCATCATCGGCCAAATCCCCGCAGGCCGCCTGGGCGAACCCGAAGAGATTGCCCGCTGCGTCGCCTTCCTGGCCTCCGACGACTCAGGCTTCATCAACGGCTCCACCATCTCCGCCAACGGCGCCCAATTCTTCGTGTAACTGATCCAAAACCACGGCGCGTCCAACATCTTATTGGACGCGCCGCTTTAACCTGGGCGCGGCCACGAATGACTGCTTTGAGCCCATAGTGTCGTACGCGCCATTGCCCATGGTAAGTCAAAACACAAATGAGAATATCAGCTAAGCCGATAACTCAATCAGAGAACGAATATTTCTCGAAACGCAATAGAACAAAGGAACCTCTTTCTAAAGTGCGAATGGTTACTTGGTCTTTGCTAGCACAAAACTCCTGAAACTCGGGCCCAGACTTGACTGTCCATCGCAAATAACCGCGCCGCTCCCTCAAAGTCAAAGCGGCGCGAAGTCGTTGGCCTTTGTCAAAAAGAAAAAGCAGAGCAACACCGTCGCGTGGAGGAAGTTCATCTGCGTAGCCGTTGATAATCCGTTGGTTTAATTGTGCAAAATCGCTGTGAAAATAAGGATTGCCTTGCTTCGTCGGTCCAAATGAATAGGCCGCAAAGTAGCAAAAATAGCCGAAATCTTTGTCCGCCAGGAACGAAACGTCATCCGCACTGCGTGCCATCGAGAGTGCGATTGCAGTGTTGGAATCACGGTTGACTGTCCGCTGCGAAAGAACGGTTGAGGCGATCACGAGGCCAACTGCCGAAACTGCGACCAACCGAAACGAAAGGAGTCCCACTGCTTTTTGGCTCCAATGTTGAATGCTGTTTCAACACTAGAATTAATGTGTTCGAACAAACAAGAGAAGGTCCGCTTAGCCTTTATGCCAAGTCTTCAGCCTCTCTTGTCGGCTTGTCCGAAATGGTAAGGCGGGGCCGCTTGGTGGCTTCTTCATCACACATGCAAAAGGGCCAGCGGTGCG
>CAWUIP010000161.1:0-7486 GCA_963922415.1 uncultured Aliishimia sp. | reverse complement strand
CGGTAGCCTGCGATGTTTGCCATCGAGGAGAGCGCGTCCATTTTCTGCGCGCGGCTGATGCGCGGGATCATCTCCATCGCGATGACAGTGGCCCCCGCCTCGGCGGCGGCGTTCATCTTGTCCTCATCTGCCACGGGCGAGAAGAACGAGATCAGCGTTTTGCCCTTGCCAAGCTTTTTCATTTCGGCATCCGACGGAGCGCGGACCTTCGCGATGACGTCCGCGTTTTTCCAAAGCGTCGCGGCGGTTTTCACCACGTCTACGCCCGCAGCCTCGTAATCGGCATCCGAAAAGCCTGCAGCCAGACCGGCCCCCGCTTGGATCATACAGCTGTGCCCGAGTTTTTGCAGCTGAGCGGCACTTTCCGGGGTCATCGCCACGCGGGCCTCACCGGCAAAGGTTTCTGTTGGCGTTGCGATTTTCACCGGCGCATCCCCACATCTTTGTCGTCATACGTGTGATGTGCAGATGGCGCACATCTCGGGGATGTCCACTAAGCTGTCGCAGAAAAATGCACAAGGCGCGGGCGGGTATACCGACGCATACCCAGACGAAACGTTACGGTACGCCTGGAAAATGCGCCTGTTGCCCCCCTTGCGCCGCTGCGCCGCGCGCCGCAGTCTGCGCGCATCCAGGATGGGAGAGAGAACATGCACCTTTCGGGCAAGCACGCCTTTGTCACAGGCGGCGGGACAGGAATTGGTCTAGCGATTGCGCAAGCGCTGGCGGAGGCTGGGGCGGAGGTGACGATCACAGGTCGCCGGCAAGAGGTTCTAGATGCTGTCGCTGGTCCAAAGATTACAGGGCACGCGATGGATGTCCGCTCGGAAGAGAGCATCGCCCAGACGGTCGCCGCCGCTGTTGCCGCGCGTGGGCCTGTGCAGATCTGTGTCGCCAATGCAGGGATTGCCGAGGGTAAGAACATCCTCAAGATGGATCTGGCTTTCTGGCAAAACATGATGTCGACGAACCTGGACGGGGCCTTCTTGACCATCCGGGAGTGCCTGCGGTCGATGACGCAAACCGATTGGGGCCGCGTCATCACGGTCGCCAGCGTTGCGGGCCTGCGGGGCCTGCCCGGCGCGCCCTGCTATACCGCGTCAAAACACGGGCTTGTGGGGCTCACGCGCGCGCTGAGCGAGGATTTCATCACCAAGCCTTATACCTTCAACGCGCTTTGCCCGGCCTACGTGGACACGCCGATTGTCGATCGCAACACAAGCTCCATCGCCGAGCGGGCAAAGGTCTCGCAAGACCAAGCCCGCGACATGATGGTCAGCGCCAACCGGCACAAACGGCTGATCGCGCCGGAAGAAATTGCTGCAGCGGCGATGTGGCTGGTCAGCCCTGGCTCTGAAAGCGTTAATGGGCAAGCGATCGAGATTGCGGGCGGCAAGATGTAAAGGCAGGTGCGGGCAATGCCGCACCTTATGAAAGCGCCGTAGGGTGCGGCATTGCCCGCACCCAAATTTTCAAAAATTTACTTCAAAGTAACGCGACCGGTGCGACATCGCCGCCATGTCGAACTATCGCAGACGCCACGTGCCCGGCGGCACTTTCTTTTTCACCACGCGCCTTCAGGATCGCAGTTCCGACCTTTTGGTGCGCGAGATCGAACGATTGCGCCAAGCGGTGCGCTACGCCCGAGACAAGCGTCCCTTTCACATCGACGCCATTGTCGTCCTGCCCGCAGCGATCCACACGATCTGGACCCTGCCCGAGGGCGACACAGACTACGCCAAACGATGGCATGCCCTCAAAGCCCACTTCTCCAAAGACCTCCCCGCACCCACGCAGCGCACGCCGTCGCAGATCAAACGCGGCGAGAAAGGTCTCTGGCAACGTCGGTTCTGGGAGCATCACATCCGTGACGCCCGAGACCTCGCAGCGCATCGCACCTTCGTATACACAGTTCCGGTCCAAGAAGGCTTTGTCGCACGCGCAACAGACTGGCCCTATTCATCGATCCATCGTGATCATGCGCTTGGCCTCGCCCAACACACGACACCACAGCGGATCACCGGACCCGCTTACGTGAACCGCCCCCGCGCTGCTGACGACCATGCGTTGCGCTTAGGCTGATTTCAGAAGTTTCGGCCGTTCGCCCGCGGACCAGGCTTGGGCGGCAGCGCCCAGAGCTTCGAACAGCGGACGGGACACAGGGTCCTCACCCGCTTGCCACTCGGGATGCCACTGCACGGCAAGCGCGAAGCCTGGCGCATTTTCGATATAGATCGCCTCGGGCGTGCCGTCGGGCGCGTAGCCATCGACGACAACCCGCGCCCCGGCCTCTTTGATGCCCTGTCCGTGCAGTGTGTTGGTCATGACCTCGGTCGCGCCAAAGAGTTCGTGGAACACGCCGCCCTCGGAAAAGGCCACCGAGTGGCGCAGGGCGAATTTCTCTTCCAAAGAGCCGTCGGGGGGCATCCGGTGGTTCATCCGCCCCGGCAAATCCCGAATTTCAGGGTAAAGCGAGCCACCCATGGCCACATTCACCTCTTGAAAGCCGCGGCATATACCCAAGAACGGCTGCCCCCGGTCCACCAGCGCTTGGATCAGCGGCAGGGCGAGCCGGTCGCGGGCGCGGTCGAAGCTGCCATGCGCCTCTGTCGCAGGCTCGCCATACTCTTCGGGATGCACATTCGGGCGCCCACCGGTGAAGATGAACCCATCACAGGTCTCCAGCAATTCCTCAACCGACACAAAGTCCGGGTTCGCCGGGATCAAGAGCGGCATTGCCTTGCACACATCGGACACCGCTTGGGTATTCATCTCGCCGCCGCCATGGACCGGGTATTGGTCATTCAGCAGGAAGGCGTTGCAAATGATACCGATCTTGGGGCGTGCCATAGTGTCTCCGGTCTGCGCAATGTGAGTTAGACTGTGATACCGTGTTGCACAAATGCTGTTAAGGCCTCGCAAACGCGAGGTACCTCTGCACAGACGCACAGAGCCGGACGTGCCTTAAATTTCGGCAACTAGCCCGGCAGCGGCGATACCCGCCTGTGCGGCCTCTGCATCATGGTCAGAGGTATCGCCCGTCACGCCGACCGCGCCAATCACAGCGCCTCTCGCATCGCGCAGCAACACGCCACCAGGCACAGGCACGACGGCACCACCATAAACTCCGTTCACAGCGGCCATAAAGTAGGCCTGTGCCTCGGCCCGCGCCATCTGTGCGGTGCCCGCCATGCCCAGCATGACCGAGCCATAAGCCTTGCCATGCGCGATGCCAAAACGCCCCGGCGCCGCACCATCCGACCGTTCAAAGGCCAACACATGCCCGCCTGCGTCCAGCACGATGACCGACAGCGGCTTGAGCCCCATCTCGGCCCCTTTCGCAAGCGTTGCGGAAATGATGGTACGGGCGTGATCCAAGGTGAGGGTCATCGGTGTCTCCGGTTGGGTTGGTCGTTCAAGATCGTTTAGCTGGCGGCTTTCAACTCAAGCCGGCGGGCGTGCAACACAGGCTCCGTATAGCCCGAAGGCTGCGCGCGCCCGGCAAAGACCAGATCGCAGGCCGCCTTGAAGGCAATACCATCGAAACCCGGTGCCATCGGGCGATAGGCTGGGTCGCCCTCGTTCTGGCCATCCACAACGGCGGCCATTTTGCGCATCGCCGCCATCACCTCGTCTTCACTGACCACGCAGTGATGCAGCCAGTTCGCAATATGCTGGGACGAGATCCGGCAGGTGGCACGGTCTTCCATCAACGCGACATTGTTGGTGTCGGGTACCTTGGAGCATCCGACGCCTTGATCGATCCAACGCACGACGTAGCCGAGGATGCCTTGCGCATTGTTCTCAACCTCGCGCGCAACCTGTGCAGGCTCCCACGATTTGTAGGTTGCCAGCGGAATGTCCAAAAGCATGTTCAGCTTGGCGCGCCGTCCGCCCTTGGCCAACGCGTCCTGCACCGCGTGCACATCGACTTTGTGATAGTGGAGCGCATGAAGCGTCGCCGCCGTGGGCGACGGCACCCAAGCGCAAGACGCGCCCGCGCGGGGGTGTTCGATCTTCTGTTCCAGCATCGCCGCCATGGCATCCGGCGCGGCCCACATGCCCTTACCAATCTGCGCGCGGCCCTTCAGACCACATTCCAGACCGATATCGACATTCAGGTTCTCATAGGCGCCAATCCAGGTCTTGCGCTTGATGAAGTCCTTGCGGCTGAAGGGTCCCGCCTCCATCGAGGTGTGGATTTCATCGCCGGTCCGGTCGAGGAACCCGGTATTGATAAAGGCCACGCGGTTCTTCGCAGCGCGAATGCACTCTTTGAGGTTGGCAGAGGTCCGACGCTCTTCATCCATGATCCCAAGCTTGACGGTGTATTGCGGCAGGCCCAGGACCTCTTCCACATGGGTGAAGATCGCGTCCGAGAACGCCACTTCTTCAGGCCCGTGCATCTTGGGCTTCACCACATAGACCGAGCCTTCGAGCGAGTTGCCGCCTGCGCGGCCCAAATCATGCATCGCGATCAGCGTGGTGATCATCGCGTCGATCATGCCTTCGGGTGCTTCCATCCCGTCGCGATCCAAGATCGCGGGATTGGTCATCAAATGCCCCACATTGCGCACCAGCAACAGCGCCCGGCCCTTCAAGACCAACTCACCTCCATCCGGAGCCGTATAGGTGCGATCCTCGGCCAGGCGGCGCGTCATGTCGGCCCCGTCCTTTTGGAAGGTCGAGGTCAGATCGCCACGCATCAGGCCCAACCAGTTTGAATAGGCTTGCACTTTGTCTTCGGCATCGACGCAGGCCACGCTGTCTTCGCAGTCCATGATCGCGGACACGGCTGCCTCGACCAGAACATCCGCAAGCCCGGCCTGGTCGCGCGCTCCAATCGGGTGCGTACGGTCAAACACCAATTCTACATGCAGGCCGTTGTTTTTCAGCAAAACTGCGTCCGGCGCTTTGCGGTGGCCGCGATAGCCCGCAAAGGCCGCAGGGTTGGCCAGCGGTTGGTCATCAATCAACAGCGCGCCACCTTCCACATGATAGCGGCGGGCATCGGCGTGGCTTGTGCCCTCGATGGGGAACGCCTCATCCAGGAAAACACGCGCCTTCGCGACAACACGTGCGCCACGGCCCCGGTCATAGCCACCGGGCTTGGGCAGATCGCCCATCGCATCTGTGCCGTAGAACGCATCATAGAGCGAGCCCCACCGCGCATTGGCCGCGTTCAAGGCAAAGCGGGCGTTGGTGATCGGTACCACCAGTTGCGGACCGGCGACCTGCGCGATCTCTGCATCAACATTCGCCGTTTCCGCCTGAAAATCAGGACCCTCGGGCACCAGATACCCAATCTCGCTGAGAAAGGCGCGGTAGGCTTCGGGATCACGCGCCTGGCCCTTTTGGGCAATGTGATAGGCATCAATCTTGGCTTGGATATCTGCGCGTTCTTGCAAAAGGGCCCGGTTCGTGGGGCCAAAATCGTGGATCAGCGCGCTCAGCCCCTCCCACACACGATCTGCCGCCAGATTCAGCCCCGGAAGGACTTTATTCTCAACGAAATCAGAAAGTTGCGTATCAATCTGAAGTCCGTGCTTTTCGGTATACATGGGGGCACCCTCCTGTCGTTCGGGCTCGGATTAGCGCAAAAGTTTCCTATCGGCAACAAAATTGGTAAAACTATTTTGCCAATTTGATCTTCTGCCCCTTTTCCCGGCGGCACCTGTCCGAGCAATAGAGCACCTCGTCCCAAACCTTGGCCCATTTTTTGCGCCAGGTGAACGGCAAGCCACAGGTGGCGCACGTCTTGGTCGGCAGATCGGATTTGCGACGCATCTTGGCCATCAGAAATCGAACTGGCCCTGGCGCGGGTCGATCTTGGGCGCGCGGTCGTTGACGAAGTGATTTTGCGGGTCCTTGCGGCTGGCATGCTTTTCGACCACGCGCGCGGCCTCATCGCGGAAGGCTTTGCCTTTGCGGACGGCCCAGATCCGTTCGCGCGCGGCTTTGGCGCTGGCGGCCACATCGACGATGGGCGCGGGATAGCGTAATTGGTCAGCCTCAGCCCATGTCCATGGCTCTTGCAGGTGCTTTAGCGGAACCGCCTCAAGTTCGGGCACCCAACGACGGGTGAAAACACCGTCTGGGTCCTGATCCTTACCCTGTTTGATCGGGTTATAGATGCGCACCGTGTTCATGCCTGTGGTGCCCGATTGCATCTGTGTCTGGCTCCAGTGGATGCCGGGCTCGTAATCGGTGAACTGACGCGCCAGGTGCAGCCCCGTCGCGCGCCAGTCAAGCCAGAGGTGATAAGAGGCGACCGCCATCACCATGGATCGCATGCGGAAATTGAGCCAGCCCGTCGCATTCAAAAAGCGCATGCAGGCATCGACCAAGGGAAGGCCCGTTTCCCCCTGCTCCCACGCCTGCCTGCGCATGGCGTCATCGCCGCGCAGGCCTTGATAGGCGGAGTGCAGGCAGCGGAACTCTAGGTCCGGCTCATCCTCCAACTTCTGCATGAAGTGGTCCCGCCAGGCGAGCCGCGCCTGAAACGACTTCAAAGACCCGCCCCAACCGACGCGCGTGCCGCGCACCTCGCGCTGCCGCCCAGCGCAGGCGACCGATACTTCGCGGCCCGACACCGTGCCAAAGGCCAAATGCGGTGAGAGGCGCGAGCAGGCCCATTCTCCCTCCAGCGGAGATGACATCGCCCGGCGATAGTCTTGCCCCCGTTCGGTCAAGAAACCGCCTAGCAGCGACAAGGCCTCGGCCCGTCCACCTTTTTGCCGCTGCGCGCAATCGTCCGCCAAGAGATCTGGCCAAGGGTCGCTGGGTGCAGAGACCCAGGATGGCTGCACATCGGGCGCCATGGGCGCGCGCAAAAACGCATTGCGCCGCGCGGCCCAACGGTCTCGGGTATCGAGCCGACGCACAACACCCGACTGCGGGAGTTCCTCCCAAACGACCCCCTGCCCGGCCGCCCAAGCCGCCACGCGGCGATCCCGCGCATAGGTCCATGCATTGCCCGTTTCCTCGTGGCTGATCAGGTGCGTGATCCCGTGTTGCACGCGCAACGTCTCGAGGACGTCCACCACATCCCCAACCCGCACGACCAAAGCGTCGCCCATCTCGGCACGCAACGCGGCCACACATTCGCGCAAGAACGCAAACTGGCGACCGCTCATATCCGGCTCGTACCAGAGTTTAGGCTCCACCACATACAGCGGCAAGACCGGCCCAAGCGCCGCCGCCCGTGCCAAAGCCGCGTGATCGTTCAGCCGAAGATCTTTCTTGAACCAGAGAAGTGCGCACATGCGCTGGACATAACACGACCGCCTTACTGGTCCAGATGCCGCCTGCCGATGCAAAAAACGGGTGCCCCCTTCGTCTGAAACAAACGTGCCCGCCGCGCTCAGGTGCCATTGAACTGCACCGTTGCGCCAACTACCCTTTCAGCGAAGTCAGCCTGGAGACACCGATGCGCGATGCTGCCCCTCAGACCATCTACCTGAAAGACTACACGCCCTTTGGGTGG
>CAWUIP010000160.1:0-7559 GCA_963922415.1 uncultured Aliishimia sp. | reverse complement strand
ACGGGGCAGCCGGGCTTCGCATAGGCGTAGGAATCGCGACCGGTGCGGTAGTCGCTGGATACGCAGGAACCGACAACCGCGCGACCTATACCTGCATCGGGTCCACGGTGAACTTAGCGGCCCGGCTGGAAGCGGAAACTAAACCGACGGGCAGCGCGACCCTTGTTGATCAAAAAACGCTCGATCTGCTGGACGGCGAAGTCACATATCGGTCGTATAGTGGCGTTGAACTTAAAGGATTTTCCGATGCGTTGAACGTCCATGCTGTAGCCGGTAAGGTGCATAGCTGACTTTTTCGGCCCCCCAAAGCGTCATTGCAGGAGAGACCGTCGCTACAGGCAGAGACCACGTGTGATTAATGTACAGAACCAGTACGAGACATGTACACAAACGCCTCCGCCCCAGCGCTGCGTTCTGGGGCTGTATTGGCAGATATGTACAAAACCCATGCGGAATTGCGACATACCTGCGGCGCGATCCGGAAGCACACAAATTCGAACGCGCAAGAGCTTCGTTAAAAGTTAACCCACCGGCACGCTGACCTATGGCGCCCAAGCGAAAAACGCCCACGCGCCGCATCCAACAGCAAAGACCGATTTGCGGACTTTGCTGCCGTCCGCCACGGTTACACCAATGTCAGCTTTCCAGAATTCCGGGCCTCTCGCAAACGCCCCATCATCGCAGACGTCACCGTTTAACTGCGTACATTTCGACTGGCTTGATACGGCCCTCTTGTAAATTGACGATCATGTTGGGGATCTTCTGTGCGGTCGATTGCTGCATGAGGACGTGCAATCCAAGGGGCTGCGGGGCTGCTTGGCCTTCGTTGGCCATTTTCATCTTCGCGAAGAAATCCATCGCGAACTCCCGTCGTTCGTTTTCAAGGTGTATTTCGAACCCGGCGGCTTCCAACGTGCATCGGTAGTGTGCCGGGTCTGACAGCCAACTTGTCTCGGCCGAGGACGCCCATGGAACAGGGTAGACTAAATTCTCGTCGTTCGACTTCATGATATCATAAAGTCCAAAGGTTCCGCCGGGTTTGAGCACCCGGGCCACCTCGTGAAAGAGAGCTATTTTGTCTTCGATGTTCATGCCAACGTGCATCATGTACGCGACGTCGAATTCGCTGTTGTCGAACGGCAAGGACAGCGCGCTGGCAACCGACAAGTCAATTTGGCTGGACAGATTGACCCACTGACAGATCGTTTGTCCAGTTTCGACATACTCTGGCGTCAAGTCGATGCCCTCAATCTTAGCACCATAGGTTCGCGCCGCGAAACGCGCTGCGCCCCCCAGGCCGCAACCAATGTCCAGAGCTTTGCTGGTCTCTGAGAGATTCAGCCCGCCAAAAAAATGCACGGTCGCCGCACGCCCGCCGATGTGAAATTCATCCACGGGGCCAAGGTCATCGATACTGGCCTCTTCCGGGGAGATGCCTTGGGCCTCTAACCCACGTCGAATGGCTTCTGTCAAATGACCGTGCCCGTAATGTTCGGCGACTTTGTTTTCAACTTGCATTGTTCTGTCCCCTTTTTGGCCAGATCGCCAAATGGCGTCATCCGACGCCATCCGGCTCGCAGTTTCAAGATGTTGGCTTTTGTTTTGGGCAACCTGCAGGAACGAACACGTATTTCACCCGGCGTTTCTGCTTCATGAGAACGGTTTGTGTTGTGTCCATGTCTGGCGTCGCTGCAGAAACGGAACACAAGAAATACCCACTCTCCCCATTGCTTTGAACAATACGTGGATCACCGTGACTGACCTGCGTCCGCAAGCTGCGCACATAGTACCCATCTGGATTGGCTGACACGTCGTCCAAACCGGCAATCTCATTGAATTGAGTTTTTCCGCACAGAGTCGCGATGCGGCTGTCAGCTGCGGATGCGGACGAAAGGGTTGTACAAGTCGAAAAGAATGCGACGCTGGCGATTTTAATTATATTTTTCATGACTTTATCTCCATATTGCCTTGATGTCACGAACATCGCCGTTATTGCATTGCTTTGACAAATGAGTTGATTTGAGATCTTGCTAAAGAAAAACTTGTGTCAAAATGCCAAAACGCCTGCCATCTTTGAATGCACTTCGTTCTTTCGAAGCCGCAGCCCGGCATCTGAGTTTTTCGGAAGCCGCATCCGAGCTTTCCGTCACCCCTGCCGCAGTTGGGTTCCACATAAAAAGGTTGGAAGATGATCTTGGATCGCCTCTTTTTGTACGCAAACACAGGCAAGTTGAATTGACACAAGACGGCGCTCAACTTGCGAGTGATCTCAGCTTGGCTTTCGATCAGATTGTCTCAGCCTGGCAGGGTTTGGGCGCGGAAGTCCCGGTCCCAGATTTGGTTGTGACCGCACCAGAATTCGCGGTTGCTTCTTTTTTGATGCCCGCAGTGCGTGAGGCAAGTTCCCAAAGCCCAGGTCCACGTGTTTCTTGGAACGTGAGCAGCCGGGTTCTCAACAATGAGGAGGGTTGGGATGTGGCCATTCGCTACGCGATTGATCCAGACCCAGACAAGTTTTGTGAGCCGTTGCTGCGGCCCTGGTTTTCGCCACTCGCCAAGCCAGAAGTTGCCCGCTACATTCGCCGCCCTAGAGACCTGATGCATCACGGGTTGATAAACGTCGAGCTTGGCTTGGACACACCAATCGGGACGACGGCGTGGCGCCCATATTTCGAGTATTTTGGTTTGCCCGAGCCAAATTTTGCCATGACTTGCAGTGACTCGCCCACAGCAATGGAACTGGCTTTCGATACAGACTATGTTGCGATGGGCTTTCCATTTCACAAGCACATTGACTCTGGCAAGTTGGTTTTCCCTTTGAAATCCGGCGTCATGCCATTGTCCCAGAACTGGTTCGTATGCGCAAAGGGAATGGAAGACACCGATGAAATGATTTGGTTGCGCGAAGCATTCCATACGCGCGCAGACGCTATACGTGAACGTTCAAGGTCTTTTGTCCTGTTCGAACTAGATGGACGCCTTAGACCAAATTGAGTGCGAAGGAGTGTTTTCGAAAACAGGAGCTCTTTTGCTCTGGTGAGTGCCAGAAGGTCTGGCGGTGAAACCCGATTTGCCTAGCACCTCAAACTGGATCGCAATGCAGTCATCTCTGCCAAAAGCCGCATGCGATTTAGGAAGTGTGACAGTTATTGATAACGCGTACCTGGGCTTCGGCAGAAACGCTTTCGAAAGTTGCCCACATTTGACCGCACCGAAAGCGGTCATTGGTTGGGATCGCAGCAACTGTTGCGAAGGGCTCAGAGCAGTTCTTAGCTGCACGAACTTACAAAATCCGTTTGCTGAGTATGATAATGCTTCGCGAGTACCGTGAAAAGGTGAGTGCGCGTCGGTGCAGGTTAATTGCCTGATGCTTCGTGCGTTACAGATTGCATCGTGTAGACTGCGCCGCTCCGTCTGCTTAGGTTGTGGTGTGTCAATTAACGCATTGAAAATTTGCAAGAAATTCCTTTTTTGCAATGCGCGAGCCTGACTTGGGTGCCGTCAAGCGTGCTACTTCTTCCTTGATGCCTGGGAAAATCACTTAGACATGTTGCGCGTCGTGTCGGCGTGGTGCGCCACCAGAATGCGGACGTGGCAACCGCGACTGGCGGCCCAGTGCGCAGCTTCGCTGACATCATTACGAGATGGCTTGAGCCTATGCTACGGCGGCAGCGGCTGCTATTTTCCGGTTTTTTGCGGCGATTGCCGGTTTGGTTCGGCACCAAATTGCAGGCGATACTCCGACGCTGAAATTCCACAGATACGCTGGAAAATCTTGCTGAAGGCTGATGGGTCCTTGTAACCGACCTCCCAAGCGACCTGATCCAAGGGGCGGTTTGTCAGTTCCAAAATACTTCTGCCTTTTGCGACACGGGCTTGTTGAATGTACTCGGTCGGATTGAGCGAGGTCGCTTTTGCGAAACGGCGTATGAACGTGCGTTTGCCCAGCCGTGCCACATCTGAGAGATCGTCGAGGTTTAGCGTGGCCGAAAGGTCAGCGTGGATGTGATGCTGGGCGCGTAGGATTTCCGCGTCCCCATGATCAAAGTCCGGAATAAACTCGGTGAAGGGAAGCTGCGTTGATCGCGGCGGCTGAATGACCAGAAACCGAGCCGTCGACAGCATCGTGCTGCGGCCCAAGACACGCTCGACAAGGGTCAGACCCAGATCGGTCCAGGCCAGGATGCCGCCTGCCGATATGACGTCCCCATCGTCCAGCACAAGGTTTCGGTCGGCAACTTCAATGTCTTCGTAGCGTTCGGCCAGGTGTTTGGCGAAAGCCCAATGCGTTGTCACACGCCGGCCTTGCAGCACTCCACTTTCAGCCAGAACGAAGGCACCTGCACAGATCGAGCAAACGCGGCTGCCTTCTTTGTGTTGCGCGCGAAGCCACGCCGCCTCTTCAGGCATCGGCTGCATCTTGTTTGGCACGACGATGCTCGGCGGTGTGATCACGTAGTCCAGGTGATGGGGGTCGTTCGCATGAGTATCCCAGATGCAGACGGGCATCTGGCCTGCCTCGGCGCGCCAATGTGACACCCGAAATTTTTGCGGGGCATCGGCATCTGCCCACGCGCCTGCGATCCGGAACAGATCGGTCAGCCCGTAGATCGCGGACATTTGGCAGTCGGGGTACATCAGCAGGCCAATCTCGCAGATCCAGTCTTTTTTGGTGTTTGTCACTTTTGAACCTCATTTTGTCATTTGTGACAATCGTGGAAATCTCGCCGAATTGCAACATTGGCGTCACCGAACACGCAACGAGGAGCCGATGACCATGACCCCAAACGACCTCACCAGACGCACCGTTTTGCAAGCCGGTGCCGCAACCACGTTGCTTGCTTTGATGCCAGCCGCACTTGCGGCTCAAACCCTAACTGAACAAGATGGAGACACGATCATGTCCACGATTGAAACCCGCGACGGCACCAAACTTTTTTATAAAGACTGGGGGCCTCGTGATGCGCAGCCCATCGTCTTTCACCACGGGTGGCCGCTGAGCGGCGACGACTGGGACAACCAGATGTTGTACTTCCTTGCAAACGGCTACCGCGTGATCGCACATGATCGCCGAGGCCATGGTCGGTCGGACCAGACTGACCAGGGCCATGACATGGTGACCTATGCCAACGATGTGGTCGACCTGGCCGCCGCGCTGGATCTGAAAAACGCCATACATATTGGCCACTCCACAGGTGGCGGTGAAGTTGCCGCCTATGTGGCCCGATCCGAGCCTGGTCGGGTGGCCAAGGCAGCCCTTTTGGGGGCCATCCCGCCTTTGATGCTGCAGACCGATGCCAACCCGGACGGTGTTCCCAAAGAGGTTTTTGACGGTTTGCGGGCCGGATTGGCCGCGAACCGGGCGCAGTTCTTCCTCGATGTGCCGTCGGGACCGTTCTACGGTTTCAACCGCGACGGGGCCGAAGTTAGCCAAGGTTTGGTCCAGAACTGGTGGCGCCAGGGCATGATGGGCAGCGCGTCTGCGCAGTATCAGTGCATCGGGGTGTTCTCCGAGACGGACCAGACTGAGGACCTCAAAGCGATGAATGTACCGACCCTTGTGCTGCATGGCGATGACGATCAGGTTGTGCCCCTCGCGAACTCTGCGGAGAAGGCGATCACGCTTCTGCCGAACGGGAGTCTGAAGGTGTACGAAGGCCTGTCACACGGTTTCTTCGCCACGCACCCTGAATTGGTGAACCCGGACTTGCTTCGCTTTGTTCAAGGCTAAACGAACCAAACGTTTTTGAGGGAGGGCAATGCTGCCCTCCCAATCTAAATCGGAGAACAAGATGCCTAACAGAACATGGTGCGGCAGACATCCGCACGACTGCGCGCGCATGCAAATGCAACAAGAACGGGAGTGGCTGCATGCCCACGCTGTCGCGTTTGGGCCACTGGATATCGTCGTCGCTTTAGCAATAGTGGGAATGTGTGTGCTGGCAGTGGTTTGAGAATTTGGCCACGGCACAGTGGCAAAGGTGCGCATCACCAAGGCACGACCCGTTTTTTGGCTCGTCGTTTGTCTTTTGCGCGGCAGCACAGCGCCCGGGCGATCGCAGCATGCGATCATTTCGGCGCCGAAGGGCTGTTCGCCGCCAGGACGGTTGGAGCCTGGTTTACAGCCGCGCGCCTGGCGTTTCGCCCATCAATGCGGGGTCAAACGGGTATTTGGTGAGGTTTTCGTAGCCGTCTTCCGTGATCAACACTTGGTCTTCGAGCTTGATCGAGAAGTCGCCGCCAACCTCGCCCAAGAGGACTTCGACGCAGAGCGTCATGCCGGGTTCTAGCGCGTAGTCGAAGGCGCCCGCGACGGCTTTGTCGGGGTAGGCGACGAGGGGCCATTCATCGCAGAGCCCGACGCCGTGCATGAAGCAGCCATATTTCTGCTTTTGGAACTTATCGGGCAGTTGGTGGCAGTTCGCGATCAGGTCGGGGATCATGACGCCGGGTTTCAGCATCTCCATATTGGTTTGGATGTGTTCGACGGCGAGTTTCATGGCGTCGATCATGTCGGGGCGGGGTTTTTCGTCGCCGATCCACCAGGTGCGCGAGATGTCGGTGCAGATGCCGTAGGCGCCCACGAGGTCGGTATCGAAGGCGAGGATTTCGTTGTTTTGCGCGATGCGGGGGCCGCATTCTTGGAACCAGGGGTTGGTGCGAGGGCCTGTGGTCAGGAGCCGTGTTTCGATCCATTCCCCGCCGCGCCGGACGTTTTCGGCGTGTAGGATCGCCCAAACATCATTTTCGGACACGCCGCCGCCAGGGATATGGGTGCGCGCGAAGTCCTCCATGGCGTAACAGGCGGCCTCGCAGGCGTGGGACGAACAGCGCATCGCCAGAATTTCGTCAGGGCCTTTGACGGAGCGGGACTTTTCGGTGACCTCTTCGCCCTCCATGACCTCGAACCCTTGCGCCTCGAGTGCGCGCAGGCCGTGGAGCATGGGTTTGTCGACGGCCAGGCGCATGTTGCCGGGCGCATGCTCTTCCAACAGCACACGGATTTCGTTGGAGAGCGCGTCAGCGGCGACGTCGATCTTGTCGCCCCGGTCGAAGTAGAAAAGGTCAGCGCCAGAGCGGGCCTCGCGCACCAGCGGGTTGAAGGACGACAGGAAGGGCGAGTTTTTATAGTCCCACATCACCATGTAGCCGTCGGCACACAGAAGCGTCGCGCGGAAGGGGTTGTGTGTGTTCCAAAGCTGCATGTTCGTGCTGTCGGTGGCGTAGCGGATGTTGAGCGGGTCGAACATCAAAAGGCCCGCATAATCGCGGTCGACGATGTGTTGGGTCAGCCGCTGCCAGCGGTAGCGGCGCATGGCCTCTAGGTTGGGCAGCGTCAAGCCCGCAGCTTCAAACTCGCGGAAGGCCAGTTGCGTCGGGCCGATCTCGATCCGGTCTGCGTCATTTGGTGTACCGTCTCCCAGGGTTGCGCCCCGGGTTGGGTCGATCTTGCGGGTGTCGCGGTAATGCTGGTTCATGGTCTGGCCCCATCGCGGTTTGGCGTAGGATGGAAGCCGTCTGGACGGGCTGTCGACACCAAATGCGACCTGTGCCCGCGT
>CAWUIP010000159.1:0-7727 GCA_963922415.1 uncultured Aliishimia sp. | reverse complement strand
AGGGTCGCGAGGCCGATCATGGCGAGGATGAGGGAGATGATCCAGAAGCGGATCACGATGGTGGGTTCGGCCCAGCCCTTTTTCTCGTAATGGTGGTGGATCGGGGCCATCAGGAAGACGCGTTTGCCGGTGGTTTTGAAGTAGAGGACTTGGATGATGACCGACATCGCCTCTACCACGAACAGACCACCGACGATGGCCAGCACGATCTCGTGCTTTGTGGCCACCGCAATCGCGCCAAGCGCCCCGCCTAAGGCCAGAGATCCGGTATCCCCCATGAACACCGCAGCGGGCGGCGCGTTGTACCACAAAAAGCCCAAGCCACCGCCAAAGAGCGCTGCGCAGAAGATCAAGATCTCGCCCGTGCCGGGCACATAGTGGACATCCAAGTATTCGGTGAAGTCGACCCGGCCAACTGCGTAGGCGATGACGCCCAACGTGCCAGCAGCAATCATCACCGGCATAATCGCCAGCCCATCCAGCCCATCTGTCAGGTTCACCGCATTCGCGGCCCCCACAATGACGATGATCGAAAACGGGATGAACAGGAGCCCCATATTGATCAACACATCCTTCAGGACGGGCACCGCAAGCTGGTTTTGTAGCGCCTCTGGGTGGTTCAGCGTGGCGACATAGGCCGCAACGGCCGCAATCAGGAACCCAAGCCCCAGGCGCACCCGCCCCGACAGCCCGGCCGTGTTCTGTTTGGACACTTTGGCGTAGTCATCGGCAAACCCGATGATCGCAAAGCTCAGCGTCACGCCCACCACGATCCACACAAAAGGGTTGTCAAGCCGCGCCCAAAGCAGCGTCGAAGTCACCAGCGCGCCCACGATCAAAAGCCCCCCCATCGTCGGCGTGCCGGCCTTTGCAAAATGACCTTCGGGCCCATCTTCGCGGATCGGTTGCCCTTTGCCTTGGGTCTTGCGCAGAACCGAGATGAGAGGTTTGCCAAAGAGGAAACCAAAAACAAGCGCAGTCAAAAACGCACCGCCCGCTCGAAAGGTTATATATCTGAAAAGATTGAAAAAGTCTCCACCATCGGACAAAGCTGTTAACCAATAGAGCATATGTTTCGCCCCTACCCTTTCCCGCCTTACTCGGCCTCTTCACCGCGCGCATGGCCCATTTTTCGAATGGCGTCAACGACGGCGGCCAGGCCCATCGAGAGCGACCCTTTCACCATCACAACGTCGCCACAGTCAAGCCGACCACGCAACGCATCTGCCATTTCCGCCGCAGTCTCACGCCACTGCCCACGCTTGGGTGATGGAAGGGCCGCATGCAGCTCTTGGCAAAGCGGGCCGACACAGTGCACCACATCGACCAAGTCCATCGCCTCTAAATCCGCTACAGCCGCATGCATGCTTGGGCCTTCAGGACCGAGTTCCTTCATGTCGCCCAAGATCGCAATCCGCCGGCCCCGCGAGACGCGCCCGATGTCGTGGGTGACGCGTGCGGCTGCCAATACGTTCAACGCAGCGGCCATGGATGTCGGGTTGGCATTGTAGCTTTCGTCAATCAGATCCAAAGTCAGATCGTCATCTATCGGATCCAGGAAGACACGCTCGCGCGCGCCGCGTCCCGCATAAGGGCGCCACCGCCCAAGGGCCTGGATTGACAGCGCAAGGTCCGCGCCAAGCTCGACAGAAGCAGCCAAGGCGCCCAAACCGTTCACGGCAAAATGCCGCCCCGCTGCTTGGATTTTGTACAAAATGTCCTGCGTGTCATGTGTGGCCGTGGCCACGGTGATGTCATCCTGCAACGACGCATCTGTCAGCTTGTAATCAAACCCATGCCAGCCAAAGCCAACATCCTTGCGTTTCAGGTCATGCGCTTTTGCGTAAAGGATCGGCGCGGTTTCGGCGTCGCAATTCAAGACAGCCGATCCGCCATACTCCAAACCTTCCAGGATCGATGCTTTTTCCAGTGCGATGCCATTCACGTCTTCGAACGCCTCCAAATGCGCCGCAGCAACAGTTGTGATCAGCGCCACGTGCGGACGCGCCATTTTCGCCAATGGCGCAATCTCACCGGGATGGTTCATTCCGATCTCGATGACCGCAAATTCCGTTTCCATGGGCATGCGCGCGAGTGTCAACGGGACACCCCAGTGGTTGTTGTAAGACGCCACCGATGCATGTGTGCGCCCTTGGGCAGACAGGATTTCGCGCAGCATTTCTTTCGTCGAAGTTTTTCCAACAGAGCCCGTGATGGCAACCACACGTGCCGCTGTACGCGCCCGCGCAGCGATACCGAGCGCCTCCAACCCAACCTGAACGTCCTCAACCAAAAGCAATGGTGCGTTGGGGTCCACGTCATCCGGGATCCGCGAAACCAAAGCCGCCGCAGCCCCGTTTTCCAGTGCTTGAGCCACGAAGTTGTGCCCATCGCGTGCTGCGGTCAGAGCGACAAAAAGATCTCCGGGCTGCAAGGTGCGCGTATCAATGCTGACGCCAGTCGCGGACCACTCACAGATGGCCCGTCCCCCTGTCGCCTCAGCTGCGTCTATGCTTGTCCATAGGCTCATAACGCGCGTCCCTCCAAGGCTGCTACAGCGATGGAAGCCTGTTCGGCATCGTCAAACGGCAAAACGTCATCGCCGACTACTTGCCCCGCTTCATGGCCCTTGCCAGCAATCAAGAGCGCGTCTCCTGGCCCCAATGCATCGACCGCGCGCAATATCGCCTCTGCACGGTCGCCAACTTCGGTCGCATCCGGGCAGCCTTCCATCACCGCAGCTCGGATCTTGGCCGGGTCTTCACTGCGCGGGTTATCGTCAGTCACGAACACCAGGTCAGCATGCGTTGCAGCCGCCTGTCCCATGAGTGGACGCTTGGTCATATCTCGATCCCCACCAGCCCCCACGACCACGATGAGTTGACCCATGACGTGTGGACGCAGTGCCCTCAGCGCGGTCGCGACCGAATCCGGTGTATGTGCATAGTCAACATACACCGCCGCACCGTTTTGCCGCGTCGCAGCAAGCTCCATGCGCCCCCGCACTGTTGACAGGCTCGACAGCGCCGCAAAAACCTCGTCTGGCACACCGCCAGACGCAATCACCAGACCGGCCGCAACCATAGCGTTTGACGCTTGGAAATCGCCGACAAGGTCCAAATGCACCTGATACGACTTTTCTGCGTAGCGCAGCCGCAAATCCTGACCGGTCGCCTCCAGTCGGTGCGCTGCAAGTTCCAAATCCGCGCCATCGTGGCCAACGGTCAACACGCGTTGTCCGCGGGCTGTGGCAATGGCCACTATATCAATCGCGCGTGGGTCATCGAGGTTTATAACGGCAGTTCCGTCTTCTGGCAGCACACGTGCGAAGAGCCCAGCTTTGGCATCGAAATAGTCTTCAAAACTCGCGTGATAGTCCAAGTGATCCTGCGTAAAGTTGGTGAACGCAGCGGCCTGCAGAACGACGCCGTCGAGACGCGCTTGATCCAGCCCGTGCGAGGAGGCCTCCATTGCAGCATGCGTCACACCTTCCTTAGCGGCAGCCGCAAGCGTTCGGTGCAGCGTAATAGGTTCAGGCGTTGTGTGTGCCAAAGGCGCTGTCCAGGCGCCTTCGACACCCGTTGTGCCAAGGTTAATGGCCGAGATCTCCATCGCTTCCCAAATTTGACGCGCGAAGGTGGCAACCGACGTCTTTCCGTTCGTGCCCGTCACAGCCACCATTGTCTGCGGTTGCGCCCCAAAGTAAAGCGCGGCGGTGCGCGCCAGGGTCGCCCGCGGCGCGTCAGAGATCACAACGGCGGCCGACGCGGCGGCCAATGCCTCCTGCGCGATCTGAGCACCCTCAGCATCGGTCAAGATCGACATCGCCCCCTGGCGCAGCGCGTATTGAATGAACTCCGCACCGTGCACGCGGGTTCCCGGCATCGCGGCAAAGAGAAATCCGTCAGCAACATCGCGGCTGTCAACCGCCAACCCCATAACCGGCGGGTTTGCCCCACCGCGCGCAGCAAGACCAAGGCGAGAAAGTGTTTTGGGGCTGCTCATCATTGCCCTTTTTTGCGTTTAAGGCACCATATCTGGGCCTGCTCCGCCTCACAAGCCGACAGCGGCCCAATTTAGGGGGAAAACCCGCTGTGGTATGGCACGTGTCAGTCAGATTTGGTCAAAAATCGTGCTTGCATAAAGTCGAGCGGCTCTGGTCCCGGGCGTAGACCCAAAAGCGGCGCAATCCGCCCAATCATTTCTGCTGCAACAGGCACCGCCGTCCAACCGGCCGTGCGTCGCGGTTCGTCCCCGGACGTTTCAACAGGTTCGTCCAAAGTCACGACAAGTACGTATTTCGGGTCATGGGCGGGAAAGAAAGAGGCAAACGTCGCCAAGACCTTTTCGTCATAGTATCCGCCGGTTGGTTTTGGCTTGTCCGCAGTTCCGGTTTTTCCAGCAACAGCGTATCCGCGCACGTCGCCGAAGCTAGCAGTGCCATCTGTCACAACCGCCCGCAGCATCCTGCGCGCATCTTCGGCTGCACGTTCGCCAAGCACCCGCCGCCCGTCTTGCCGCATCGGCTGCTTGAGGATCGTTGGTGCAACGTAACGCCCACCGTTGGCGAGTGCTGCATATCCAGCCGCCAGATGCACAGGCGAGGTTGAAATGCCGTGCCCATAAGAAATCGTCACAGCGCTCAAATCTGTCCAGCGTTTTGGGTACAGCGGATCACCGATATCAGCTTCGACCAGTTCCAGCGGCGTCTCCTGCAAGAACCCCAAGTTCTGCATCATCGTCTGTTGGCGCGTCGGCCCGATTTGCAAAGCGATGCGCCCGGTGCCCCGGTTCGAGCTTTCGACGATCACCTCGCCCACTGTCAGATCACCAAAGTTCTTGTTGTCGAATTCACCTATTCGATGGCCATGCACCTTCAGCGGCGTGCCTGTGTCGATCACCGTTTGCGTGTTTACGAGCCCTAAATCAATCGCCTGCGCAGCGGTGAAAATCTTAAAGGCCGAGCCCAATTCATAGACGCCCTGCACGGCCCGGTTAAACAGCGGGCTGTCGGCCTGATCACCACGGGTCAAGGGACGAGGTCGGTCATTTGGATCAAAGTCCGGCAGGCTGACAAGCGAAATGATCTCGCCCGTCTGAACGTCCATCAATACAGAGGTTGCCCCCTTTGCGTTCATAAGACGCATCCCGCCATAAAGCACACGTTCGGCAGCGGCTTGCACTGTCAGATCCAAAGCCAGTTGGAGAGGACGCCCCCCATTTGAGGGATCCCGCAGGTAGGCATCAAACTCCTTTTCGACGCCCGCAACGCCGATGACTTCCGCTGCACTGACGCCCTCTTTGCCGTAGGACGCGCCGCCCAGGATGTGCGCGGCTAGCTTTCCGTTCGGGTAAAGCCGCATATCGCGCGGACCAAACAAGAGACCTGGCTCGCCCAAGTCATGGACGGCTTGCATCTGCTCAGGGCTGATTTTCCGCTTCACCCACAAGAACTTACGATCGCCGGTGAAATCCTTAACCAGCCGATCACGGTCTAGGTCTGGAAAAATCTGCTTGAGACCATCTGCCGCGCGCTCCGGATCTATCATGATCGGGGGCTGGGCATAAAGCGCGTGGGTTTCAAGGTTCGTCGCGAGGATGCGCCCGTGGCGATCCACAATATCCGCCCGCACTGCCGAAATGGTCGCACCGGGCGCAGAGGCTCGTGGTTCCACCGGTTCGGACATGGCCAAAACACCCATCCGAGCGCCAATCACGCTGAACGCGCAAAAGAAAAACACGCCGAGCATCAGCAGCCGCCCCTCGGCACGTTCGCGCGCAGCTCCGCGCGTTTCTTCATGCCGCTTTCGGATGTTCTCGCGTTCAATCGCGTCTGGATTGTCGCCCTTTTGCCGCGCCTCAAGAATGCGTGCAAGCGGCCGCAAAGGTGTACGGATCATGGCGAAACCTCCGGCGTGGTGATGTTGGACACTTCAATGGGGTTTGTGATGACCAAAGGCGGTGGTGCAGGCTTGGCAATGTCGGCGATGCCGCCGAACTGGTCTGGCCGCAGCGGCAACAAACCCAACGCATTGAAGTTCAAATCCGTCAGTTCCTGCAAGCGATCAGGCCGGTTTAGATAAGCCCATTCTGCGCGCAAAACCGCCAGGCGGGCATGTGCCTGCCGGATGTCGCGGTGCAGTTCGACAGTTTGGTGCAATGCGTGCTGGGTTGCGTAGTTTTCGCGGTACGCCCAAAAGGCAACAGCGACCACGGCGCAAGACACGAGGATGTAAAGAACTGTTTTCATGACAAAAAACCTGCGATCTGAGGCATTGAAATATCGGCAGCAGGGATGGTGCCTGCAGGCAAATCGGTCCGCCGCGCCACACGCAGCAGCGCGGATCTGGCCCGCGGATTGCGCGCAATTTCATCGGCGTCCGGCGAGATGGCCTTTTTGGGTGTCAGCTTGAACGTCGCAACGGGCGCTTCCGTTTCAGGCGCATAGCGATTGGCCCGCCCGCCACCGCCCGAGCGCGCGGTAAGAAACTTCTTGACCATGCGGTCTTCAACAGAATGAAACGTCACAACGGCCAATGCACCGCCAGGCGCCAAAGCGCGCTCTGCCGCCATCAGCCCCCGCCAAAGTTCGCCATATTCGTCATTGACCGCGATACGGAGCGCTTGGAAACTCCGTGTTGCAGGATGACTCTGTCCGGGCTTTGGACGCGGCAGGCATCTTTCGATGATCTCAACCAGCGTTGATGTTCGCAAGATCGCATTTTCTGTACGATATGATACGATAGCCCTCGCAATGCGCCGTGCTGCGCGTTCTTCTCCAAAGTGAAAAAGTATGTCTGCAATTAGACTCTCGTCCGCAGAATTTACCAATTCGGCAGCACTGGTACCAAATTGACCCATTCGCATATCAAGTGGACCATCTTGCATGAATGAAAACCCACGTTCCGCTTGGTCGAGCTGCATTGAGCTAACGCCCAAATCGAGAACAATACCATCCAAATTGCTCCCAACGGTATCCAACTGACTAAACACGGTCCGCTTCTGAACAATACGGCCGTCAAAATCACCCAACCAAGGCCCTGCCAATTCAAAGGCCGCAGGATCGCGATCAATGGCGATGATCTTGTCCGCCCCGGCCGCCAGCAGTCCGCGCGTGTACCCACCAGCCCCAAATGTACCGTCCAACCAAGTTCCCGACACTGGCGCAACCGCGGCGAGCAACGGGTCCAATAAGACCGGGATATGTGGAGGTTGATCTGTGGCAGCAGATGGGGTCATGCGCTAGCCCCCGCCTGGACTGTCAAGAAAGCTTAGCGGATCAACATCCTCGCCCAGATCGTCAAGCCAGGCCTCGGTCTTGTTCAGCTCTTCCGCCTCATATGTCTCGGGCTTCCAAATCTGGAACGTGTCCCCGGCAGCGATAAAGAAGGCTTCTCCCTCTAGATCAATCTTCTGCCGCAACTTGGCCGGCAGCACGAGCCGTCCTGTTTCATCCACAGTGGTCGGGAAGCTTTGGCCATGAAAGAGCCGCTGCAGCATCTTACGCTCCATCGAACCACGCGGGAGCGCGTCGATTTTCGCGTCAACCTCATCAATGGCTTCGATTGTGTAGCATTCCAGGTACGCGCGGCGGTGATCCCCGTAGACAATGACCAATTCAGGATTGTCGCTTTCGTCGCGCCAGTTGGGGTCGGAGGCCTCCAAGACACGGCGAAAAGAGGCTGGGATAGAGACCCGCCCCTTCGTGTCCACCTTGTGGTGGCTTT
>CAWUIP010000158.1:0-7737 GCA_963922415.1 uncultured Aliishimia sp. | reverse complement strand
GCGAGCGTCATCGCTTCGACCTGGTCGTGGGTCACATAGATCATCGTGGCCCCGATTTCTTGGTGCAGTCGAGCGATCTCAACCCGCATCTCAACACGCAATTCTGCATCAAGGTTGGACAGTGGCTCGTCAAAGAGGAACACCTCGGGCCCACGGACAATCGCCCGGCCAATCGCCACACGTTGCCGTTGACCGCCTGAGAGCGCTTTGGGTTTACGCGCCAGATACTGGTCAAGCTTCAGGATATCGGACGCTTTTTGGACCTTTTCTTGGATCTCGGCCTTCGGCACGCCGTTCATTTTCAGGCCAAAGCCCATGTTCTCCGCCACGGTCATATGGGGATAAAGTGCGTAGGTTTGGAACACCATGGCCACGCCCCGTTCGGAGGGATCCATGCGTGTCACGTCGCGCGCACCGATGTGGATGTTGCCCTCTGTGGTCTCTTCCAGCCCGGCGATCATCCGCAAGAGCGTTGACTTGCCGCAGCCCGACGGGCCCACAAACACGCAGAATTCGCCATCCTCGATCTGCAGATCGACGCCGTGGATAACTTGCACGTCGCCGTAGCGCTTGATCGCCTTTTTTAGTGTTACGCCGGTCATGTTGAACGTGCTCCCTTATTCTGCTGCCTGATCTGGAAAGGCCCAGGCATCGGCCAAATTTGCAATCTTGGCGGCTGTTTCTTTGAGTTTCGGCGCGAGCGCGGCGAGTGCGGTCAGCGTCATACGCGAGGTCGGCCCGGTGACAGATATACCGCCCAGCACGCGCCCTGATGCCGCAAGGACCGGGACTGCAACGCAGATGATCCCGGGTTCGTGTTCTTCGCGATCAAACGCATAGCCGCACGCGCGGATTGTCTGCAGCTCTTCGCGCAGTGCCGTGGCATTTGTGATCGTCGCATCGGTAAACTTGTGAAAGCTTTGCTGACCCAGCGCCGTATCGAGACGCGGCGCATCGAGGAAGGCCAACATCGCTTTCCCAATACCGGTGCAATATGCTGGCCCAACTTTGCCGGCACCTGAAAACATTTCAACGGGCTGACGCGCGTTACGCTTGTCGACATAGAGAACCTGTGCGGTATCGAGTTGTGCCAGGTGTACCGTCTCGCCCAGGTCAGCGCTGAGCCCGTCCAGATGCGGGCGCGCGATGGGTGCCAGCGAGCTTTGCGACCACGCCGTATGGGCCAGCCGGACAAGCCGCAGCCCCAGGGCATAGGTTTGCCGGTCGGGGTCAAAGGACAGCAAAGACTGCTGCGTCAGCGTTTGCACGAGCCGATAGAGCGTCGCCTTTGGAAGGTCGCTGGTTTCCAGCACCTCGCCAAAGCGGACCGGTCGGCCGAACGCCGCCACGTGATCCAGGACCGCCATCGCCTTGCCGACGGTGCCGCCTTCCGACATTTTACTTCCTCCCTACGGACCCCGTTGCTAGCGTCGCATCAGAGCCCAATCCCGCCCAAGCGGTGTTGACAAGCTACGGCGAGTCGGGCTCTAGTATCAATATCTAAAACTTGGTTTCACATATTGGAACAATTTTTGTGAAACCGTCTGGGAGGACATCATGACCAAGACGTTCCGCGGCGCTCTCGCCGCGCTTGCTTGTACGACTTTTCTGGCCGGACCGTCGGCGGCAGACCTGACAGGGGATCTGAAGATCTTCCTGGACACGTCGAACCCGGCACCCCGCGCCACTATGGAAGCGATGATTGCACGTTTCCAAGCAGAGCATCCTGATCTGAACATCGAAACAACTGTGATCGATCGCGAAGCTTACAAAACGCAGATCCGGAACTTCCTGACCGCGAATGCGCCCGACGTGGCCACATGGTACGCGGCCAACCGCATGACACCCTATGTCAACGCGGGCCTCTTCGAGGACGTGTCGGACCTTTGGAACGAGCCAGAGATTGCCGAGAACCTTGCCTCCACCAAAGGCGCGATGACCATCGACGGCAAGCAGTGGGGCGTGCCCTACACTTACTACCAGTGGGGCGTCTACTACCGCAAAGACATCTACGAAGAGCTAGGCCTGAACGAGCCTGCCGACTTCGACGAGATGGTCGCGAACTGCGAAGCGATGATCGCATCGGGCCGCAAATGCTATACCATCGGCACCAAGTGGCTTTGGACGGCATCCGGCTGGTTCGATTATCTGAACATGCGGACTCACGGCTTTGACTTCCACATGGAAATGGCCCGTGGTGATGTTGCGTGGACAGACGACCGCGTGCGCGAAACCTTCGCAAACTGGCGTCGCCTGATCGATCTGGGTGCCTTTGTGGACGACCACCAGAACAAAGACTGGCAGCAGTCCTTGCCGCTTCTGGTCTCGGGTGAAGCGGGCGCGATCCTGAAAGGCAACTTCGCCGTGGCACCGCTGCGCGAAGCGGGTCTGGACGACAGCAAACTGGACTTCCACCAGTTCCCACCGATCACGCCGGGCATCGCCCTGGCGGAAGACGCGCCCACCGACACATTCCACATTCCAGCCAACGCTGCGAACAAAGAGAATGCGCGTGAGTTCCTGCGCTTTGTGGTCTCTGCCAACGAGCAGACCGAGATCAACAACGGCAAGAACCTGGGCCAGCTGCCCGTGAACGCACAGTCGGCCGTGGACAACGACAAGTTCCTGAACGAAGGCTTCGCGATGCTAAGCTCCAATTCGCCAGGCGGTGTTGCGCAGTTCTTTGACCGCGACTTCCCAGCCGAAATGGCAAAAGCTGCCATGGAAGGCATGCAGGAATTCATGGTGTTCCCAGACAACCTGGATGACATCCTGGAGCGTCTCGAGAGCGTCCGTCAGGACGTCTACTAATCCATAATCCCGTAAGGTGCGGCACCGTCCGCACCTTACCTTTTGGGAGAGTGCTAAGATGAAAAGCTGGTATGCAAAAAATCAGATTGCGGTCACCCCGTGGTTGTTTTTGGCGCCCGCGCTTTTCATGTTCGCACTCTACGTGATCTGGCCCATCGGGCAGAGCTTCAACATCTCGCTTTACATGTGGGATGGGCTTGGGGAGGCCGAGTACATCGGTCTTGAAAACTACGAAAAGCTGCTCACCAACGACCGCGCGTTCAATACGTCGCTTTGGAACAACGCCAAGTGGTTGATCTTCTATCTGCTGGCCATTCCTGGCGGTCTCTTTATCGCGCTCTTTCTCAACCAGACCGTGGCCGGTATCCGGCTTTATAAGTCGCTCTTTTTCTTTCCCTTCGTCATCAGCCAGATCGTGGTGGGCCTCGTCTTCACCTGGTTCTACGATCCGACCTTTGGCCTCTTTAACCAGATCATCGGCTGGATCGGTTTGGGTCCGGTCAACGTGCTGGGCGATCCGACCTACGCGACCTATGGCATTATCGCGGCAGGCCTCTGGCCGCAGACCGCCTATTGCATGATCCTTTATCTCACGGGCCTCAACGCGGTGGACCCCGAACAGGTAGAGGCCGCCCGCCTCGATGGCGCCAAGGGCCTGCGCATGCTCTGGTACGTGATCCTGCCACAACTGCGGCCCGCAACCTTCATTGCCTTCGTGGTGACAATCATCGGCGCGCTCCGGTCCTTCGACCTCATCTCGATCATGACCAACGGCGGCCCCTTCGGCTCCACCCGCGTGCTCAGCTTTTACATGTTTGAAAAGTCGCTCTCCGAATACGGCTTCCGCATGGGATACGGCGCGGCCATCGCGGTCATTCTGTTCCTGATCATGCTGGTCTTCATCGCCTACTTCCTGTGGCAGATGTACCAAGACGACAAAGAGGGGCGGTGACCCATGTTCCCAAGACCCATCGAAAAAGCCCCCCGCGGCACCCAAGTCGCCTACCAGGTGGCCTTGCCCATCGCGCTCTTTTTCTGGCTGGCGCCCCTGGTCGCGGTTGCGCTCTTTTCTATCCGGCCGGATGTGGATTTCACGACCGGCAACTACTGGGGCTGGCCCTCGTCGATTGAGTTTTTCTCGAACTATGGCCAGGTCTTTAACTCAGCCATGCCGCGTTACATCCTGAATTCCTTCCTGATCACTGTACCTACAGTCATCGGTGCCGTGGCCCTGTCCGCTATGGCGGGATTTGCCCTTGGGATCTATAAGTTCAAAGGCAACCTGCTTTTGTTCTTTATGTTCATCGCGGGCAACTTCGTGCCCTTCCAGATCCTGATGGTGCCTGTGCGCGATCTGACGCTCGACATGGGTCTCTACAACACCAAAACCGGCCTTGTGTTGTTCCATGTGGCCTTCCAAACCGGCTTCTGCACGCTCTTCATGCGCAACTTCATCCGCGCCCTGCCGTTTGAGCTGATCGAGGCCGCTCGGGTCGAAGGCGTCGCCGAATGGCGGATCTTCTGGTACGTTGTCCTGCCCCTAATGAAGCCCGCGCTCGCAGCTCTCAGCGTGCTGATCTTCACCTTCATCTGGAATGACTACTTCTGGGCCGTCGTCTTAACCCAAGGCGAGAACGCGCAGCCCGTCACAGCCGGCATCACCAGCTTTAACGCCCAATTCCGCGCGATGTATCACCTCATGAGCGCAGGCTCGATCATCGCCGCCCTCCCCCCAGTGGCCATGTTCTTTTTGATGCAGCGCCACTTCATCGCAGGCCTCACGCTCGGAGCCGTGAAATGACCAAAATCGCCTTTATTGGCGCAGGGTCTACGATTTTCATGAAGAACATCGTAGGCGATGCGCTTTTGACGCCCTCTTTGTCTGACGCAGAATTTGCGTTGATGGATATCGACAGTGCCCGCCTGGCCGAAAGTGAGGCTGTGGCCCGCGCGATGATCCTGGCCACAGGTGCCGGCGCAACCGTGTCGGCCACCACGGAGCGTCGCGCAGCCCTAGATGGCGCGGATTTTGTCGTCACCGCCTTCCAAGTGGGCGGCTATGATCCCGCAACGATCACGGACTTCGAGATCCCCAAGCAGTATGGGCTGCGCCAAACCATTGCCGACACGTTGGGCGTGGGCGGCATCATGCGCGGGCTGCGTACAGTGCCGGTGCTTTGGGACATCGCGCGCGACATGCGCCAACTTTGCCCGAACGCGCTGATGCTACAATACGTCAACCCGATGGCGATCAACACATGGGCGCTGGCAGAAGCCTTCCCCGATATCCGCCAGGTGGGCCTCTGCCACTCGGTGCAAAACACCGTCGAAGAACTGGCACACGACTTAGACCTGCCCAAAGAAGAGTTCCGCTACCGCGTCGCAGGCGTCAACCATGTGGCCTTCTTCCTCTCGCTCGAACATCAAGGCCGCTCGCTCTATCCAGCCTTGCGGCAAGGATACTTGGAAGGCCGCCTGCCCAAGGCCCCGCTTCTGATGCCGCGCTGCCCCAACAAGGTCCGCTATGAGGTGATGGACCAACTGGGCTACTTCTGCACCGAAAGCTCGGAACATTTCGCAGAATACGTGCCGTGGTTCATCAAAGAGGGCCGCGCCGACCTGATCGAGACGTTCCAAATTCCGCTCGATGAATACCCCAAACGCTGCGTCGAACAGATCGCCGATTGGAAAGAGCAAGCCAAGACCATGACCGACAGCCTCGAGGTCACCCGCAGCCACGAGTTTGCCGCCGACCTAATGAACGCCGTGGTCACAAACACCCCCTTCACTGTCTACGGCAACCTGCCCAACCAAGGCCAAATCCCGCAACTGCCCCTTGGGGCCGCTGTGGAAACGCCCTGCCTGGTGGATGCAAACGGCCTCCAACCGACCACTGTCACCGAAATCCCGCCGCAACTCGTGGCGCTCATGCGCACTCAAATCAACGTGCAAGAGCTGACCGTGCGCGCCCTCGTCGACCAAAACCCCGAGCATATCTACCACGCCGCCATGATGGATCCGCACACTGCAGCCGAACTCGACCTGCGCCAGATCCGCAGCCTTGTGACCGACCTGCTGACCGCCCATCAAGATTGGCTGCCCGACTGGTGCCGCCCCGCCCGCGCGGCCTAACCCTTCATTGTTCCCAAAATACTCCCGCCGGAGGCGTCCTTGACCCACCCCATCTTCCCAGACCTAAAAGACAAAAGCGTCTATATCACCGGCGGCGGATCGGGGATTGGGGCAGCCCTCACGGATGGCTTTCTGGGCCAAGGCGCCAAAGTGGCCTTCATCGGACGCTCGGACGCGACTGCGTTCTGTGACGAGATGGAAGCCAAGCATGGGGTCCGTCCCCTGTTTCTGCAGGGTGACATCACCAATACGGACCGGCTGCAGGGCACCATAGAAGAGGCCGCCGCCGCCCACGGTCCCGTGACCGCACTCATCTCCAACGCGGCCAATGATCACCGCCAAAAGCTCGAAGACTATACCCCCGATGACTGGGACGCGAACCAGGCGATCAATCTCAAGGCCTATTACTTCGCGACCCAAGCCGTGGCGCCCCTGATGCGCGCGGCGGGCGGCGGGTCCATCATCAACTTCTCGTCCATCAGCTATATGATGGGCAATGCGGGCTATTCAGCCTACGTCGCCGCCAATGCGGGCATCACTGGCATGACACGTGCCCATGCGCGCGAGTTGGGCCCCGACGGCATTCGCGTCAATGCATTGGCACCGGGTTGGGTCCTCACCGAAAAACAACTGGAGAAATGGGCAACACCCGAAGGGTTAGAGGCACATCTCGCACGCCAGTGCCTGCCCGAACACCTCAAACCCGTCGATATCGTCAACCCATGCCTGTTTCTTGCCTCCACCGCATCGGCTATGATGACAGCACAATGCATGGTCGTCGATGGCGGCGTGGTTTACACGGGGTAAGCGATGCAGCAAGCCGATTGGATTGCAGCAGATTGGGGTACCACAAACCTGCGGGTTTGGGCGATGCAGGGCACGCGCCCCGTGGACCAGGCACAGTCCGATCAAGGCATGAACCGGCTGAAACCCGACCAATTTGAAGCGGCGCTTCTGGCGCTTGTCGAGCCCTGGCTTGCCGCAGGTCGCACAACCCGCGTCATGTGCTGCGGCATGGCCGGGTCGCGCCAAGGCTGGACCGAGGCCGCCTATCTGCCGGTCCCCACACGCCCCGACGCCGCAGCGCCCACCCGCGCACCCGTTCTCGACACCCGCATCGATGTACATCTTCTGCCCGGCCTCAGCCAATCCGACCATGCAGATGTCATGCGCGGCGAAGAGACCCAAATTGCGGGCTTTCTCAGCCTAAACCCAGGCTGGGACGGCGTGATTTGCCTCCCCGGCACCCACACGAAATGGGTCCATGTCAGCGCAAACGAGGTGGTCTCCTTCCAGACATTTATGACGGGCGAGCTTTTCGGCCTTTTGGCAGATCACTCGGTTCTGCGTCATTCAGTGACGGGCGACGGGTTTGACGCGGAGATCTTCGCCGACGCTGTCGCAACCGGCATGTCGCATCCACAAAGCCTTGCCGCACGGCTCTTCCGGCTGCGCGCAGCCCACCTGCTGGACGGGGCCAGCGCCACGACGCTTCGATCTGAATTGTCGGGCCTGCTGGTCGGCGTGGAACTGGCCGCCGCGCGGCCCTACTGGCTGGGACAGCAGGTTGCCGTGATTGGCAGCCAAGATGTGGCAAACGCCTATGTCGCGGCGTTGCATGCGCAAGGCTTGCAAGTTACCGAAACCAAGGCCGAGGCCATGACACTCGCCGGCCTGACGGCAGCGCATAGCGCCCTGATATCCCCCGCGTAACGGAGTTCAGATGACCCTACCCCTGATTGCAATCTTGCGCGGCCTCACCCCGCAAGAGGCCCCAGAGATTGGCCGTGCCCT
>CAWUIP010000157.1:0-7805 GCA_963922415.1 uncultured Aliishimia sp. | reverse complement strand
TGGTGCGGTCGGAGGGACTCGAACCCTCACTCCTGTTACAGAACAGCGACCTCAACGCTGCGCGTCTACCAATTCCGCCACGACCGCACATGGTCCGATAGGCCGGGGCGGTTTAGCCAATCGTGGGCGGCATAACAAGCGCTAATTGTCCGCGTTGCGGGAAACAAAAAACCGCGGCGCTAGGGAACCTGCGCCGCGGTCAAATTTCATTGCGAAATGCGCTTAGTCGCTGCTGAGACTAAAGGTTGGCAAGGCAGCCGGTTGTGGCGTCGTGACCGGCGCATTTGCGGCACTAAGCTGCAGCGATGCTTGCTTTACCAGGTCTGTACGCTCAGGCTGTCCCGGCGCGAACACGGCAGGCGCGCCCGCCTCAATCGCGGCTGTGCCAGCGCCATACCAAGTCTGTGCAAGGTCAGGACGCTTGGCCAGGCCAAAGCCTTGGCTCAGGTGGTGACCAACGAGTTCTGCGTAGGCCTTTTCACCAAGCGCGCTTAGCAGCAACGCAGAGCCGATGGCGACATCCAGATCATCTGTGCGGTACCCGGAAGACAGGCAGACTTTTGCAGTGCCGAGCAGGTCGGCCGCGGTCATACCCGTGCTCACAACAAAGCTCGACGTCGCGCGCAGCACATTCTCCATCGGCTGCGTCGATGCGGCTACAAGTTGCTCTTGCATCGCAGGACCGAAGGCCGCGCATTGCTGGGTCACCTGCGCGGGTGTCACGCTGCCCAGACGCGAGACCATGTCTTCGCCTTGCGCGATCGCATAGGTGCGCGCCAAGCAGAACTGCTCGTTCAGAACAAAATGCGGATCGGTCATGTTTGCCGCTGTCGTGAAGCCGCCATTGGAATTGGTCAGCAATGACACCGCGTTGCAGTGGCTGGCCAGCGAGACTGTTTGCGCGGTGCCGCCAAAGTTTGGCAGGGCCGAGGGTGACGCGGCCGCCTCTGTTGGCGCGGCCGCTGTCGGCGCGACAGGCGTTGGTTGGATCGGCTGCGGCTGGATCGCTTGTGGGGCAACCGCCACCACAGTTGTTGTCGGCGCTGGAACTGTCACGACCGTGTTGGGGGCCGGCACCGGTACGACGACGGGCGTGGTTTGCGCCACATTTCCGGCCAGTTCGTCACGGTAGACAATCAAAAGGCCGCGCGCGCCTTGCGGGAGCGACGCCATCTGCGCCAGCGTGGCCTGACCACCGGCCTGCGCACGTTGATAGGACGTGATCAGGAACTGCTGTTCGAAATCTGTCAGGTTGCCGGTGACGGGATAGCCCATATGCGCTTGATATTGCGAGATCGCGTTGCGCGATTTCCGACCAAGCTGACCATCAACTGTTCCCGCGGGAAAGCCGAAATAGTTCAAAGAGGTTTGGATCATCCGCCCTTCTTGCGTGGACGGGAGGCGCGGGCGATACGTTGTTGTGCGCTTGCGCTGTTTGTTCTTGTTGGCATTCGCACCGACGATGCCACCGATGATCGCGCCCGCAATAAAGTCACCCGCATCGGCGGTCACTTTGGTGGCTGGGATCGCGATCAGAGCAGCACTGATCAGGGCTGAAGTCATATACTTCGACATCATGGTGAGGGGGCTCCTTGGTGAAAAAGACTCAAGATATGCGTGGCAGTCTAACACAGACTGACGCTGTTTCGAGACGAATCCCGTGATCTAGATCACAACGGCGTTGATTTGCGCCCCTTGACGCGGGCACTGCGCATCCCGACTTTAGTCTCATGTCACAATCGCCCCAACCCATTGTCCAAGTCGACATCATATCTGACGTAATGTGTCCGTGGTGCATAGTCGGGTTTAAACAGCTTGAGATTGCTTTGTCCCAGACCGGCGTCGGAGCACGCGTGCGGTGGCATCCTTTTGAACTTAATCCAGAAATGGCACCAGAAGGCGAAAATCTGGCCGCGCATATTCAGCGCAAATATGGCAGTTCATCTGACCAGTCCGCTGCAGCCCGCGCGCGTCTGGCCGAGATCGGGACCAGCCTTGGGTTTCGTTTCGCCTTTGATGCGGAAAGCCGGATCGTCAACAGCTTTTCCGCGCATCGTTTGCTTGATTATGCGGCAACGCAAGGGGTGCAGCACCCCCTGAAGCTGGCCCTTTTTGCGGCGCATTTTACCGATCAACGGGATTTGTCCGACGAATCTGTGCTCTTAGATGTTGCAGCAGAAGTGGGGCTGGATCGGGCTTCGGCACAAACGGCCTTGCACTGCGAAGCACATGCAAACGCCGTGCGTGCGCAAGAGCGCGTTTGGGCTGAAAATGGCATATCGGGTGTGCCGACGATGATCTTTGGCGAGACCTACGTCGTGACCGGCGCGCAGTCGCCGCAAGTCTATGCGCAAGTCCTGCAGCAAGCTCTGACAGCGTGTTCATCAGCGGCCGTGGACTAAAGTTGAACTGTGCGCCGCGCTTTGCCCCGCGCCACAAGCGGGACAAAAGCCCAAATCAGGACCGCGCCAATCACCACATAGCCCAAGACCGGCACATCCGGGATAAGGGCACGTGCAAAACTGCGCCCTGGCAGCAGCTGAAATGCTCCGGCAAGAACAACGCCCCGCACATAGACATTTTCCATAATCTGCGCGTGCAGTGCCACGTCGCGCCGATAGATCGCACGCAGCCCCAACCACAGGCCAGACAGCCCGTAGGCGGACAGAAGATGGATTGGGCCGATCCCAACTGGCGAAAAGTGACTGGCAATGCCAAAGGAGCTCACCGCAGCCACCGCCATGCTCGCAACCCATAGGTACCCAAGCCATTTATGCACCCGGTCCCGTGTCGTGCGCCAAAGTGCGAACGGCCCAATGCATAACGCGATGAGTGCCGCGCAGGCATGCAGTTGAATGATCGGCGGCAAGGTTAAAATGGGGGTCAGTGTCACTTTGGGCTCCTACTTTCTCACTTTGGTCCAAGGGCTTGCGTGGGCCCTGTTGCTCTGGCACCCTTGGACCGCATCGGAGGCTATTTCCAAGCGCGGATGCGCGAACCTTCAGGAGATCTTCGTGACCAACACGGCCATGCAACTCGCGAAGCGCGAACTGCACGACTTTTTCGGCAACCGCACCGCGTGGATCAGTGCAGTTGCGGCCGGACTGGTGATTGGCTTGGCGGGTCCGTTCGGCACCGACGAGGTCATGCGTTTGGCACCGCGCCTGGCCTATTGGGTCTGCATTGCCGTTATGACCTACTTGACGGGGTCCATCGCGGAGCGGTTGATCCGTCATTGGACCCTCAATCGCGGGGCGCCGCTATGGCTCCACATCGGGCTTTGCGGCGTCTGCACCGGCGTGTTGATCACTGCAGAAATCCTGTGCCTCAACCTTATCTTGTTCGGATTTCGCCCAAGTTTTGCAGGCGCCACTCTATTGACGGCTAATGTGATCGTCGTGTCTTTGGTCATCACCACTGCGGCCACTCTGATCGGCCAGGATCAAGACCGCGCCGCGCCGTCCAGCCACGCGCGCCCTCGGCTGTTGGATCGTCTGCCCATGGAAAAGCGCGGTGATTTGGTTTCGCTGTCTGCAGTCGATCATTACGTGGAAGTCACGACAACGAACGGCGCGGAACTAATCTTGATGCGGTTTTCAGATGCGATGTCCGAAGCGGCCCCCACGCCCGGCCTTCAAACGCACCGGTCGCATTGGGTTGCACTGACTCATATCTCGCATGTCGCGCGGAGCGCGGGAAAAGCCGAAGTAAAGCTGTCGGACGGACGCGCCTTGCCCGTCAGTCGCGCAAATCTGCCTGCATTGAAGCAAGCTGGGCTTTTGGCGGGAGGGTCCGATGCCTGAGTGGATCACGTCGCGCGGGCCGGTCGACTATGAGGCCGCAGTTGCTTGGATGGAGGACCGTGTCGATGCGATTGCGGCTGGAACAGCGCCGGAGGCGATCTGGCTGCTAGAGCATCCGCCCCTTTACACCGCGGGGAGTTCGGCGCGGCGCGAGGACCTGGTCGACCCCGACAGGTTTCCCGTCTACGACACCCGGCGGGGCGGGCAGTACACCTATCACGGGCCAGGCCAACGGGTGGTCTATGTGATGCTGGACCTAAACAAGCGCGGACGCGACATCCGCGCCTTTGTCAAAACGCTGGAACACTGGGTCATCGCGAGCTTGGGCGAGTTCAACGTCAAAGGTGAAATTCGCGACGGGCGCGTGGGCGTCTGGGTGCAACGCCCCGAAAAGCCGCCCCTGCCGAACGGCGCCCCCGCAGAAGACAAGATCGCCGCCATCGGCATTCGGCTACGCAAATGGGTTAGCTTTCACGGCATTTCGATCAATGTGGAGCCCGACCTGAGCCATTTCGACGGCATCGTGCCTTGCGGCATCGCCGACCACGGCGTAACCAGCCTGGTTGATCTTGGCCTCCCCGTCAGCCTCTTTGACCTTGACGCTGTCCTGGCCGCCAAGTTTGCAGAGACCTTCCCAGAATAAGGGCTTTACCGATGGTAGAACCGTTGTAACCTTCCCCGACGTGGCGACAGGGGGACAACATGGCAATCGACGGCGACGTAACACAACACGCGGTCGACGTGACCGTCCCACCGCTCGACGTACGCCTGGCCGCTCCAAACACGGTCGAGGACGCGCTCAGCGCGATGCTCTCTGCAACTCTCGACTACGCGCTGTTGGTCCTCATCCTTTCGGCATTCGTCGCTTTGGTACTTACTGGCCTCCTAGAGCTTGGACTGCGTCAACGCGTAAACCGCCGCAGGTTCAGAGAGTGGTTCGGCAACATCAACCTTGACTTCGAACGAATTGGCGACCGGCCTGGTGTCCGCCTTGTCCACATGGAAGAAATCGCGCCGCAGCACGTCTTCCGCCTACCTTACCGACAGGTTTGCGCCTTTATGACCGCGCGCGCAGGTCAGATCGCCGCAGAGTTTGAGGAACGCGCACATGCCAGACGCGAGGAATTCAAAGAACGTGTCGAGCATGAACGTCAGCGCCAAGAAGAGCTGCGCGCCAGGAAGTCTCAAGTCGATGCGATTGAACCACCAGAAAAAGAGTATCAAGAAGAAAACGCGCGCGCCGATGCGGTTCTGGACGATCTACATGAGCAGATCCGGGGTCTTGATTACGGTGCCGATGTTTTGAACTGGTTCGCCGACCAAGTTGCCAATTTCCAACAGCAATTGGGCTCCACGTGGTTCCGTCAGAACTATCTTTACTCGCTAGCCGTGGCCCTTCTGATTGGCGCGATCATTTACTATACACCCAACAGCTTTGAACCCGGCTATGGCGTTTTGCGCCAAGCCGAGATCTGTACGCCAACATCGACTGGTGTATCCGGTTTCCTAGCCGCCCGCAGTGCGACGTGCCCCGAAGCCGAACGCATGGCCTCGGCGCTGTCCGGTGAGTTGTTCCTGCTCTTGTCGCTGTGTTTCTTCGCCAGCTTGGTCGCCCCCCTTCTCGTCGACCAAATTGAACGGCGGTTGCTCTTACGATGACCGATCCGAAACCGCCACGCCCCAAAAGTGTCACGCTCACGGTCAAAAGCCACTCAGAAACCCACGAGTTGGACGATGAGATCAGCGCCAAGGCCCAGTGGCGCGATCAAACGGGGCGTTACACGATCCTCTTCATTCATGGATTTTGGACCAAGGAGGACGGGGCTGTCAGCAGTTACTACACTCTGATTGACGGGTTACACGGGCTCGACACCAACTTGGCCGCATCGGTCATGACCTTCTCGTGGCCGTCGCGCCCCAAGTGGTTTCGCAAGAATATCAATGTGTTCAAGCATCGCGATGCGGTCGCGCACCAAGCTGGTACTTTGCTTGGAAAAGAGCTCGCGCGCGACATCAAAGCCCGAAAGGCCTGGCCCCGCAACTATGTCTTGGTGGCCCATTCGCTGGGTGGACGTGTGGTGATGGAGGCATTGCGGTATCTCGAAGAAAACAACGTCGACTATGGGCAAAGATTTCGGATCATTCTGATGGCGACCGCGCTGCCCTACGAAGAATTTGGGCCCGACGGGGCCGAAACGGTATACGCCCAGATCAGCCGAAAGTTACGTGATATCTGTGTGTTGTACTCTCAGTACGATACCGTTTTATCCAGGTGGTTCCGACCCGGGTTCCACTGGAAAAAAGGCCAAGCCGTGGGGTTGCACGGCCGTCCGCGCAACCGATGGGCAGATGCAAAGCGCATGGCCCCCTACAAGCATGACGACTATTGGGCTGATCGCGGCAAGCGTGTGTCGTCCTACATTGCAGATCGTTTGAACGTCCCGAATCCACGCCCCATTGCTGACGCGCTGGTGGCACCTGCGGATACGCTCGCCAGTCCGAACGTGGCTGACCCCGCCAATCTGAACGACGCGCCAGAGACGCGCCGCGGTCGCCGCCGCTGGCGGTAAACGGGCCGCGACAATCTAACCCGCCCTGCGGCACGATCGCTCATTGAACGGTAACCTTTGGGGCCGTACAACACGATGGAACACGCGCGCCCACGCAAGGCGCGTATCAGTCGCGCACAGGAGGCAGCCTTATGGCAGACGCAGCCATTCATGGCCACGAACATGAGGACAACCGGGGGTTCTTCACCCGCTGGTTTATGTCCACAAATCATAAAGATATCGGCATTCTCTACCTGATCACCTCTGCTTTGGTGGGCTTCATCTCGGTTGCCTTCACTGTCTACATGCGGATGGAACTTCAGGATCCAGGTGTGCAGTACATGTGCCTGGAAGGCGCGCGCATGTTTGCGTCGTCGGCAGAGTGTACGCCGAATGGCCATTTGTGGAACGTTCTGATCACGGGCCACGGCATCTTGATGATGTTCTTCGTCGTGATCCCTGCCCTCTTTGGCGGATTTGGCAACTATTTCATGCCGTTGCAGATCGGCGCGCCGGATATGGCGTTCCCGCGGATGAACAACCTGTCCTTCTGGCTCTATGTCGCCGGTACAACCCTGGCCGTGTCGTCAGTTCTGGCGCCTGGCGGCAATGGCCAGGCCGGATCGGGCGTTGGCTGGGTGCTTTACCCACCGCTGTCGACCAACGAAGAAGGCATGTCCATGGACCTTGCGATCTTCGCGGTCCACGTGTCGGGCGCCTCGTCGATCTTGGGCGCGATCAACATGATCACGACCTTCCTGAACATGCGCGCACCGGGCATGACGCTCTTCAAAGTGCCGCTGTTTTCCTGGTCGATCTTCGTCACATCCTGGTTGATCCTGCTGTCGCTGCCCGTTCTGGCGGGTGCGATCACCATGCTGCTGATGGATCGGAACTTTGGGTTCACCTTCTTTGATCCAGCCGGTGGCGGCGACCCGGTGCTCTATCAGCACATCCTGTGGTTCTTCGGTCACCCAGAGGTCTACATCATCATCCTGCCCGGGTTCGGCATCATCAGCCACGTGATCGCGACCTTCTCGCGCAAGCCGGTCTTTGGCTATCTGCCGATGGTTTGGGCGATCATCGCGATCGGCGCTTTGGGCTTCGTCGTGTGGGCGCACCACATGTACACGGTCGGGATGAGCGTGAACCAGCAGGCCTACTTCATGCTGGCGACCATGGTCATTGCGGTCCCAACAGGGGTCAAGATCTTCTCGTGGATCGCGACCATGTGGGGCGGATCGGTTGAGTTCAAGACACCGATGCTGTGGGCCTTGGGCTTCCTCTTCCTCTTCACTGTGGGCGGTGTCACAGGCATCGTGCTCAGCCAAGCGGCTGTGGACCGCTATTACCACGACACCTACTACGTTGTGGCGCATTTCCACTATGTGATGAGCTTGGGCGCGGTCTTCTGCATCTTTGCGGGCATCTACTTCTACCTGCCCAAGATGAC
>CAWUIP010000156.1:0-7904 GCA_963922415.1 uncultured Aliishimia sp. | reverse complement strand
GGATGCGGTCCGCGACCGCGCCCCGCAGCCGACCAGCCAGGGCCGCCAACGCGCCGATGCGCGGGGGCAAAAGAGTCTCGATCTCGGTCTTGATCGAGCGGCCCAGCACTGGCGCGGTGCCTTCGGTGCCAATCGCGACAACGACCGGGTCGCGGTCCACAATGGAGGGCGTGATGGCATCGCAAAGCTCGGGCCGGTCCACGACATTCACGACCACACCGGTCTCTTTGGCCAAGGCGTGCAGGGCCACGTCAAGGCCTGGACAGCCGGTGGCCACGAAAACAAGCGCCGCGTCTTCAAAAATCTGAGGTGTGACGGGGCCTGTAAACTGCTCCGCCCGACCCGAGGCGACCAAGCCCTGAAGCTCGGGATCCAGCTCGGGCGCGACAAGCACGATCTGCGCCTCGGTCTTCAGGATCAGGCGCGCTTTTTGCGCGGCTTGTTCGCCCCCGCCTGCGATCACGACGCGGCGGCCTGCCATTGTCAGAAACATTGGAAAAGACTTCATAGTACCCTCGTTACTCGGCAGCTTGGGGAAGGCGGGTGCGCGCGATGAGGTCGGCAACCTCTGGGCGGCACGAGCCGCAATTGGTGCCAACCCCTGTGGCCGTGCAGATTGTGTCCAACGTCGCAGCGCCATCGGCGGCAATGGCGGAGAGAATTTGATTGCGACCCACATTCATGCACGCACAGATCGTGGGCCCCGGATCGGGCAAGTCCGCACTGGCGCGTGCGGCGAGGATGCCAGGCGCGGGCTGGCCCACAAGCCCGGTGACGAAGTCACGGGCAACCTCAACTGGGGCAGGGGCCACGAAGAGCGCGGCCACCAGCCGATCCCCATCAAAGAAGGCCAGCCGTGTTTGCTGGCGCGCGGGATCGGTCACCGTCGTGGGGTGCGTGGTGGTTCCGAAGAGGTCCTGGGCAAACCCGGTCCAATCTTCGGGCACGTCCAACCCGGCCAATTCCGCGCGCCAACCGGTGTCACTGCGCACCTGCGCCCAATAGTCGGCGCGGGGTGCAAATGCCTGTTCTGACACCGCAAATCCATACCACCCCGCAGCAAAGCGGGCGATGGCCACCGGGGCAGCCTTGCTTTCCGGCTGGCCCGAAATGGGGTCTGTGAGCCCCGTGACCAGCGCATCAATTCGGGCCGCCGGGGCGGTCTGCGCGGTCCAGTGGATCGGGGCGAACGGCGCGCCCTCTGTCGCGTCTGTGCTCACCAGGACCCGCAGGATAGCAGACCCGTGTGCATTCGACACCTGCGCCAGATCGGCGGGGTGGAGCCCGGTTCGGGCGGCATCCATCGGGTGGATCTGCAAAAAGGGTTCCGCCAAGTGCCGCGTCAGGCGCGAGGTACGCGCAGTCCGTGTCATGGTGTGCCACTGGTCACGCACGCGACCGGTGTTCAGCCGGAAGGGATGCTCTTCGGTCGTCTCTTCGCCAAATCCACCTTGGCGCACGGGACGTAGGTTGGCGCGCCCATCCGGGGTGAAGAACTGCCCATCTGCAAAGAACCGCCCGCCCGTACGCGTCGCCGTCACTGGCCAGCGCACTGGATCCAGCGCGTCGTATTCGGCATCCGACAGGTCCGCCAGCGCCGAAATGTCAAAATCACGCCCCATCGCCCCCGCGATGCGCGAAAGGGCTGCGTGCTCGCGGAAGACCTCAGCCGGGCTTTGGTAGTCAAACGCGTCGTGCCAGCCCATGCGGCGGCCAACTTCGGCAAAGATGTCCCAGTCCGCGCGGGCGGTGCCAGGTCCCGGCAGGACGGCCCGCTGGCGCGAGATGACGCGGTCGGAATTGGTCACGGTCCCGTCTTTCTCGCCCCAGCCCAGGGCAGGCAACACCACATCGGCCAGCTTGGCCGTGTCGGTGTCGGCGAAAAGGTCGCTGACCACGACAAAGTCGCAGCCCTCAATCGCGCGGGCGACGGCATCCGCCTCGGGCATCGATACAGCCGGATTTGTGCAGGCAATCCAGAGCGCTTTGATCTTGCCTTCACCCACCGCGCGGAACATGTCGACCGCCTTCAATCCTGGCGCTTCCGCAACGTTCGGCGCGGCCCAGAAATCTTGAACCGCAGCGCGGTGCGCAGGGTTTTCAAGGTCGAGATGCGCGGCCAGCATGTTGGCAAGGCCACCCGTCTCACGCCCACCCATCGCATTGGGCTGGCCGGTGGCCGACAAGGGGCCGCAGCCCGGCGTGCCGATGCGCCCTGTCGCCAGGTGGCAATTTAGGATTGCGTTAACCTTATCAGCGCCTTGCGTGGATTGGTTCACGCCTTGGCTGAAGACGGTCACGACGCGCTCTGTCTTGGCAAAGAGCGTAAAGAACGCCTCAAGCTCGTCCGGCACAAGGCCTGTCGCCGTCAGATCATCGGCGCGCGCCGCCGCGAGCGTGTCGGCAAAACCATTGGTATGGTCCGCGACAAACGCAGCATCGACGGCGCCGACCTCACTGAGATGCGCCAAAAGCCCGTTGAACAGCGCCACATCGCCGCCGGGCGCGATTTTCAGATGTAGATCGGCGATATCGCAGGTCGCCGTGCGGCGCGGGTCGATAACTACGATCTTGGTGCCGCGTTCGGCGCGGGCTGCGGCCAGCCGCTGGTACAGCACCGGATGACACCAAGCGAGGTTGGAGCCTGTCAGAACCACCAGATCGGCCAATTCGAGATCTTCATAGGTCTGCGGCACTGTATCGGTGCCAAAGGCGCGCTTGTGGCCCGCCACGGTCGAGGCCATGCAAAGCCTTGAATTCGTGTCAATATTCGCGCTGCCGATGAAGCCCTTCATCAGCTTGTTGGCAACATAATAATCCTCGGTCAGAAGCTGCCCGGAGACATAAAATGCAACGCTATCGGGTCCGTATTGATCGATTGCGGCCCGGAACTTGTCCGCCACAAGCTGCAACGTCCCGTCCCAATCCGCAGGCGCGCCGTCCACCTGCGGCTGCAAAAGCCGCCCCGTCAGATCGACCGTGTCCCCCAACGCAAGCCCTTTGGAGCAAAGCCGCCCCAAATTGGCAGGATGCGCCGTGTCGCCGGCCACCTGCAGGCGCGACGGGCCGTCGGGCGATAGCATCACCCCACAGCCAACGCCGCAATAGGGGCAGGTCGAGCGGACCGGGTCAGACATCAGGCGGCCTGACGGCTCAGCAGCGTGGCGTCGATCAGGATGCGGCCTGCGTCAATCTTGACCGGGTAGGTCTCGATCTGGCCCTCATCCGCGCCCTGGGCCTGCCCGGTGTTGAGGTCAAACACCCAATTGTGGAGTGGGCAGGTCACCTTTTGCCCGTGCACGATGCCCTCGGACAGGGGGCCTTGCTTGTGCGGGCAGACGTTGGAGGTTGCAAAGACCTCCTCTACATCCGTCCGGAACACGGCCACGCAGCCTAGATGCGTCTTGAGCTTGCGCGCCCCGCGCAGGGGAATGTCGTCCAACGCGCCGATATCGATCCAGCTCATTCTGCGGCCTCCAGTGTGAGATCTGCGAGAGGGGCAAAGGCCTTCTCGGCCTCAGCCGTTGCGCGTTCGGCCCACGGATCTTTTTGGTAGATCGTCTGAGAGAGTTCGAACGCCGCGACAAGGCGCGCGCGCTCTTCTGCGTCGCCGACGCGCTCGCGGACCCAATCCATGCCCACCTTGGCAATCCACTTATAGGGACGGTCGAGGTACTTGGCGTTCTCGCGGTAAAGCTGAACGAAGGCGAGCACATGTTCCATCGCTTCTTCTTCGGTCTCGACTTTGATCAGGGGCTCGATCTCTTTGAGATCCATGCCAGCCGCCCCGCCGACGCCAATCTCGTACCCGCTGTCAACGCAGACGACGCCCACGTCTTTACAGGTGGCTTCCGCACAATTGCGCGGACATCCCGAGACGGCCATTTTGACCTTATGCGGTGTCCAGGAGCCCCAAAGCGCCTTCTCCAGCTTCACGCCGAGGCCGGTTGAGTCCTGCGTGCCAAAGCGGCAATGGTCGGTCCCCACACAGGTTTTGACCGTGCGCAGGCCCTTGGCATAGGCATGGCCCGAGACCAGCCCCGCCTTGCCAAGGTCCGCCCAGATCGCGGGCAGGTCTTCGCCCTTCACGCCAAGCAAGTCGATGCGCTGGCCGCCTGTGACCTTCACAGTAGGCACGTTGTACTTGTCCGCCGCATCGGCAATTGCGCGCAATTCGCCCGAGGTCGTGATGCCGCCCCACATCCGCGGCACAACGGAGAAAGTTCCGTCTTTTTGGATGTTTGCGTGTTTACGTTCATTCACAAAGCGAGATTGCGGATCGTCCTGATACTCCACCGGCCAGTCGGCCAGGAGGTAGTAATTGATCGCGGGACGGCAGACATGACAGCCATTGCGCGTCTTCCATCCCAACTCCTGCCAGACCGCCTCTTGGCTTTTCAGCTCTTGGCTTTTGATCAGGCGGCGCACGTCCTCGTGGGTGAGGTCAGTACAGCCGCAGATAGGTTTTGCCGCGGGGACCACGAATTTATCGCCAAGCGTGAAGGCCAGTACTTGCTCCACCAGGCCCGTGCAGGTCCCGCAGGACCCGGACGCCTTGGTGGTTGCGCGCACGGCGTCCAAATCCGTCGCGCCGCCTTCAATGGCTTCGACAATCCGACCTTTAGAAATGCCGTTACAGCCGCAGATTTCTGCGTCAGCCGGTAAGGCTGCAACGGCCGCCATAGGGTCCAGCGCGGCCCCTCCTTGAAAGGCGGGCCCGAAGATGAGCGTGTCGCGCATCTCGGATATGTCGGTTTTGTCTTTGATGAGGCCGTGGAACCAACCGCCATCTGCGGTGTCGCCGTACATCACGGCACCGATGAGTTGATTGTCCTGCAAGACCAAGCGCTTATAGACGCCGCGTGCCGGGTCGCGGAAGACGATGTCTTCACGGTCGTCGCCTTCGGCAAAGTCCCCGGCGGAGAAGAGGTCACAGCCGGTGACCTTCAGCTTGGTCGCCGTTTCTTTGTTCACGAAGGCCGCCTCTTCGCCCAGGATCGTCTTAGCTGCGACCTTGGCCTGGTCATAAAGCGGCGCAACCAGACCGAAGATCGCGCCGTCATGTTCGACGCATTCCCCGATGGCGAAGATGTCTTCGTCCGAGGTCAGCATTTGGTCATCCACATGGATGCCTTTGCCCGTCGCGATCCCCGCCTCTTGCGCCAGCGCGATGGAGGGGCGGATGCCCACAGCCATGCACAGCAGATCGCAGGGCAATTCGGTGCCATTGTCGAGGACGAGAGCTTTGACCTTGCCGTTTTCGCCGAGGATCTCCTTGGAGTTGGAGGAGCAGAGCACTTTCATGCCGCGGCTGACGAGTTCCTTGCGCAGCAGGTAACCTGCGGCCTCGTCCAGCTGGCGCTCCATCAGGTGGCCCATCAAGTGCACGACGGTCACGTCAACGCCGCGCGCGTGCATCCCGGCAGCCGCTTCAAGACCCAGAAGACCGCCGCCGATAACAACCGCCTTGGAACCTTCACCAAGCCCCATCATCCGCTCGGTGTCTTCCAGATCGCGGTAGGCGATGACGCCCTCTAGATCGTGACCGGGCAGGGGGATCATGAACGGGTTGGAGCCTGTGGCGATCACCAGTTTGTCGTAAGGAAGGGCCACACCGTCTTCGCCCGTGACTGTCTTGGCAGCGCGGTCGATTGCCGTCACCCGCTCGCCGAACCGGCAGATTACACCGCGCTCTTCATAGAAAGTCGCGTCGTGGGTGACGATCTCTTCATAGGTTTTGTCGCCCGCCAGAACCGGCGACAGCATGATGCGGTCATAGGTTCCGCGCGGCTCGGCGTTGAAGAGCGTGACCTCCCACCCGCCGGCCTCTGTAATGTGCTCGACAAGCCGCCCGGCGGCCATGCCTGCACCGATGATAACGAGTTTTTGCATCGTCACTTACTCCGCCGCCATCGCGGGCTTTGGTTTCGGTTTGGGTTTCGCGCCGTGTTCGTATTCCTCAAGGAAATCAAGAACCTCTTGGCGATAAGTGTAGTAGTCGGGATGCTCTAGCAGCGCTTTGCGGGTGCGCGGGCGCGGCAGGTCGACATTGGTGATTTTGCCGATGGTGGCCTGCGGGCCGTTGGTCATCATGACCACGCGGTCGGCAAGCAGGATCGCCTCGTCCACATCGTGGGTCACACAGATCGCGGTCACCTTGGTGCGCGACCAAACTTCCATCAGGACCTCTTGCAGCTCCCAGCGGGTGAGGCTGTCGAGCATGCCGAAGGGTTCATCCAGCAGCAGAAGCTTGGGCGACAGCGCAAAGGCCCGCGCGATGCCCACACGCTGCTTCATGCCGTTCGACAGCTCTGCGGCAGGTTTGTCCATCGCATCCGCCAGACCAACCCGTTCGAGGTAGTATTCCACCACGTCCTGCCGCTCTTGCTGACTGGCCCGGGGATAGACCCGGTCCGCGCCCACAGCGACGTTTTGCTTCGCGGTCAACCAAGGGAAGAGCGAGGGCGCCTGGAACACCACGGCGCGTTCGGGGTCAGCCCCTTCCACATGGCGGCCATCCAGCTTGATCGCGCCTTTGGAAATCTCGTTCAGCCCAGCCGCCATGGTCAGCACTGTGGACTTGCCGCAGCCCGAGTGACCGATGAGCGAGATAAACTCGCCCTTGTTGATCTTCAGATCGAAGTCCTCAACAACTGTCAGCGGCCCTTTGGGCGTCGGATAGACTTTGTGAAGCTGCGAGAAGTCGAGGAACCGGTTCTCGATCAAGCCGTCCTGCGCCTTCGCGACCGCTGTCGGGACACCGTGGATCGGCGTGACGTCCGGCAGTTGCCGCGCGCCCTCCACCTTGGCCTCGATCCCTACATCCATCAGATAGTTGGTGACGTCTGCACGGAGCTTCTTGAAGCCTTCGTGGTGGTTCATCTCAGAGCGCACGCGCGGGCGGGGGATCGACACTTTGAACTCTTCGCCCAGTGTTCCATCCGGGTTCAGCGCGATGATCCGGTCGGCCAGAATGATCGCCTCATCCACGTCATTGGTGATCAGGATGCAGGTCTTCTTGTCCGCCTGCCAAATCGCTTCGATCTCGTCGGCAAGATTGGCGCGGGTGAGCGCGTCCAAAGCCGACAAGGGTTCGTCCAACAGCAGAACCTCCGGGTCCATCGCCAGCGCACGTGCCACGTTCACACGCTGCCGCATCCCGCCCGATAGTTCCGCTGGCCGGCGCGTGGTCGCATGACCAAGACCAACCATGTTGACGTATTTGGCGACGCGGTCTGCGCGCTCTTTCCGGCCCATGCCGGGAAAGAGCGTCTCAACCGCCAGGCTGACATTCCCGTTCACCGTCAACCACGGCATCAGCGAGTAGGACTGAAAGATCACCCCGCGCTCAGGTCCCGGGCCCTTAATGGGCTGGCCTTTGAACGTAACCTCGCCCTTCGTGGGCTGCTCCAGCCCCGCCATCAAGTTGATCAGCGTCGTCTTCCCGGTGCCGGAGAAGCCGAGGAGCACGAGGAACTCGCCCTCCTCAACGCTGAGGTTGATGTCCTTGAGCACATGGGTCGCGGCAGTGCCTTCGCCGAAGGACTTTGAGACATGTTTGAAGTCGATAACTGACATCTTCTCAGGCCCTTAGCGATGGTTTGTGAAGGTAAAGAGCGACTGGATCGCGTACATCAACCGGTCCAGAAGGAAGCCGATGATCCCGATGGTCAGAACCGCCACCATGATCTTCGACAGCGACTGGGAGGACCCGTTTTGGAACTCGTCCCAGACGAATTTGCCAAGTCCTGGGTTCTGCGCCAGCATTTCCGCCGCGATCAGCACCATCCAGCCCACACCAAGGCTCAGACGCAGACCCGTGAAGATCAGCGGCAAGGCAGACGGCAGAACCAGCTTGGTGATCTTGGTCCAGGTGTTCATTTTCAGAACCTTCGAGACGTTCA
>CAWUIP010000155.1:0-8046 GCA_963922415.1 uncultured Aliishimia sp. | reverse complement strand
CATACGGACACTAGCACCTGAAGCTAGCGCGTCTACCAATTCCGCCACCTGGGCCGGTGTCGTGAGCCGCTCGTTTAGTTCCGTGCTTGGCACGAGTCAACTGCATCTGCGCGCTTTTGCTCTCTTGTTTGATACGCGCGCCGAAGTTAGATCGGCACAAGCGGCGCAAATAGGAGCACGACGATGTCAAAGCTGGTGACGATCTATGGCGGGTCTGGTTTTGTCGGGCGCTATATTGCGCGACGGATGGCCAAGGAGGGCTGGCGCGTGCGCGTCGCTGTGCGCCGTCCGAACGAGGCGCTTTTTGTCAAACCTTACGGGGTTGTTGGCCAGGTAGAGCCGGTGCTCTGCAACATTCGCAACGACGCCTCTGTCGCCTCTGTTCTGCAAGGTGCCGATGCCGTCGTGAACTGCGTGGGCATATTGGCGCGGAGTGGTAAGAACACGTTTGACGCTGTCCAGGCCGAAGGGGCGGAGCGCATTGCACGTCACGCGGCGGCCGCCGGGATCCAGCACATGGTTCATGTGTCGGCAATTGGGGCCGATGCTGAAAGTGACAGTGAATATGCGCGGACCAAAGCCTTGGGCGAGGCGGGCGTGCTCAAGCATATGCCAAACGCTGTTATCCTGCGTCCGTCGATCATCTTTGGTCCTGAAGATCAGTTCTTTAATCGCTTTGGCGATCTGGCCCGGTTTGGGCCGATCTTGCCTGTCGTGGGTGCCGAGACGAAGTTTCAGCCGGTCTATGTGGACGATGTGGCCAAGGCTGCTGTGAAGGGCGTTTTGGGCACAGCACAGGCAGGTATCTACGAGTTGGGCGGGCCGGACGTGCGCAGCTTCCGCGCGCTGATGGAGATGATGTTGGCCGAGATCCGGCGTCGTCGTCTGGTTCTGAATATTCCCTTCTTCGCGGCGAAGGCGATGGGTTTGGGGTTCGAAATTGGTCAAGCGTTGACGGGGGGGTTGCTGACGCCTCAGATCACGCGCGACCAAGTGGCCAACTTGCGCAACGACAATGTCGTCGCGGACAGTGCCAAGACGCTGGACGATCTTGGGATCACGCCCGTGGCGCTGGAAGCCGTATTGCCCGAGTATATGTGGCGCTTCCGCCCGTCTGGACAGTACGACGAGATCAAAGAAAGTGCGCGTAACTTGCGCGTCTAGCTGTACGCGATCGCCAGCAAGATGACGCCTAAGACGCATCGATAGATGACGTAAGGCGTGAAGCTGACCGAACGCAGCAGCCTCATCATAAGGATCAGTGCAAGCAAGGCCGACAAGAAGGCGAACACCGCTGCGATTGCGCCGTCTCGCAAAACGCCGGCCTGGGCACCCATCATGGCGTCGCCAATCAAAAGAACGCCGGATGCCAAAATGGTTGGAATGGACATCAGCATTGCCAATCGCGCTGCATTCTCACGGTCATATCCCAAGTAACGGGCAGCGGTGATCGTGATCCCGGAACGCGAGGTGCCCGGGATAAGGGCCAGCGCCTGGGCGAGGCCCATAAAAATTGCGTGTTTGAAGCTCCAATCCTTGGCGTCAAGGGTCGTGGCGCCGTTCGTATCCGCCCAATAGAGCACGATCCCGAACAAAAGCATGGTCCACCCGATAACGGCAATCGACCGCATCGCGTCAGCAAGGCCAGTTGTGTGAAGAATTAGACCAAAGATCACCACCGGAATGGTGGCAACGATCAGACTCGCCGCGAGCCGTGCCGGCGTCGTGTCCCAGCGTCCGCGCAAAAGGTCAGCCGTTCCGACCAGCGCCGCGATGACGTCCGTACGAAAGTACAGAACCACTGCAAACAAGGTTCCGACATGGACGGCCACATCAATCGCCAAGCCCTGATCATCCATCGGCGTGAGTTGAGGAAGGAGCACGAGGTGACCCGAGGACGAGACAGGCAAAAATTCGGTCACGCCTTGGATAACAGCAAGGATGAGCAGGTGAAGCAAAGGCATGATCGGCGACGACTCGTTTTTGGGATCGTGGTATACTGCGGTGAAAGAAGATGGAATCTGCGTTTTAAGTCCGGTTCGGACCTAAAAATGTGCTGCTCAACCGTACGAGGCCTCTAATTGGGGTGATATTCGCCAAAATAGGTCTCAATTTCTGACTTTTATTTATGATGTCTATGCCGTATGACGCGGCTTCTGGTTGAGGAGGTGGATGGTGGAGAATCCTATGTTGAAGTTTGTGTCGGTGCCGCGGGATATGCCGGAGAAGCGGGATGCTGGGACGCGGCGTCAGGATTTCCGGGAGATCTACGCGGAATATGCCGAAGCCAAAGCGCAAGAGCAGGCGGCGCGCTGTTCGCAGTGCGGGGTGCCCTATTGCCAGAGCCACTGCCCGCTGCACAACAACATTCCCGACTGGCTCAAGCTCACCGCCGAAGGGCGGCTCAAAGAAGCCTATGAGGTCAGCCAGGCCACCAACACCTTCCCCGAAATCTGTGGCCGTATCTGCCCGCAAGACCGCCTTTGCGAAGGCAACTGCGTGATCGAACAGTCCGGTCACGGCACAGTCACCATCGGATCGGTCGAAAAATACATCACCGACACCGCCTGGGAAGAAGGTTGGGTCCAGCCCATCACACCGCCGCACGAGCGCCCCGAAAGCGTGGGCATCATCGGCGCAGGCCCTGGCGGCCTGGCCGCCGCAGATGTGCTGCGTCAGGCGGGTGTTCAAGTCACCGTCTATGATCGCTATGACCGCGCGGGCGGCCTCCTAACTTACGGCATTCCCGGCTTCAAACTTGAAAAAGACGTGGTCATGCGCCGCAACGATCAGCTTGAGCAAGGCGGCGTGACGTTTGAGCTAAACTGCGACGTCGATGCCGACAAATTCGCCGAGATTCACGCCAAGCATGACGCGGTGATCATCGCCACGGGCGTCTATAAAAGCCGTGATCTTTCAATGCCCAACGAGAATGCGGACGGCGTGGTGAAGGCGATAGACTTCCTGACTGCCTCGAACCGCAAAAGCTTTGGCGATGAAGTCGCAGAGTTTGACAGCGGCGCGCTGAATGCCGAAGGCAAACGGGTTGTCGTGATCGGCGGCGGCGACACGGCGATGGACTGTGTGCGCACGTCGATCCGTCAAGGCGCCACCAGTGTCAAATGCCTTTACCGCCGCGACCGTGCCAACATGCCCGGCTCGCAACGCGAGGTGCAGAACGCTGAAGAAGAGGGCGTGGTCTTTGAATGGCTCTCGGCCCCGAAGGCGTTCTTGACCGATCTGCGCGCGACCGATGCAGAAGATCCAAGTGCTGCGGCTGGTCGTGTGACGGGCGTGCGTGTGCAAAAGATGCGCCTGGGCGCACCGGATGCGACGGGCCGGCAAGCGCCGGAATTGATCGAAGGCGCGGATTATACCGAAGACGCGGACTTGGTGATCAAAGCGCTGGGCTTTTCGCCCGAGGATCTTCCCACGATGTTTGGCCAGCCTGACTTGGAGGTGACCCGCTGGGGTACGATCAAGGCCGAGTTCGTCACCGGCAAGACCAAGATGGACAACGTCTATGCCGTGGGTGACATCGTGCGCGGCGCGAGCCTGGTCGTGTGGGCGATCCGCGACGGGCGCGACTGCGCTGACGCAATTTTGAAAAACCTTAATGGCGCCTCTGCCATTGCGGCGGAGTAGGCAGGCAGGTGGGCGTTGAGCGGCAAATATGTACAGAACACCCCCGCAATGTGTACATGTTTTGCGGGCGCGGCGGTAGGTTTCGACAGCCCCAAAGCGCGCTTTTGTACAAAACTGCGCCTGAGCGGTACATATACGCCCACCCACCGCACGCCGCGTTAACTGCCTGAAACATTTAACAAAATGGGTCTACTTGACTGACCCATCCGCATCGGAAAGGCCAAAGATGACCGCACGCCCCGACAGACGCACCGCCCAGTGCCTGTGTGGTGCTGTGCGCATCACGGCGGTCATTCCGGATGGCGGGTTTCAGCTGTGCCATTGTGAGCAATGCCAGCGCTGGACCGGTGGTGGCCCCCTGACCGCGATCCGCGCGAAAGAGATCGAGATCACCGGCCAAGACGCGATCGAGACCTATCACGCCAGCGACCATGGCGCGCGCGCCTTTTGCAAGGTCTGTGGCACGACGCTTTACTGGAAGATGCAAGACCACCCGTTGGGCTTCCTGCCGGTCGGCCTTTTTGACGACCAGTCCGGGTTCACGGTGACCGAAGAGATCTTTGTCGATAAGCGCCCCGATTGGTTGCCGCCCCATGACGGTGCCAGCCAACAAGACGAGGCCGAGATGCAGGCGCAACTGGCCGCTTTTCTGGAGCAGAATTAAGATGCGCGTGCTCGTCTTGATTGGGATGCTTTGTCCGTCTCTGGCCACAGCGCAGGCCGGGGCCACCTTTTATCCGCCAGAGGGCTGCACAGGCGTTCTGACGGTGCAGTCCCGCAGTTGCGAGGTCGATCACATCTATACGTGTTCCCAGGACGCGGCGGGCGACCAATGGCGGGTCACGTTTACCGCTGAGGGCATCGATTATCTGTCGAAGATCGATGCAGAGACGCAATGGATTGAAAGCTATGATTTCTTTCCCAATCGGCGCAAGACGTTGATCCTGCCTGCTGAAGATCCTGCAAGCCTGTCCGAACTTATGGCCACGGGTCTTGATAGTTATGACTTCACGCAGAACACGCCTGACGGGGTCGAGCGTGTTGTGGGGTTTGATCGCTTAACGGGCGAAGAGGTGGTGATTGACGGCGAGCCACTTTTGCGCACCGAGTTTTCGGCGCGGCACATTTTGCCCAGCGGCCAGTCCTATACGGTGCGCGGTGGGCAATATGTGTCCAAGACCCATGGCCGGTTTTTTTCCGGCACGTGGATTTACGACGGCGAACCCGACATCCGCGATGACAACACGCCCGTCGACTTCATCTATCCCGGCGAGCCGGGGTTCTTTCATAAGACACCGCTTTACGACTGTGAGGCCAACCTTGCCAGCTTTGCGCTGCCAGCAGGAGGAGATTACCCATGACCACTTACAACTCTGACTGGGTCCGTGCCGAAGAGACAAAGCGCCAGTGGATGACGGAAAACAGTCTCTATCAGGCGGAAGATGAGCACGCCTCGTGTGGCGTTGGCTTGGTCGTGAATGTGGATGGCCGCAAGACGCGTGCGGTGGTCGAGAACGGGATCAAGGCGCTGAAGGCTGTTTGGCACCGTGGCGCGGTGGATGCCGATGGCAAGACCGGCGATGGTGCGGGCATTCACGTACAGATCCCGGTGCCGTTTTTCTATGACCAGATTAAGCGGACCGGGCATGAGCCTGACACCAGTCAGATGATTGCGGTGGGTCAGGTGTTTTTGCCGCGGACTGATTTTGGCGCGCAAGAGACCTGCCGGACGATTGTGGAGTCCGAGATCTTGCGGATGGGGTATTACATTTACGGTTGGCGGCATGTGCCGGTGAACGTGGATGTGTTGGGCGAGAAGGCCAATGCGACCCGGCCCGAGATTGAGCAGATTTTGATTTCGAATTCCAAGGGTGTTGATGAGGAGACGTTTGAGCGGGAGCTTTACGTGATCCGGCGTCGGATCGAGAAGGCGGCGCATGCGCAAGGGATTGGGCAGCTTTACATTGCGTCGCTGTCCTGCCGGTCGATCATCTACAAGGGCATGATGTTGGCCGAGCAGGTGGCGGAGTTTTATCCTGATCTGCTGGATGACCGGTTCGAGAGTGCGTTTGCGATTTATCACCAGCGGTATTCGACGAACACGTTCCCGCAGTGGTGGTTGGCGCAGCCGTTCCGGATGCTGGCGCATAATGGCGAGATCAACACGCTGAAGGGCAATGTCAACTGGATGAAGAGCCATGAGATCCGGATGACGAGCGCGGCGTTTGGGGATTTGGCGGATGATATTAAGCCGGTGATCCCGGGCGGGTCGTCAGATTCGGCGGCACTGGATGCGGTTTTCGAGGTGTTGGTGCGGGCGGGTCGGAATGCGCCGATGGCCAAGACCATGTTGGTGCCGGAAAGCTGGTCCAAGCAGGCGGTGGAGTTGCCGCAGGCTTGGCGCGATATGTATTCCTATTGCAATTCGGTGATGGAGCCGTGGGATGGGCCGGCGGCCTTGGCGATGACGGATGGGCGTTGGGTCTGTGCGGGGTTGGATCGGAACGGGTTGCGGCCGATGCGCTATGTGGTGACCAACGATGGTATGGTGATTGCCGGGTCCGAGACGGGCATGGTCCCGCTGGACGAGGCGCAGGTGGTTGAGAAGGGCGCGTTGGGGCCGGGGCAGCTTTTGGCGGTGGATATGGCCGAGGGGAAGCTGTTTCACGACACCGAGATCAAGGACCAGTTGGCGGCGGCGCAGCGGTTTGGGGACTGGGTCGAGAAGATCGTTGAGATGGACGAGGCGCTGGCCGGTGTGACCGAGACGGCGATGTTTGAGGGCGCGGAGTTGCGCAAGCGGCAGATCGCGGCGGGTTACAGCGTTGAGGAGTTGGAGCAGATCCTGGCGCCGATGGCGGAGACCGGCAAGGAGTCGCTCGCGTCGATGGGGGATGATACGCCGTCGGCGGTGCTGTCCACGCGCTACCGCCCGCTGAGCCACTACTTCCGGCAGAACTTTAGCCAGGTGACGAACCCGCCCATCGACAGCCTGCGCGAGTACCGGGTGATGAGCCTGAAGACGCGGTTCGGCAATCTCAAGAACGTGCTCGACGAGGATTCGAGCCAGACCGAAATCCTGGTGATGAACTCGCCCTTCGTGGGCAACGCGCAGTGGGACAAGGTCGTCGAGCACTTCAACGCCGACCTCGTCGAGATCGACTGTACCTTTGTCCCCGGCGAATTTGCGCTGGGCGCGAGCCTGGAACGGATCCGGCAAGAGGCGGAAGAGGCTGTGGCCTCCGGTGCGGGGCATATCGTGCTGAGCGATCACCTGTCCGACGGCAAGAAGGTCGCGATGCCGATGATCCTGGCAACCTCTGCCGTCCACAGCCACCTGACGCGGAAGGGCCTGCGCACCTTCTGCTCGCTCAACGTTCGGTCGGCGGAATGTATCGACCCGCATTACTTCGCGGTCCTCATCGGCTGCGGTGCGACAGTTGTGAACGCGTACCTAGCAGAAGACTCCATCGCCGACCGGATCAATCGGGGCCTGATCGAGGGCACGCTGACCGAAGCGATGGCGCGGTATCGCAATGCGATTGACCAAGGCCTGTTGAAGATCATGGCCAAGATGGGGATCAGCGTTGTGTCCTCCTACCGCGGCGGCCTCAACTTCGAGGCGGTGGGCCTAAGCCGCGCGATGTGCTCGGAATACTTCCCCGGCATGCTCAGCCGGATTTCCGGCATCGGCATCAGCGGCCTGCAAGCCAAGGCCGAAGAAGTGCACGCCAAAGGCTGGGCCAGCGGCACAGACGTTCTGCCCATCGGCGGCTTCTATAAAGCGCGCAAAACCGGCGAGACCCATGCTTGGGAAGCGACGTCGATGCACATGCTGCAAATGGCGTGCAACAAGGCGTCTTACCAACTGTGGCAGCAGTTTTCGAACAAGATGCGGGCCAATCCGCCGATCCACTTGCGCGATTTGATGGATATGAAGCCACTGGGCGCGCCGGTGCCGTTGGAAGAGGTGGAAAGCATCACCTCGATCCGCAAGCGCTTTGTCACGCCGGGCATGTCGCTGGGCGCGCTGAGCCCTGAGGCGCACAAAACTCTGAACGTGGCGATGAACCGGATCGGTGCGAAGTCCGACAGCGGCGAAGGCGGCGAAGATCCCGCGCATTTCCACCCAGAGCCCAATGGCGACAACCCGTCCGCCAAGATCAAGCAGGTCGCGTCGGGCCGGTTTGGCGTCACCGCCGAGTACCTGAACCAATGCGAAGAGCTTGAGATTAAGGTCGCGCAAGGCGCCAAGCCCGGCGAAGGTGGGCAGCTTCCTGGGATGAAGGTCACCGATCTGATCGCGCGGCTGCGGCATTCGACCAAGGGCGTGACGCTAATCTCGCCCCCGCCGCATCACGATATCTACTCGATCGAAGACTTGGCGCAGCTGATCTATGA
>CAWUIP010000154.1:0-8066 GCA_963922415.1 uncultured Aliishimia sp. | reverse complement strand
TTGCCCTTGGGCTCACACTCTTCTGTCTCACTTTGTTGTTGAACGTCTACGCGCTTTACATTGTGCGCAAATACCAGGAGCAATACGTATGACCGACGCCGCAGCTCCAACCCCCGCAACAGGGGCCTCCAGACATAGCTCGATCATTGCTGAAAGCCCTTCGGTCAAGAAGCGGCAAGCAGCCGAGAAGCGGTTTCAGGCATACGGCCTGATCGCGATTTGCATCGGCCTTGTGATGCTGATTTTCTTGGTCTGGACCATCGTCGGCTCTGGATGGAACGCGTTTTTCCAGACCCGGCTCAATGTTCAGGTGCCCATCGTCGCGGAAGAGATTGATAAGGCGGAAAAAGGCCTTTTGAAGACACGCGCCTATCGCGACATTATCGCCAAGAACCTCAAGGCAGAGCTTGAGCGTAAAGGCCTCACGGTCGAGATGGACGACAAAGAGCTGATCGGTATCGTTTCGGGCCGTGCGCCAGCAGAACTGCGCCGTTATGTGCAAGAAAACCCAGACTCTATTGGCACAACGGTCGAGTTCGATTTTCTCGCGCAGTCCTTCATCGACGGGTATTTCAAAGGTCGCGTGGACCGGGACATTGCTGAACGGTCGAAGAATGTTTCTGTGGCGCAACTCGACCTGGTTGATCAAATGCGCGAGGCTGGCGTGATCGCCAAAGGCTTCAACCTTGCCTTCATCACTGGCAACGACGCATCTGAATCAAGTCCCGAAGCGGCAGGCTACGGCCCTGCCATCCTCGGCTCGGCTGCGATGATGATTGTTGTGGCGGTTGTTTCAATCTCAATCGGTGTTGCGGCCTCGATCTTCTTGGAGGAGTTCGCACCCAAGAACCGGATCACCGACCTGATCGAGGTGAATATCTCGAACCTCGCTGCGGTGCCGTCGATTGTGTTCGGAATTTTGGGGCTCGCCGTTTTCATCAACTACATGGGTCCGATTTCGGGCAATGACTGGCTGAAAAACAACTCTGCCTTTGTCGGGGGGCTGGTTCTGGCGCTGATGACCTTGCCGACGATCATCATCTCGACCCGTGCATCCCTGAAGGCCGTTCCGCAGTCCATTCGCGATGCAGCCTTGGGCGTTGGCGCCTCGAAAATGCAGACAGTCTTTCACCATGTTTTGCCGCTTGCTGCACCCGGTATTCTGACAGGGTCGATCATCGGCTTGGCACAGGCTTTGGGAGAAAGTGCGCCGCTTCTGCTGGTTGGCTTGGTGCTGGCCCAGGGCGCGGCCGCACCGGAGAGCATTGGTGACTTTTTTGGCGGTCCGAATACGGCGATGCCCGCGCAGATCTATCAGTGGTCCACGCGCGCAGATCCGGCCTTTTACGAACGCGCCTGGGGTGGCATCATCATCCTGCTAATTTTCCTGGTCACGATGAACACGTTGGCCGTCATTTTGCGCCGTCGCTTTGAGCGCCGCTGGTAAGGAGAGACCCCATGAACGACATGCGTGTAGTGGAGAGAGATGTGGACCAGAGCGACGTTAAAATTGCAGCCCGTAAAGTGCAGGTCTATTACGGTGACACCCATGCGATCAAAGACGTGGATGTCGATATTTCGGACAAAACAGTGACGGCCTTTATTGGTCCGTCAGGATGCGGCAAGTCGACATTCCTGCGCTGTCTCAATCGGATGAACGACACGATTGATGTTTGCCGTGTCGAGGGCGACATTCTGATTGATGGTGAAGACATCTATGACAAGCAAGTGGATCCGGTCCAGTTGCGTGCCAAGGTCGGCATGGTCTTCCAAAAGCCGAACCCGTTTCCCAAGTCGATTTACGACAACGTGGCTTACGGGCCCAAGATCCACGGGCTCGCAAAAAACAAGGCTGAGATGGACGAGATCGTCGAAAAGTCTTTGCGCCGTGGCGCGATTTGGGACGAGGTCAAAGATCGTCTCGACGCGCCCGGTACGGGGCTTTCTGGCGGTCAACAGCAGCGTTTGTGCATCGCGCGCGCCGTTGCGACGGAGCCTGAAGTGTTGTTGATGGACGAGCCGTGTTCGGCGCTTGACCCAATTGCAACCAGCCAAGTGGAAGAATTGATTGACGAGTTGCGTGAGAGTTATTCCGTTGTGATCGTTACACACTCCATGCAGCAGGCCGCCCGCGTCAGCCAACGCACCGCCTTTTTCCACTTAGGAAATCTGGTGGAGTTTGGCGAAACGGGGCAGATCTTCACCAATCCGACCGATCCGCGCACGGAAAGCTACATCACCGGACGTATTGGTTAAGAGGTCGACACAGATGCACGATCAACATATTGCCTCGGCTTTTGACCGAGACCTCGAAGCCATCCAAGCCCAGATCATGAAGATGGGCGGCCTGGTCGAAGCCGCGATCACAAATGCAGCCAGTTCCTTAGAAACGCGCGACGAAGAGTTGGCGCAAAAGGTGCGAGCGGGTGACAAGGCAATCGATGGGCTTGAAGAACTTATCAACGAAGAAGCCGCGCGCGTCATCGCGCTGCGTGCGCCAACCGCCGTGGATTTGCGCGTCGTTCTCAGCGTGATTAAGATCAGCGCAAATCTGGAACGCATTGGCGATTACTCCAAGAACATCTCTAAACGAACCAGCGTTTTGACAACCATGCCGCCTGTGAACGACAGCGCGGGCAGTCTGCGCCGCATGGCCAAGGCTGTCGAACTTATGCTGAAAGATGCGCTGGACGCCTACATCCAGCGTGACCACGAACTCGCCCTGGACGTTATTGAGCGGGACCGCGATGTTGATCAGATGTACAACGCGCTCTTCCGCGAGTTTTTGACATTCATGATGGAAGATGCGCGCCAAATCTCTGCGTGCATGCACCTTCATTTCATCGCCAAGAACATCGAACGCATGGGGGATCACGTGACCTCTATCGCAGAGCAAGTTGTGTATCTGGTGACCGGAGAGGTGCCTGAGGAAGGACGGCCGAAGGCTGACCTGACCTCGACAACAGTCCTGGAGGAATAAGACGATGACGGCCCAGCAACCCCGTGTTCTCGTGGTCGAAGACGAACCAGCACAGCGCGAAGTTCTGGCTTACAACTTGGAAGCTGAAGGGTTTAACGTGAGCCGTGCTGAGAATGGTGAAGAGGCGCTTATCCTGGTTGAAGAGGATATGCCCGACATCATTGTGCTGGACTGGATGATGCCGAACCTGAGCGGCATTGAAGTGTGTCGACGCCTGAAGATGAAGTCAGAAACGCGCGGCATCCCCGTCATTATGCTTTCGGCGCGCTCCGAGGAAGTGGACCGCGTGCGCGGGTTAGAGACCGGCGCAGATGATTACGTGATCAAACCTTATTCGGTCATCGAACTCATGGCGCGCGTTCGGTCGCAGCTGCGCCGCGTGCGTCCATCGACCGTTGGTCAACGCCTGGAGTTTGCGGACATCATATTGGATGCCGAAAGCCACAAGGTGAGCCGCTCGGGAGCGGCTTTGAAACTTGGCCCGACGGAGTTCCGGCTTCTGAGCACGTTCATGGAAAAGCCCGGGCGCGTGTGGAGCCGTGAGCAGCTTCTGGATCGGGTTTGGGGGCGCGACATCTATGTCGATACCCGCACGGTTGACGTCCATATCGGACGCCTGCGTAAAGCGTTGACGCAACACGGCGGCGAGGACCCGGTTCGGACCGTGCGTGGGGCAGGGTACGCGCTCGGCTAGCTGCATGCATTGTCGTGTCGTGCGCCGGGACAGGCCAGGCAATAATGCACCGGTCCTGGGACCCGTGAATATGGCACTGATACGGGCTGCTGTGTGCGCACTACTGGCGTGTCCTGCGTTGGCTGATGAGAGTTCCGGGCTGTTCGATCAGGTGTTAATCAATCCAGCCGTCAGCCTTGATGATCGGTGTCAAAACCTGGCGGTGACAGACCGCATTCGTCAGTGGCGAGATCGCAACTTGCCAGACGACCCGTTCAAAAGTGTTTCTGAACTGCGTGAAGACGTCTTACCGGAGGCGCTTCGGCAATCCGTCGCGTTGGGATGTGAAGAACACTATTACTGGGCGTTCATGGTCTGCAGCCAACTTGACACCTCGAAATCCACGCTCCTTGTCCCGACAGGTAAACACGCCTCCACCGACGCAGAGCTGCTCACAATTCTGCAAGATTGCCTGGAAGACTTGGCGTCTCAAGGGATCTCACCAACGCGGGCCGCCCCGTAATACCAAACACATGCATGTGTGAGAGGGCGCGTTGCTTCAAGCGCCAAGCGGCGCTGTGCTCTTGCGCAACACGAGTTCGACCGGAACTTCTTGAACGCGTTCCTCTAGGCCTAAAACTTGACCTTTGCTGTTTTCCAGCAGCAAGCGCGCGGCGGCTTTGCCCAGCGTCACCCGGTCTTGGCGCACAGTTGTGAGCGGCGGTACGAAATGTTCGCTGTACTCAATGTCGTCAAATCCAACGACCGAGACGTCATTTGGCACAGATATCCCAAAGCGGGTTAGTCCCGAGATCAAACCAAACGCGGTCACGTCAGACGCACAGAACACGGCCGTCGGCCGCGGCTCCAGTTTCACGATCTGTGCCGCAGCTTCAACACCGCCCTGCAGCGAAAAATCTCCTTGGAAAAACGTCGCCCGCAGACCGAGTTCGTTACAGGCCAAACGGTAGCCTTCGCTGCGCGTATCTGTCAGCACATTTCCAATTGGCCCCGTGACATGCACAATGTTGCGATGGCCAAGCGCATGGAGATGTCGAACGGCCAAAACCGCGCCGTGCTCATTGGCACTGCGAACGGATGGAACACCACCACGCGCGGGCCATTCACAGGCGAAGACGACATTTGACGCGAGGCGCGATTGCTTCAACCGTTGCAGCGAAGCCGTCGGCAACGCGCCGTCCAGAACAATCGCACCGTCGGCACGCTGATCTTCCAAATAGGTCAAAAGGTCGTCGCCCGCGCTGAACATCTGCCCTGTTTCCGCAACCAACAGCGCTTGCTTGGAGGCGGACAAACCATCTGCAATTCCCTTGAGCACATGACTGAAGAACGGATTTGCAAGCGAAGGCAAAAGCACCAAAACTGTGTTGGACCGTTGTGTGCGCAAGCTTTGCGCTGCACGGTTAACACGGTATCCAGTTGACTCAATCGCGCGCAGAACTGCATCTCTCCGCGTCTCCGAGACCGAGTCTGGCGCGCTCAATGTTCGCGAAACTGTTGCAACTGAGACATTCGCACACCGCGCAACATCTTGAATAGTAGCTGGTTTCTTAACGTTCGCCTCCGTCATTTGAAAACGATTACACAAAGTTCTTGACAGGCTCAATCCAAATTCGCTTTTTTGTATTTGACGGTTGCAGAAATTGAGCTCGCTGAAAGTTGCTTGGACTGTAATCGTTTTCAAAATGGCCCGCACGGGCCGTGTTCTGGGAGGAATAAATGAGAAAAACTTTAGCCGCTTTGAGTGGTTCCGTTGCGCTTATGGCGCCGCTGGCCGCGCACGCTGTCGATCTTGAAGTCACGCATTGGTGGACATCCGGTGGTGAAGCCGCCGCCGTTTCCGAGTTTGCCAAAGCGTTCACCGAAATGACCGACCATAATTGGGTCGATGGCGCGATCGCGGGGTCCGGCGGGACGGCCCGTCCAATCATCATCAGCCGCATCCTGGGCGGCGATCCTATGGGGGCAACACAGCTAAATCATGGCCGTCAGGCGGAAGAGTTGATCGAGGCGGGGCTGATGCTTGACCTGACCGATGTCGCCGAGGCGGGCGGTTGGAAAGACTTGGTCAACCCATCATCGCTTCTCGACAGTTGCACGTTGGATGGTCGGATCTATTGCGTGCCTGTGAACATCCATTCGGCACAATGGCTTTGGCTAAGCCACGACGCCTATGAGAAGGCCGGGTTGGATGTGCCTGGCAACTGGGCAGATTTTGCAGCATCGGCGCCAGCCTTGCGCGACGCTGGCATTCAGCCGTTGGCCATGGGGCAACAAGGCTGGCAGCAAAACATCGCCTTCGGCAACCTGATGCTGGCCGTTGGCGGGCTGGACCTGTGGCGTTCTGTTCTCGTTGATAAGAACGCAGACGCTGCGGGCGGCGACGGCATGGCGGCAGTCTTTGATGCGGCAGCAAGTGCGCGCGAATTCGCACGCGGTTCCAATGTTCAAGACTGGAACCTCGCGACCAACATGGTCATCACCGGCAAAGCTGGCGGCCAAATGATGGGTGACTGGGCACAGGGTGAATTCTCTGTGGCGGGCCAAGTCGAAGGCCAAGACTACTCGTGCCTGCCAGGTCTCGGCGCCAACGCTGTTCTCGATACCGGCGGTGACGCTTTCTACTTCCCAGCCAACGACGATCCAGAAATCACAGCCGCACAGAAAGAGCTGGCTGCACTCTTGATCTCGCCCGAAGTACAAGTCGCCTTCAACCTCAAGAAAGGCTCGCTGCCAGTGCGGGGTGACATCGACATGTCCTCGGCGAACGGCTGTATGCAGAAGGGCTTAGAGATCCTTGCAAACGGTGGCGTTCTGCCATCGGGCGATCAGTCTCTGTCGGCAGACACGCAAACGCAGATCGAGGATCTGATGGCGGAGTTCTGGTCGTCTGACCTGGCACCAGCCGACGCTCAGGCGCGGTACGCAGACATCATCGCGTCTGCGGACTAACCCCTCCCAAGCACCCGCCATGTCGCGTGTCGGCAGGCGGGTGCACTTTCACAAAAGGTGAGGTGAGCCCATGGCAGATGTGCAACCGTCGCGGACGGCTAAGCGCCCGACGCGTCTTTTTCGCAATCTCAGTGCCAAAATCGCGTCGATTCCGATGATCATCACCGCCCTGGTGGTGTTTGTGGGCGGAACGACTTGGACAGTGGTCCATTCCTTCACCGGCTCTAAACTGCTGCCCAAGCTGAACTTTGTGGGCTTTGATCAGTACGAACGCCTTTGGAGCACGCGGCGCTGGCTGATCTCAATCGAAAACCTGATGATCTATGGCGTCTTCTCGCTGATTTTCACACTGGTCATCGGCTTTACACTCGCTGCCTTACTGGACCGCAAAATCCGGGGCGAGAATATCTTCCGCACTATTTTCCTCTATCCCTTCGCGTTGAGCTTTGTGGTGACCGGCCTCGCATGGCAATGGATCCTCAACCCGGACCTGGGCATTCAAAGCGTTGTGCGCGGTTGGGGATGGGAGAGCTTTACGTTCAACCCTCTCAATGACCCTGACATTGTGATCTATGGCATTCTGATTGCCGGTCTTTGGCAGGGGACGGGGCTGATCATGGTGATCATGCTCGCCGGTCTGCGTGGCATTGATGAAGATATCTGGAAGGCCGCGCGCGTCGACGGGATTGGCACTGTTAAAACCTATGTGCGTGTGATCATCCCGATGATGCGCCCGGTCTTTGTGACATCGCTGGTTTTGATCGCGTCAGGTATTATTAAGCTATACGACCTTGTGGTGGCGCAAACCAATGGCGGACCGGGCATCGCCTCTGAGGTGCCGGCCAAATATGTGATCAATTACATGTTCCGCGCACAAAACCTCGGGCAAGGGTTCGCGGCGTCGACAATGATGTTGCTCTCGGTTGTGATCATTTTGATCCCGTGGGCCTACCTGGAATTCGGAGGGCGCAAACGTGGTTGAAGCAGCGCCCCGCATCCTGGACGGCCCCCGCGGCTCAAAGCCGAAACGCACCTTTAGCCGCACCAACATCATGCTTTACGGCACGTTGATTGTCGTCTCGGTCTACTACCTCTTGCCGCTTTACGTGATGGTGGTGACCTCGCTTAAGGGTATGCCCGAGATCCGAACCGGGAACATCTTTTCGCCACCCCTCGACATCACGTTCCAGCCATGGGTGAAGGCCTGGGCAGAGGCCTGCACCGGCATAAATTGCGATGGATTATCGCGTGGCTTTTGGAACTCCGTTCAAATCCTTGTGCCTTCGGTCGCACTATCGATCGCAGTGGCAAGCGTGAACGGATATGCGCTGGCGCGCTGGAGGTTTCGTGGATCCGAGGTGTTTTTCACGATCCTCATCATCGGTGCCTTTATCCCTTACCAAACCATGCTTTACCCCATTGTGATCCTGCTGCGCGAGA
>CAWUIP010000153.1:0-8110 GCA_963922415.1 uncultured Aliishimia sp. | reverse complement strand
TAAGCAATTGGAAAGGGACAGGTTTCATGGCGGATTTTGACAGCCAAGTGCGGGAGTCGCAGGCGCAAGTGAAAGAGGCGCAGGCCAAGATCGCCGAATTGACATCGCGCATCGACGTCGCGCGGGACAAAATGAAAGAGGGCACCGATGTCGCATTGGATATCGAAAATGCCACGCTGGACGACATCCACGCCCATACCGATGTCATGAACGCCAACATCGCTGAGCTGATCATGGGGCTCGATGACGTAACCTCTGCCTTTTCCAAGGATTTCGACGAGATGCGCTCGAAAACCGGCTGGGAGAGTTTTGTGGGCATCTTTGCTCGTGCGAAGGCCGAGAATATGCGGGCAGAGCGGATCCGCACAGCGTCGATCGATGACAAGTTGCAGGATCTCATCGCGAAGTCCGACGTGATCGTGCAGCTTTTGCAGGGCCAGTTGGAGGTTCTGGAAAGCGAGAAGGTCAAGGTTGAGGGCAATCTGACCGAAACGCTGGACGACCGCGAAGCCACGGTGAAAGAACTCGAGGACCTGAAGTCGCAAATCGCCGGGATGGACCCCGACATGATCAAGTTGGAAAATGCGATTGCGTCCGAAACCGATGCCGCCAAGCGGACAGCGCTTGAGACGGAATTGGCCGATCTGAACACCAAGTATAATGAATTGGTGCAGCAAGAGCAGGTCAAGCTTGCGCAGTCGCAAACGCTGGAACGCTATATCGAGAAGGGCAAAACCTGGGTCGACAGTCTGCAAAACCAAGCCGCGACGCAGATGGTGCTGATCAACAAGCTGCAGACGGACACCAAGCAGCGCGTGGTGCTTTATGATGCGCTGACGAAGTCGTTGAAGACCGCGCAGCAGCAAGATGTGGCGCACCGCATAAACGAGATCGGCGTGAAGACCGACCAAGAGGCACAATCGGCCATGGCCGGGATTGGCGCTGCGACCAATCAGAAAATGGCCGATATGCTAGAGGCGCATGAAGACCAGATGGTCTTTGCGCGCGACGTGCTAGAGGCCAAGGCGAAGGCGGATGAACGGTTCGCGCGCCGCTTTGAAGAGATCGTGAAAAAGCACGACAGCAATGCCTATGGCGGCTGAGCGCCTAGTGCGGAACTTTGGTGGGGTTAAGATATGAACACTCAACAAAAAATTGGCCTCGCGGCGATCGCCGTGTCCATCCTGTGCCTTGTGGCGACCTTCATTGTGTCGGCCCCGGTTTGGGTGAACATTCTGGGTCTCGCGGCTGGCTTTGGCGGTTTGATCCTGCTGACCCGCAAAAAGAAAGACGGCGGCGCGTGACTTGCTTTCTTGACGTTTGATCGTCCCGCAGCGCTGCCAGGAATTACCACCTGAGTTTGAAAATGAGTGAAGAAGACGCACGCGCATTAACAAGACAACGGTTTGCCAACGCGGGCTTTTGGATGGCCGGCATTTTGGTTGTGTTCGCCTTCTATGAACTCGTAGACCGGGGTCGAGTAACAGCATTGTTCGACGGCATCGACTGGACACGAAGCAAGCTAGAAACAGTGTTGTTGGTCCTGTGGGGGCTGTGTTTGCCCTTTCTCAACAAAGTGTTGTGCGGCCACTTCGGTTTGTTTGGGCGCCGCGTGTTTGCGGGCTTGATCGAAAAAAGCAACCGCGCAGGTCGCAAAGACGTCAGGGTCAAAAATAGGTTTTTATTCAACTACTTCTTCCCAGGGTTGTTGCCTAAAGTTGAGGGTCGAACCGAATGACCAATCAATTTGAAGACACCTCTGGTCTGACGGACCTTTCTTATCCGAGATGATTGCAGTTTTTTGGGGAATGGCACTGATTGGCTTCTTTTATCTACGTTTCATGGCACCGGTGATTTTGTTGTTCTTCTCAGTCTGGGGTGGTCTGTCACTCGTGTACTCGCCCACTGAGGCTTTTCGGTTATCAATTATGGTCATGGGCCTTCCGAGTCTGATTGCGCTTTTGGCCTTCGCTCCCTTCGCCTTTGGTTCTTACTTCCAGATTGTGTCTGAAGTCGGGGTGTTTATGCAAAGATCTGGGTCGTTTTCAATTTATCGCGCAAGTAGACTGGTGAGGCAGAATTACGAAGACAGTCTGAGTTGGATGCCGCGCGCAATGCGACGTTTGTTTGGAGCCCGCACTTGACCACTTATCCAGACAACGCCTCTGGTCTGACGGACCTTTTTGCCTCGCGCCGGTATTTTCGGAAGTTCGAGACCATAATCTCGCATATGGGGCGGGTTGCGGGGTTGATGGAGAGCGAAGGCGACCTCAGCCGGGATGAGATCCGGGTGATCGCGCGCTATTTCGCGCAACTTACGTTCACCTTCCGGGCGCTGAGTTACAAATACCTGCTGGTCGGGCGGGATACGGGGCGGTTTTTCGGCTCGCTCACCATAGACCGGACCGAAAGCGGCTTTCCGACCCATTCCGAGATCCTGACCTTGGGCAATGACGCGTTGCAGGCCGAAAATCATTTGCGCGGCGCGCCGACAGTGGCGGAGTTCAAGCGCCAGATGGTCGATACGATCATCGGGGAGCGCCAGGTGCCGACAAAGCTGCAATTTGGGCTCAGCCAGCGGCTTTACTACGAGGAGCTTGGCAAGGGCCAGCTCTTTTGGGCGCAGAATGACCCGCAGGCGCGGTGGCAGATCGATCTGGGCCCGGACCGGCGGCTGTTTCTGATCCATTGGGCGGTGTGGGACAGCGGGCTGAACTTGCCGGTGATCTACCTGATGGAATGCGAGGATTCCGGGCGCACGGCCCTGCCCAAGGACCCGCGCCGCTGGCCTGCGGTGCAGGCGCATCTGATGGCGCAAGCCGTGGGGGCGTTGAAGCTGGTGACGATTGCCAAGGGCTTTGACGAGGATTTTGACGACCTGCACCCAAAGCGGCTGCGCCGCTTCCACGTGGGGCCGATGTACTCGACCGCTTTCACCGCGCAGACCGGGCCGCTTGGCCAGGTGATGGAGCAGGCCCGCGCGCCCGAGGGCCAAGACTGGGCGCTGGTGTGGACGGAAGAGGATTTGCAGTCCGAACGTGTGGTCGAAGAGCGGTCGGGTTGGTTTTCTTCCGTTGAGCGGGAGGTGTTTGCATTGGATCCCTTCGCAGGGCGCGGGGCCGAGACGGGCACCACGCGCATCGCGCGGTCGGTGATCCTGCCACAGCGCCCGTTCCAAGTCCTGGCCGAGCGGGATCCGCCCGGCTTTGGCGCGGTGCGTAAATTCGTAGTGAGCGGCGCGGGCCGGGTGCTGCGCTATTGAGTATTTGAAGAAAAATGAAGAGGGGAATTTGGGCAGATGAGTTTGGCGGCGTTCCTTCGACATCGGGACAACAGAGACCTGCGCGTCCTAGCCGTTATCCTAAGTCCGCTTGTTTTGATTATTGTGTTCTACGAACCGCTTGGGATGACATCCCCAAAGATTTTGCAAGCGGTTTTGTTCCTTCCCTTTGCTGCATTGTATTTGGGCGCTCAACTCGTGTTGCGATGGCTCAGGGTGAGAGCCGGAAAACCAATGAAAAGAAAGGCTGAAACATGAGCTTGACCGGCGATCAGCTGGAACTCCGTGAGGAGGAGATCACCAAGCATTACCCCATGGCGTTGGCGCTTTTGCAGGGGTTTGATCATGCGCCGCGGATTGGCAAGGCGGTTGAGGCGCCCAGGCTGGAGCGGTCGTCGGGCCTTGGTACGCGGCGGCGGTTTCGCACCACGACGCCGGGGCTGGTGACGCGGCGCTCTGTCCCGGCGGGGGCCGTTGCTTTGATGGCGCGGATTGAAGGGGCGGATGCGGAGGATCCGTTGGTGTCCCCGCTGCAGGCGACGGTTCTGAACGTGCTGCGCCGTGCTTTGTCGATCGCGCAGGCGGTGGCGGAGGCTTATGCGGATATGTCGGGGCTCTCCGATCTCAAGCGGTCCAATCTGGACAGCCGTTTGCCCGCGAACCGCAAGGCGGAGTTTGCGGAACTGTTGGCAGGCGAGGCGATGGTGAGTTTGCATGTGTTTGCGAATGCGACCGCCTACCTGATCGCGCCGCACCAGTCGGAGGTAACCGTTGAGGTGGGCGGGTTTGAGGAGTTCTTGACCGATAACGGGCAAACCGCGCTCCATGGATGTTTGTGGGAGTTGGATCAAAAGATTGAGGCGCATGCGCCGGAGGATGCGCAGCTTGTCGCCGTCGTCGCGGCCTTTGCTGAAACAGTGATGGAGGCGGTTGCGCAGCGTGCGCAAACCGCGCCACGGCTGGAGGCGTTCACGCAGTCCGCCTGGCGGGTGGCGGCGGATGACTTGCCCATTGCGGGGTTTGCGCCGGCGACGAAGGCCAAAAGCTCCTCGCTGACCATGACCTTTAAGAAGCCGAACGAGGTCGTGGGCAACCATATTGCCAAGTATCAGGCGATGCGGCTGGCGAAGATGATCATGGCCTATGACTTTGACCGGCGGCTCAACCCGTTTGTCGATCTGGGCGGGTTCATCTTCACCTTTATGGGCGATGGCAAGCCCGGGACGGGTAAGACGACCCTGATCCAGATGATGGCGGGGATGATCAACGATTACTGCACCATCGCAGGCTACCCTTTCCGCTATCAGAACCTGTCGACGGACAATATCGACAGCTATCAGGGCAAGTCTGGCCAAAATGCCAAAGCCTTCATCCAGAACGTGATTGACCCCGGCGTGATCGGCTTTGGTACCATAGACGATATCGACCAGTTGGCGGGCAAGCGGGGCGACCGGCAGTCGAGTGCAGGGCAGTTGGAGATCACAGCTGTGCTGATGGAGAGCTTTGCAGGCGCCAATACGGTCGTGCGGGGCAATTGCACCTTTGGGATGTTTTCGAACTACCCCGAGAATGTGGACGACGCCCTGCGCCAGCGGGCTGGGGCGCGGTTTTTGGTGGATGGGCCGCAAACGCGGGAAGATTACATCGATATCCTCGCGCTTTTGATGGGCAAGAACCACGACATCCCGCTGGGCGCCCATGACCTCTTCGAGGCGCAGGCGATCCAGACCGCCGTCGCGGCCTCGTTCGAAAGTCACGCGCGTCCGCAGGAAGAGGGGTTGATGCGCGTCTATGAACGGGTCTCGGCGGATCTGGGCGCGCTCGACACGATTGCGAAACTGGGGAGTTACCTAAAGGGCATCCAGGAAGCGGATGAACGGTTCACAGGGCGGGCGATCAAGAACATCACCGATGCGGTGAAGGTGCGCGCGATGGACTTCGAACTGCCCGATGAATGGATGGAGGAGCCCGATCTGTTCCTGTTCCAGCCCTATAACGTGAAAAAGAGCATGATCGAAGAGTTGCGCCAGCCGATCACGGTGGAGATGGTGATCCAAGAGATCAACCGCTACGCCGATAGTGAGTTCCGCTATGCCGATAAGTCCGACGAGGTCGCGATTGACGCGATGGTGCGGGATATGGGGCGGTCCGAAGAGGCGAAGCGGCGGTATTTGGGGCGGAAGGATGGATAAGGTGAAAACAAAACAATGGCGGGTCGCTGCCTTCAGGGGCAGGCCACGCGTGGATCGGCCGTGGCATGTGTGCGAGGTTGAGATGGGTCAGAAAGCAGTCCCTCGTGCCGGTCATGCTTTGAATTTGGTCATCTTGCCAGGAGTGTTTTCTGCCAAAGTCCAATGCAATTTGGTCGTGCCGTGATGCGCAAGACTTTTCTCCTTCTCAATTCCTTGCTCGCGCTTTGGTTTGCCTGCGCCATTATCTTCTACTGGGGGTGGCCCGAGCTGCATCATTGTTGGAGTTATGTCGTTTTGTTTTCCGGGTTTTCCATTCTCTCAGTGCGGCTTGTTTCTGGTTTTACGTACTTTGTGCTCAAGAATGTTAACACTGAGTCGGTTGTAGATATCATCGGATATGGACTGATGTTCGTGCCAGTGGGGTTTATCCTGTTAGGTCTTTGGTACGTAATGGTTGTGGCAGGATCGTTTTCCAAGATATGTGGATCGGTTTACGGAAGTTGGCCGTTCTATGTCGCGAGCTTCTCTTGGGTGGCCGGCTTGTTTATCGGTTACCTGTGCGGTCGATCGGCGCTCCGCACATCGAAGACACCGACATGATGTCGGCACTTTTGGTATCCTCCGCGATTGCAGCAGGTATAGCCGTCTTCATGGCATGGCTCTGGTGGCCGACGCGTTACTGGGCGTGGTTTTCGTTTTTGCTTATGCTCATTTTCTGCGGAATGTTCGCTTTTATGAGTGCGGGTCTTTCTCTTGTTTTGCTCTTGGATATTGACAACGCGGAGGAGGCGGAAATCTTCGGCCTTGTTGGAACGACCATTTGGACAAGCGTCATTTGGGGGCCACTCCTGCTGCTCGTCTGTGGATGGTTTTCTTGGACGGAAGGCCGTCTCTTTCCGCGTCGTTCAAAAAACAGGAGCCTGACCGAATGATCGTCTTGATAATTTCAACCCTTGTCAGCGCGGCTCTTGCCTTATTCATGCCTTTGCGCTGGGGCGTTTGGGTGTTCTTTGCTGCTGTTGTGTTGGTGTTCGTCCTCCAAGCCGGGATCAACACGGCGATGGGGTTTGAAGGCACCTCGTGGGAGGAGAGCTTGCTGCTCTTTAACGGCTCAATTGTCTCATACATCGGGTTCAATCTGCAGATCACCTACCGCGCCTTTATGCTGCCGCTGCTTGTTCTGTCGGCCATTCTAATCTGGCGGCATCACCGGGCCGGGCGGGGGTAGGGGATGCGCGCGCTGATCGAAAAGGGATTGATGTACGGCAACTTGGTCCATGTGGCCTCGCCCGCGCTGGTAGAGCGTTACAATCGCGCGCTGGAGCACCTCACGGGGCGGCGGACGGATCTCGCGGACTTTTACATCGACATCTCGGGGTATTCGCCCGAGGTCGGGCACGCGCTGGGCGATGATCTTTACCTCAACCACAAGGGTGTGAACCGGCAGTTCATCCTGCTGACGACCGAACAGAAGCGCGCGCCCCTTTTGAACGCGCAGTTTTCGACCTCGCGCGGGATTTTGCGGCAGTTTATCGAGGCCAATGAAGGCGCGCTTTTTGCGCTTACGGCGCGGGATGCGGTGGCGGGGGAGTTGGTGAATTCGGTGTATGATCTGTCCCACCCAGCCCGGCTTTTCGATGTGCGGCAGATCCGGGTGGAGGCGGACACGACCGGCGGCACGGTGCGGCTTGCAGGGCAACTCGCGCAAAAGGTCGACCGGTTCATGGGCGAGGAAGATGCGTGGTTTGACGACGTCTTGATCGGCGAGATGATCGACCTGGCCGCGCAGACGGGCGATGTGAGCCGCAACCCCGTGATGCTGGATCAGATGGCCTTCACGCAGGCGAATTACTGGACGACGCATTTCGGGCCGCTCTACCTCTTTCAAGATGTGGCGCAGCCGGGGATCGTGACCGCTGGCGACCCGGCAACGCTTGCCGATGTGCCCTTTGACCATGTCTATGGCCTGGCCGAGCGCAACAAGATCGCGCGCTTCCTGGATGACAACGGGTTGGTGGAGCCCATCGTGACGGCGCGCGGCGTCGATGCGGCAGCGATCCTGCGGCAGAAGATGGATTTCATCTTGATCGATGCGGTCGCGGACACGGGGGCCCACTTGGCGCAGCGCTCGCGGTCAGAGATGCGGCGGCTCGCGCGGGCGCATGCGCATCTGTTGCCGGAGGAGTTTCACTGCCTCGCAGCCCTGGTGCGCTGGGCGGAGGATGGCGGCACCTGGCCAAAGATCACCTCGGATCACCCGGCCTATTTTTACACCCTGCGCGCGGCGGACCACCCGGACCGGGACCTGATCAACCGCCTCTTGGCGGAACTGGCCCCCAAGGATGTGCGGCAGCTTTACATCTGCCACAAAGAGCTTTTCTACGCGACTTATGCGGGCTGGCCCGCGGCCAAGCAGACCTATGTCGCCGACTATTTGGCGCGCGAGTATCAGGTTGATAAAGCCGGTGCCCGCGAGGCACTTTTCGGGCACGAGCCCGACATGGAAGACCCCGCGCCCAAGGCCGATCTGGTGGATCGCGTTGGGCCCTGGGGCGCGATACGGAGGTAGGACAATGGTGGCTTTGGCGCGGTTGGTGATTTTGTATCTGGTCTTTGCCAGTATCATCTATGTGTGCCT
>CAWUIP010000152.1:0-8121 GCA_963922415.1 uncultured Aliishimia sp. | reverse complement strand
CCCTCTCTCAGATCACGCCGCAATCTGTCCCAAAATCCCTGACGACGGACACACTGGCGACAACCATAACCGCAATTGGATTCCGCTTTAGTAAACGTAGACCCCTGCCCAGTGTACCTGCCATTCTTTGCTCAGATGTGGCGTAACCGGATATGTTTTCCTTGAGATCAATGACGTGTTCAGATGCCAGAGTTAGGTTCGGATCACGAGCTTTGATCGTCCTCAATTGACCCCGATAACCGTTATCGCTTTGGTTCTTTGTACTCACTCGGCGATACACTATCTTCAAGCCGCCTGTGATCTCATCGGAAATGGTCTTTTGAATCATGTGAGCCTCAGAGTGTAAAACCTTAACTAGTATGTAGGCGGCCATCGGGTTGATGGCGGACCAAGACACAGTGATCGCTCACCCTGTCAGCCCCTCATTTATGAAAGTCGATTATAGTTTCTTGAGTTCAAGAGGTTGCATAAATCGGCAAACGATCCAAAGAACCTTGCTCTCCGAAAATGCCACCACGACCAGAGTTTCATAAGACAGTTCAGAACAGCCGTCCGTTAGGGCATACCCAAGCAGACATGCCACATCCTGTCCACCAGTTGTCCGTATAGGTCGATTTTCATCAACGAACCTGATACCATACGGACACCACCCATAAGGACAGGAGAAACACCATAGCGACTATATTGTACTGCCGCACATCCACCGTCGAGCAAACGCATGATCACCAACTTACACAGGCCCAGCAGGCTGGCTTCGAGATTGATGAAGTAATTGCCGATCCCGGCTCCTCAGGTGTTTCCACAAAGCTAAGAGATAGACCTCAGGGTAAACGGCTATTCGACAAACTGAGATCGGGTGATGTTCTTGTTGTGAGGTGGGTGGACCGACTGGGTCGCAACTACGAGGATGTAACCAATGTCATCCGCGAATTCATGGAGATGGGTGTTACGATCCGAACAGTCATCAATGGCATGACATTCGATGGCAGCACCGGCGACCCCATCCAGAAGGCCGTCAGAGACGCTGTGATTGCCTTCATGGCCGCTACTGCGCAATCACAGGCCGAGGTCACTAAGGCCGCTCAGAAGGCCGGTATCAACGCCGCAAGGAACGATGCCACGAAATATCGTGGACGCAAACCTAGCTATGATCGGCGGACCTATGACGCCATCGCTGACTTGATTGGCAAGCAGATGGGTGACAGTGCAATCGCCCGTGCCACTGGGGTGTCACGTCAGGCTGTTATCCGGATACGGAAAAATCCCGATCTCGCTCTCAAGGCACTTCAACGGTGGACCGATTAGTATCACAAGGACCATGTTGCATTGAGACAATATCGCATGACTGCGGACGCTGCACCATTGATACAGGATAGGAATGGTCTTGTGGGTCTCAATGTAGATGTCCCTTTTGAGACTCGGCACACTCAAAGCTCCGAGCACCATCTAAAGATGCGGGAACAGTTCCTTACTTGGAAGGAGAATTCCCGGCAATTGAGGACTCCGGTTGAAACCAGCCAACGCGGGCCTTTGATCGTCGGACTAAGTGAACCTTTGGAATGCTCCAACTACCGCTTGCATCACCACTCCCACCCTCGGCACATTTCTGAGTTCTTCGTGTGTGACGACCCAGGCTTCTTCGGCGGGGGCCGCTGCGAGTGCTTTGAGGTGAGCAAGGTCGGGTCGCGATGCCACATAGGCGGTGGGCAATCGTGCCAGCCCCATGCTTTCGCCGACATACCGGGCTTGAGTGATCATGCTATCGACCCTCATGACCACCTGGGCTTTGGGGTCGATTTCGGTGATGAATGCGTCATTGGCGACTAACCCGCGTGGGAAGTTCCAGGAGAGCCACGGGCAGCCATCTTCGCCCAAGGCAAAGTCGGAGGTCGCGTAGACCGCTGTTTCAACATCCGCCAATCGGCGTCCGACTAAGCCCTCGCTTGGGGAGCCGCCGAGGCGGATCGCGACATCGGTCTCTCGTTTGTCGATGCTGAGATAGGTGTTGCCCGGTCGCAAATCCAATTGGAGGCTGGGATGTCTTTGGATCGTTTCGGTGAACTCAGGGGCGACAAGTTCCAGCATAAAATCGGTGGCCGAGACTTTAACCAGGCCCGACACTTCGTCGGCGATATCGTCCTTTGCGAGGGCCCTGTTCACAGACTCTTCGACCTGCCTCGCCGCTTCGACCAACTCATCGGCGATAGGAGCCAAGACAACACCGCCTTTGACACGCTCTATGAGTTTTACTCCGAGCGTTTTTTCAATCCGCCGCATACGTCTGGGCAGCGTTGTCGGGTCAAGTCGAAGCCGTTCAGCAGCTTGGTTCACATAGCCGGTTTCGGCCAGGGCCAGGACGAGTTTTAGGTCGTCCCAATTTAATTTGTCACTTGGTCTCATGAGGTTGGCCTACCACATCTGATCCTGCATGTGTGCAGCTTAACCTGCAACATCCTGCATTTATTTCACGGCCAGTTCCACTCACCTTGGCACCACCAGCCAATAGAAAGGAACTCCAATGCCAACCATTCGTGTCACCGTCCCGAAATCTGCCTGGTCCGTAGAGGCCAAGGCCGACATCGCGGCCAAGCTGACGGATAGCCTCAATGAGGTTGCCCAGTCCGACGGCAAAGGCGACATCAAACAGTACATTAACGTGCACATCGAAGAGACCGCCGAGGGCGGCTATGCGATGGGCGGGAACGTGGTGGGCTGATCGATGAAGCTTGCTCTCGAAGTCACCGCCAATGCCCCGATTGATCGCGTGTGGGAGATTCTAGGGCCCGGCTATGTAAACGCCGGGGATTGGGCCTCTGCCGTTTACATTTCCCACCCCCGCGTCGGGGAAGCCAAAGTCGCCGGAGCCCCGGCTGCTGGGCGTGTGTGCCAAACCAGCCTCGGACCGTTCACGGAGTCCATTGAGGAATACGACTCAGTTAACCATCGGGTCGCCTACTCGGCAACTGGGGACAAGATGCCTGGGTTCGTGAAATCCCTGGTGAACTCATGGACCCTAACCCCTGCCGGGTCGGGCCGCACCAAAGTGCGGATGGAACTCAATGCCGACATCGCCTTCCCGTTCAACGTGCTGATGGGATGGATGATGAAGATGCAGTTCCGAGGGGCCCTCAAGGACTCCATCGAAGACCTCAAGCACTATGCCGAAACCGGCAAACCGCACCCCCGCAAACTCAAGGTCGATGGCAGCAAGAAAGCCGTCGCGGCCCGTCAAGCGATGGCTTGAACCCACCCACAAAGGAGAAACCAAATGATCCGCACTTTCACAAAATCACTCGCTATCGCGGCGGTTGCCGCCACCATGGCCATCGCCGCCACGGCACAGGAGTTGCCCAACATTGTGCCAGACCAGACAGCTATGTTTGGGTCCGAGCCCCGGTTCACCAGCATGGAGGCGATTACCAATTACGCCTACGAGCCCGGCTATGTTGGCGGCTTCATCAATGCTCCGCTGCAAGGCGTCCAAGTGCTCCATTTCGACGAAAGTCCCGAGGAAGTTTGGGGGTGGGTGCATAGCGGCAACGCCAACTGGTCGCTTCAGATCGAAGAACTCGTGTGGGACCATTCCGCCTCGGAGACACCAGGGCAGCTTGGCATGGGCTCGGTCCGTCGCTGCGATTTCGTTGGTGGTGCTGGCACAGCTTATGAGCGTGTCTATGCCGTCGAAGAAAACCGCATGATCGCCTATGATCTTGATCCCGAACGGAGCACGGTTCCCCTTCCGATCCGCGACTTCTTCGTCGTCTGGACGCTAGAGGACCAGGGCGACGATGGCACATTGGTGGTCAGCCGCATCTTCTTCCACGAGGCCCAGGATATGGGCGGCAATGCCGCTGCTGCGGTCGGTCAGGCGTTGGCAGTAGACTTCAAGAACTTCGCGAACGTCTACGGCGGCACCTACGTCGAGATGTAATCCAACTCGGTCACCGGCTCTCGTCCCGAGGGTCGGTGACCAGTTTCCAGGGCCTCCCCATGAAACATGCACTCACCATTGCCGCCGCCTGCATGGTCGGCATCAGCCATCAAGCCAACGCCGAGCCCCTCACCGTTGACTACGCTGAGAGCCGTCTGGGATTTGAGGTGCAATCCGGCGAGCGGCTGATATCCGGCACCTTCAACACTTGGACCGCCGAGATCGAGTTTGACGCAGCAGACCCGGAGAATTCGAGCTTCTCCGTCGTCGTATCAACCGCAGATGTGGCGATGTCGGACGCACTCGTCGCATCCATATTGCCCTCACCCGACTGGCTGAACGCGACGGCCTTTCCGACAGGGCAGTTCTTCAGTGAGAGCGTCAGTCACCAGAGCGAAGACACCTATCTTGCAACCGGCGTGCTTACCCTCCTTGGTCAGGCACATCAGATCGATTTGACGATCCGCATCGACCCAACTGCGGGCGACCTGATTGCAAAGGTCAGCGGAGAAATCGACCGAAGTGACTTTGGCATCGGCGAAAGCTTCGGTCCGGAAATTGCTTCCACAACGGTCGTTCTCTCCGCCCACATCGTTGAACGCCCATGATCTTCCAGAGAAAATCCAAAATGACCAAGCTCAATGGCCGCTGCCTGTGCGGCAGCATTACGTTCACAGTGCCTTGCCCTTCGAGGTTTGAGGTCTGCCATTGCGAAGATTGCCGGCGATGGCACGGAGCCTCCCCCGTAGGGATCGATGGAACGGACGTGCAACTTACAAGCTCGGCAGACACACTAATCTGGTACCAAGGACCTTCAGGGGCCGAACGAGGCTTCTGTTCCAAATGCGGATCGAGCCTTTTCTATCGATACTTCCCCGGTTCAACCCGATGGTCCGCATATCTCGGGACACTCTCAGATGTTCCACCAAACATCCCTCTCGGAGGACAGCACTATCTTGGTGAGAAGCCTTCGAACTATTGCATCACGCCGGAGCCGCAATAGGGCGAAAGGAAAGTTTGTTAAAGCCTGAGCAACGGTCTGGAATCGATGTTGCATCAAAGCACAATGCCCAACAGGTGTTAGGCACCCATACCGATGACTCCCATGCTTAGTCGAAAATCGCATCCACTTTGCCAGAGACACATTTCTTTTTTGGCGATTGCTTGCGTGACCCGAGAAGGCTTCTAGAGTGATTGTATCGGCATGCTGCGGCTATTGCGCAATAGGGCCCACACTCCGAGTATGATGAGCCACAGATTGATACCCCACCATGTAAAGTCGAAATCCCCGGTTAGCGACCAGAATGACACCGCCATGGTTCCAGCGCAGACCATGAGCGTCGCTCCGACAATTCCAAGAGTACTGGAATAAGTGCGATCTACATTGCCAAATCGCGAGAAAAGACCGCAGACCGCGAACGCCAGATCGATTGGAAGAAACGACCAGTTCCAAGCCACGATCAACGGATTTTGGTAATCCGAATACATGAGTTCTGGGTCGATTTCGACAAAGCCAACCGTCAGCGCAAATGCCAAAACCCAATAGAGCAGCATGCCAATCTCGGTAATTGTCATTAAAGACGCATGGACTTTATGCATCAGATTATCACCCATTAAACTCACTGCGTTTCGCTCACCTTTATTGCAACCTAGACCTCAAGAAATCGGCCGCCTGATCTGTCGCATCCGCCACTATGCCAGGATCATCGTAGATGTCCGTTTGGCCCTTGGAAACCAATGATGCCTGCTGCTTTTCGCCCGGAACTGCCCTAAAGAACTTGTCTGCCCACGCAGGGTTCAACGCATTTGGGCCGTGTAATTGCAGGAATGGCAAGCGTAGTTCAGGTGCTGCGTTTTGGACATCAAACTGCAAAAAGTGCTCTCGCGACATCACAGCGAAGGCATTCGTGTAGTTCGGATGTGCGGCTCTGTCCGCGTAGTAATCATATGTCGATTGCAAAGTCATCGCAGCGTCTTGCTCCAACGACACCGCTGGGATCATCATGGTTTCTCCGGTGGCTTCATATTCTTCGCGGGCTTTGCGTCCTTGCTCAACGCGATCTTGGAAACCTTGTGGGTCTGCGGCCATCATCGCGGGTACGTCCCGGTAATATCCAGCGATGGCAACGAATGCTCTGATATCAGAGCGGGCTTTGATTGCATGGGCGAGGTATCCAGACCCCAAGCAAATACCTACGGCTCCGAGCCGCCTTTTGTTCACCTCAGGCTGTTCAGCCAAGGCATCGATGGATGCCTTTAGGTCCTCTATCTTGTGCGGATAGAATTCATATTGGCGTGGTTGACCGCCGCTCTCACCATAGTGTCGATGATCAATGGCAAGTGCTGCAAACCCTCGATCTGCCAAAGCAGCAGCATAGGTGCCGGTCACCTGTTCCTTGACTGAAGTCATTGGCCCGGCTGTTACCACAGCAGAAAATGGACCTTCTCCGTTTGGCAGGTGCAAATCGCCGACAACCGTGTCGCCTGCGACCTCGAATTCAATGCGACGGATCGGCATTAGCGTCGGTGATAGAAGAACGCTGCATTCGTTCCTCCACCCTGCCCAAGAGCTAATTCGATATTGAGATGCGCTATCCCTTCCAAGTATCGGGCTGCTGAGAGCTTTGATATCGTAACCGGATCTAAGCCCATATCTGATGCGATCTGAGCAACGGTTGTCACAGCATCGGTCTGGTCGCCTGCTACAAAGGCCGTAACGGGCTTTCCGTCCCAACCTTGCTCGGCATGCTCCATTACGTCCGCGAAGATCGTATTGAAGGCTTTGACCACGATTGTGTCTGGTACCATTCCGGCAACAGCTTCAGCAGCCGAGATGCCGTTGTCCAACACCAAGGGGGACCAATCGTCGTTCAGAGGGTTGGTCGCATCGATTAATATCTTTTGTTTCAGGACTTCCGATAGAGGTGCAAGGACCTCCTCAGCCACAGCATAATGTACCGCCAAGATGATAATGTCTCCGCCCTCCGCAGCATCTCGAAATGTTACGGGCCCGCTTCTCCGACCCACAACCACTTCATGCCCGGCTTTCTCCGCCAAGGCTGCCAGTTTTTGACCGACGTTTCCGCCGCCTAAGATTCCGATTTTCACGACACGCTCCACGGTAAGGTTGACCCTGTGCTTGACATCGGACATCAGGTTACCATCGTCAATTAGGTACCCAGAGGTAAGTATGAAGCAAATCCACCCAAACGCGTTCATTGCCGACTGTCCGACGCGAGAGATACTGTCCCGCCTCGCTGAAAAGTGGACGATGCTGACCTTGGCCGCATTGTCAGAGAAACGAATGCGGTTTGGAGACCTTCACCGACGGATCGAAGGCGTGTCCCAAAAGATGCTCACCAAGACTTTGCGGAAACTGGAAGAGGACGGGCTTGTACACCGAGAGGTCTTTGACGAAATGCCGCTTCGCGTTGAGTACGAACTCACCGAATTGGGCCAGGACATCGCGCGGCTTGTCGTGGAACTTAAAAGCTGGCTTGAAGGCAGTCTGGATCGCATTCAGGCCGCCTCAAATCAACACCGCTAAAAACCTAGTGTGCAAAGAAAAAAGTATTGGGTGGAACAACACAAATCGAACCAATTCCCCGTTTGAGCGGCACCAGGATGGAGAGTTGCATTAAGTGGCCGTGTCCGCTGATTGAGTGCTTCCGCCGCTCTGTGGAAACCCGCTGATAAGCTTAAATTGGTTCCTCGGTCTCTACCCCCAGGTGCTGCTTCGATGCGGAACAAAGCAGCATTTAGTCCGCTGCGAACTCTCTACGCCCTATTCAGAGGACTGTTTATGGCCTGACCGGAAGTCCAAAACCGGATGATAGGATAGCCTTAACATCATCATTGCTCGCACGGGCCGAGCGAGGTGCAAACTCGGTTAGGCTGAACCCGACAACCTCTTGGTTTTTCCGGATCGTTTGCAGCCAATCAATCAGCGTAGAGAGGCGAACTCCGCCCTCGACTTGATAGACTGCGTTGGGATGATCCGCCGGATCGAGGACATCATAATCGACGTGGATATAGACAGGGCCGCCTTCGAGAGGTTTCAGTTTCTCTGTGTCGATGGCGGTGTTCAATTCTTCAGGTGACAGAACCGAAAGTGGATGACGATCTATGTAATCCTGCTCGCCCGGATCGATACTGCGAACGCCCGCGAGAATGACGTTTCTCGGGTGTAG
>CAWUIP010000151.1:0-8166 GCA_963922415.1 uncultured Aliishimia sp. | reverse complement strand
GCTGAGCTGAAAAAAGAGCTCGCTGACTTGAAAAAACAGCTTGAAGACAAGCCAGGCTAACGGACGTATCGATATGCTGAGACGACTTTATCCCGAACAACCCGACGCGTTCGCCTTTACGCCCGACAATCACGCTTGGGCCGAAGCGCAGATCACGAAGTATCCCGAAGGCCGTCAGGCCAGTGCCATCATTCCGCTTTTGTGGCGTGCACAAGAGCAAGAGGGGTGGCTGTCCCGCGCCGCGATCGAGCATGTGGCTGACATGTTGGGCCTTGCTTATATTCGTGCGTTGGAAGTGGCCTCCTTCTACTTCATGTTCCAGTTGCAACCCACTGGGTCTTTGGCGCATTTCCAGATCTGTGGGACCACGTCGTGCATGATCTGCGGGGCCGAAGACCTTGTTGCCGTCTGCAAAGACAAGATCGCTGCCAAACCGCATCAGCTGTCAGAAGACGGCAAACTCTCTTGGGAAGAGGTGGAGTGTTTGGGGGCCTGTGCCAACGCGCCGATGGCGCAGATTGGCAAGGATTACTACGAAGACCTCACACCGGATCGGTTTTCCGAGATTATTGAGGAGATCTTGGACGGCAAGGTTCCTACGCCCGGCCCACAAAACGGTCGCTACGCGGCGGAGCCTTTGGGCGGTTTGACCAGCCTGAAGGATCACGAGGCGGGCAAGGCCGCCTATAACGCCTCGGCGCAATTGGCGACTGACCTGGGTGATACAATCAAGCGCATTGATGGGACCGAAGTCCCTCTGACAGCGCCGTGGCAGGGTGGGGCCGCAGCAAGCACGCCGAAGCCGAAGGCCGCCCCGAAACCGGCCGCAACGCCGAAGCCCGCACATGCGCAAAAGCCCAAAGCCACAGCGCCAGAGGCGGCTGGTCCGGGCACCAAACCAGAACAGCTGAAAGAAGCGCGCGGTGGCGCCCCGGATGATCTGAAGATGATCAAAGGGGTTGGGCCAAAGCTCGAAGCGCTTTTGCACAGCATGGGCTTTTTCCACTTCGATCAAGTTGCCTCTTGGGGTGCTGATGAAGTGGCTTGGGTCGATCAAAACCTCGAAGGTTTCAAAGGCCGCGTGTCCCGCGATGACTGGGTGCCGCAAGCGGCCGCCCTTGCACGGGGAGAGGCGACAGAATTTTCCCAACGTGCAAAAAAACAGGGTATCTATAAGGAATAAGGCACGGAAAACGGGAGAGGTGATTCACCATGAATGATAACCAAAGCAGCTTGACCTGCATGCTCAGCGTCTGGGGGCTGGCCATATTGGCGGCGATCCTTGCGGCTGTACTGCTGATGCTTTTGGGCGATTGGCGGTTTGTTCAGGCGGTGTTTGCGGCGATCATCATTGCGATCATTGTCGGCGCGTTGTTGCAGTGGATTGCGTGTCGGCCTTTGCCGCCGCAAGGCCATATCCCATCCAGTGGCAGCGTGCCCAACCCGGTCCCAACCAGCAAAGCCTCCGCCGCATCTGCTGTGGAACAGGCCCGCGCGGGCGCCACGCCAGAGCCTGCCACCGCGGCTGCCAAGGCGGCCTCGGACGCGCGGGGTGGTATGAAGCCGTCTACGCCGCTTCCGGGAGAGGCCGAATTGGCTGCACGCAAGGGCACGTGGACCTATTCTGGTGGCGATGACGCCGACGCTGATGAGGAAACGGCCGCAGACGCAGCCGCACTCGCCGAAGAGGCCGCCGCCAAGACCGTCGAAGCCGAGTCGCCAAAGCCGGCAGAACCTGAAGCCCCAGAGCCTGCGGCCGCAGCACCGGCGGCCAGTGAGGGCGACGGGACACGCCCCGCAACGCTCGACGGACCCCGCGGGGGCACGGCGGATAACCTCAAAGAGATCAAGGGCATCGGCCCCAAGCTTGAAAAAGTTTGCAACGACTTGGGCTTCTACCACTTCGACCAGATCGCCAATTGGACGGCGGATGAGGTGGCATGGGTCAACGAAAACTTGGTGGGCTTCAAGGGCCGCGTCAGCCGGGACAACTGGGTCGAACAGGCCAAGATCCTGGCAGCCGGCGGCGAGACGGAGTTCTCGAAACGGGTCGAAGACGGCGACGTCTACTAAGCGCGTCGCAAACAACAGAGGATGGCGGACCGGGACAAAGATCAAGGCAGGGCAGGACGGCGTTTGGCGCTGGTCATTGCAGGCTGCGGGATCTTTTGGGTGCTCGCCAACCTCATCGGGTCGGAATACGGCTGGTCCAACCGGACCAGGGCGTTGTTCGACCTAATCGTGCTGGCCGGGTTCGGCGCAGCGATGGTGATGGCAATTGGGCTCTGGCGGTCGCGCAATCGGTGACCGGCAGGGCCTTTAAAACGAGGCAGTGCGCATGTTAGCGGATCAGGATCGGATCTTTACCAATATCTACGGGATGCATGACCGCACCCTGGCGGGCGCACAGGCGCGCGGCCATTGGGACGGCACGGGCGACCTGATCAAAAAGGGTCGCGACTGGATCATCCAAGAGATGAAAGACAGCGGCCTGCGCGGGCGCGGCGGCGCGGGCTTCCCCACGGGCCTCAAATGGTCGTTCATGCCCAAGGAAAGTGACGGGCGCCCGGCCTATCTGGTGGTCAACGCGGACGAGTCTGAACCGGGCACCTGCAAAGACCGCGAGATCATGCGGCACGATCCGCACACGCTGATCGAAGGCTGCCTGATCGCCAGCTTCGCGATGAACGCCAACGCCTGCTATATCTACATTCGCGGCGAGTATATCCGCGAGAAAGAGGCGCTGCAGAACGCAATCGACGAAGCCTATGACGCGGGCCTTCTGGGCAAGAACGCCGCGGGCTCGGGCTGGGATTTCGACCTCTATCTGCACCATGGGGCCGGGGCCTATATCTGTGGCGAGGAAACCGCGCTCTTGGAAAGCCTCGAGGGCAAGAAGGGTATGCCGCGCATGAAGCCGCCATTTCCGGCGGGCGCGGGACTTTATGGCTGCCCGACGACTGTGAACAACGTGGAGTCCATCGCCGTCGTCCCCACCATCCTGCGGCGCGGCGCGTCGTGGTTTGCGGGCTTTGGCCGTCAGAACAACGCAGGCACGAAGCTTTTTGCCGTCTCTGGCCACGTGAACCACCCCTGCGTGGTGGAAGAGGCGATGTCTATCACCTTCGAAGAGCTGATCGAAAAGCACTGCGGCGGCATTCGCGGCGGCTGGGACAACCTCAAGGCGGTGATCCCTGGTGGTTCCTCGGTGCCCTGCGTGCGCGGCGAGAACATGAAAGACGCCATCATGGATTTCGACTACCTGCGCGGCGAGTTGGGCTCGGGCCTGGGCACGGCGGCGGTGATCGTGATGGATCAGTCCACCGACATCATCAAAGCGATCTGGCGCCTGTCGGCCTTCTACAAGCACGAAAGCTGTGGCCAATGCACGCCCTGCCGCGAGGGCACTGGCTGGATGATGCGGGTGATGGACCGCCTGGTGAAGGGCGAGGCGGAGCCAGAAGAGATCGACATGCTGTGGGACGTCACCAAACAGGTCGAAGGCCACACTATCTGCGCGCTCGGTGATGCGGCGGCGTGGCCGATCCAAGGCCTGATCCGCAACTTCCGCGACGAAATCGAAGACCGTATTAAGAACAAGCGCATCGCGGCAGAGTAATCTTGGCCGGGGGTATCTCGACGACCCAAATGGTCCTGGCAGCCGTCTCGGTCACTGTGCCGACGCTATGTTCGTTGACATGTTCAGTCCTGGCAGTGCGCCTTTCCCGTTCAAGGAATTTGGGGCACATTGCGACACTTTCGAGTTGGGTCGCGTTGGTCTTTTCACTGTTTTTGTCGCTCATCGTAGTAGCTGCTCAGTTTGCCTCTGGCTTTGGGCATCTCCCGTGGCTCTTCGCAGCGGTTTATTCGTCAGTCTTGGTAATTCCCTCATCTTTGACGTGTTTTGCTGTTGTTTTGTTTCTAAACTTGCGCGGCACAACACAAGTGTAGACATTTAGCTCTTAGTGTACCGCGCCAAATTTAAGAAGCGCACCCGTTGCCCAACGACCCTGATCCCATCGCGTTGTTCCTGCAAACCCCAGAGGTTCTGTGGTTTTTCGGCATGGCCCTCTTCCTGGCAGGTCTTTGGTGGGTGAACGGCTACCGGCAAGGTTTCAAGATGCATCGTCTGATCTGGGGCCAATGCCCAAAGTGCGGGCACTGGCCATGCAGCCCCCTGCTGATCGGGTGCTGCCGCTGTGGCTTTGGGGCCTCCCCAATGGTGTTCACCAAGGATTGGGGGGCTTGGGCACTGGTGGGAATCGCGGTAGTGGCCATCTTGATCCTGTCCGACCTCATTTGGAAGTAGTCGCCCGCCATGCACCTCGCTGAGTTCAATATTGGCACTCTGAAGTACGACTGGGACGATCCCCGTGTGGCGGATTTTCAGAACAATTTGGACCGGGTGTTTGCGTTGGCGGCGCGCAGTCCCGGCTATGTCTGGCATCTGGCCGAAGCCGAGATGGAGGCGGCGCAGCTTGACGCGCAAGGCGTGTTGGGGGGCAATCCGCGCACGGCCTCGACGCTCTCGGTGTGGGAGGATCTGGCGAGCCTGGAGGCTTACGTGTTCAAAACCGTGCACATGCGGTTCTATGACCGCCGGGACGAATGGTACGACACAGATCGCCAAGACTGGGCGGCCCGATTTGTGATGTGGTGGGTGCCGCTGGGCCATCGGCCCAGCATCGTTGAGGCGGTGGACCGGCTCCAGCACCTGATTGATCACGGCGAGAGTGAACACGCCTTCGGTTGGGCCTTTGCCAAAGCCGCGTAAATGTGAAAAACACATGCCAAGAGCAGCCGAACGGAGACCGACTATGGGCCACATGCACATTTTTTCCCGCCCCTCACGCCAAGTCTGGCGTGGCGGTGTGATTTTGTGCCTGTCTGCGGCGCTCTTGGCGGCGTGCGGCAATCGTCGCGACAACGACATCCCGTTTGATGGTCAGTATTTCCGTGCAACGGCCAAAAAGGTCGACCGAACCCGCGAAGACTTCACAGTGACAGTGCGCCCGGTCAGCGCCTCATTCGCGGGTGCTTTGCAGGCCGGTGAGTATGAAGCGACCAAGTACTGCATCCTGACCTTTGGCAGTTCAGATATCGCATGGGACATCGGACCTGACCTTGATCCAGAGGCCTATACAATCGACGGCGATGAACTCTTGCTCAGCGGAACCTGCACACCGTAGTTTCCATCGCGACATATCGCCTCGTATCCAGAGCCGAGCCCGGTTGATATTGCATAACAACCACCACCTGGCTGTGTCTGCGTTTCAGGTCGCGCGGCGACGATGAAGACAACGACAGAGCAGGAGATTAGACATGCGACAGGCTGTGAACGCCGCACTGATCATGACATTTTTCGCGGGCAGCGCCCTGGCCGCCCAAGGATTACGTCAAGAGGAACGGGTGGAAAACGGGCTTTTTGCGATCGCGGTAGCGGACAAAATTCGCAGTGAGTGTTCCACTATATCTGGGCGTGTTCTGAAGGCGTTAAGCCAGATGCAAGAGTTGGCGGACTATGCCCAAAGCATTGGCTACTCGCGGGCCGAAATTAAGGCATATACGCAAAGCGATACCGAGAAACAGCGTATGGAGGCAAAACGTGATGCATACCTGCGCACACAAGGGGTTGTGCAATCCGATCCCGAGACGTATTGCGCAGCAGGGCATGCTGAAATCCAGAGATCCAGTAGGATTGGCGGGCTTCTGCGTGCGCGTTAGGCAGCCACTTTTGTCGGAGGCAAGACGACAAGCATGAGCGACCAGCGAAAGATCATCATCGACGGACAAGAAGTGGAAGTCGATGGGGCGATGACATTGATCCAGGCCTGTGAAGTGGCAGGGATTGAGATCCCTCGGTTCTGTTATCACGAGCGTTTGTCGATCGCGGGCAATTGCCGGATGTGTTTGGTCGAAGTTGTGGGTGGTCCGCCGAAGCCTGCCGCGTCATGCGCGATGCAGGTGCGCGACTTGCGCCCTGGTAAGGATGGCGAGCCACCGCAGGTCAAAACCAATTCTCCCATGGTCAAAAAGGCGCGCGAGGGGGTGATGGAGTTCCTCCTGATCAACCACCCGCTGGATTGCCCGATCTGCGACCAGGGCGGCGAGTGCGATCTGCAAGACCAGGCGATGGCTTACGGCGTCGACTTTTCGCGCTACCGCGAAGTGAAGCGCGCGACCGAGGATCTGGATCTGGGCCCACTGGTTGAAACCCACATGACCCGCTGCATCTCGTGCACACGCTGCGTGCGGTTCACGACTGAGGTTGCCGGGATCACGCAGATGGGCCAGACGGGCCGGGGCGAGGATGCCGAGATCACGTCCTATTTGGGCGAAACCCTCGAAAGCAATATGCAGGGCAACATCATTGATCTCTGCCCTGTGGGCGCACTGGTATCGAAGCCCTATGCCTTTACCGCGCGCCCCTGGGAGTTGACCAAGACCGAATCCATCGACGTAATGGACGCGCTAGGGTCCAACATCCGTGTCGATACCAAGGGCCGCGAAGTGATGCGCTTCCTGCCGCGCAATCATGATGGCGTGAATGAAGAGTGGATTTCCGACAAGACGCGCTTTGTCTGGGACGGCTTGCGCCGACAGCGTCTGGACAAGCCCTATCTGCGCGAAAACGGCAAGCTGCGCCCGGCAAGCTGGGGCGAAGCGTTGGGATTGGCCGCCGAAAAGATCAAAGGGGCTGAAAAGCTCGCGGGTCTGGTGGGTGATCTGGTCTCAACTGACGCGGCCTATAGCCTCAAGACCCTGATCGAAGGGCAGGGCGGTCTGGTAGAATGCCGCACCGATGGGGCCAAGCTGCCTGCGGGCAATCGCTCCGCCTATGTAGGCAGCGCCATGCTCGAGGATATCGACAGTGCCGAGATGATCCTGCTGATCGGCACCAACCCCCGCGACGAGGCGCCTGTGCTGAATGCACGTATCCGCAAGGCGTGGACGCAGGGTGCAACTGTCGGCCGCGTCGGCCCGGTTGTGGATCTGACCTATCCGGTTGTTGAATTGGGCGCCGGCGCATCGACGCTGAGTGACCTTTTGGCGCAGGATCACTCTGACAAAAAGGGCGGCGTGATCGTTTTGGGCCAAGGCGCGCTCCAAGGTGAAGACGGACTGGCCGTTCTGGCCGCCGCACAAAAGCTAGCAGAGTTGGGATCATCGAAGCTCTTGGTCCTGCACACCGCTGCGGGCCGCGTGGGGGCTATGGATGTGGGTGCTGTCAATGACGATGGCATGGCCGCCCTGCAAGGCGCGGATGTGATCTATAACTTGGGCGCGGACGAGGTCGAGATCGGCGCAGACGCCTTTGTGATCTACCAGGGCAGCCACGGCGACCGTGGCGCGCACCGGGCGGATGTGATCCTGCCAGGAGCCGCCTATACCGAAGAAAACGGGCTGTTTGTAAACACCGAAGGCCGCCCACAGCTTGCCTTGCGCGCAGGTTTCGCGCCCGGCGAGGCCAAGGAAAACTGGGCCATCTTGCGCGCCTTGTCGGCAGAACTTGACGCCAAACAGCCCTGGGATAGCCTTGCAGGGCTGCGTCAGGCGATGGTTCGGGATGTGCCCCACCTCAAAGCGATTGACACGGTCCCCGAAAACGACTGGCAGCCATTGCCCGCTGGCACGCTCGGCAGCGGTGACTTTTCTTATGCCATCCAGGACTTCTACCTCACAAACCCCATCGCGCGCGCCAGCCAGCTTATGGCCGAACTCAGCGCCAATGCGGCAGTCCGCGCACAGCAGGCGCTGGCGGCGGAGTGAGATCGGTGCTGGCGATACCCCTACTGACCCTCATGGCCTGCACCGACCCAGTGCCCACGGCTGAGCGGTTGGTGCCGGATTATCGCGGCATAGAAACTGAGCTTTTAGACGGGGATCTGGTGCGCTTTCGTGTGGCCATGACCAACGCGCTGGAGCCGAAAAACGTGGCGGCCTATGCCGAATGTGCCGCGGCGGGCTACACGCTGGTGCGCGGCTATGGATTTGCCCAGCACGTGGCCACTCAAGTCGATCAAGCCGGCGATTTATGGCGCGGCGAGGCGGTCTATCTGGTCTCTGCCGCCCTGCCCAATGGCATAATCAAACTCGATGCGGAGGTTGTTGCCAGCAACTGCCGCGAAAAAGGCATCCCCTTGGTGTGAGACGCTGATGTACGAA
>CAWUIP010000150.1:0-8185 GCA_963922415.1 uncultured Aliishimia sp. | reverse complement strand
CTTTGGCAGATCGAGATCTAGACGAAATCGACCGCAAGATTCTTCGCGCCGTCGCGCGGGACGGTCGCAAATCCAACAGCGCCTTGGCGGCAGAGGTTGGCCTGTCCACCAGCCCCTGTTGGCAGCGCATCAAGCGTCTGGAAGATGAAGGGTATATCGAAGGCTACACCGCCCTCTTGAACCAGGAAAAACTGGGCTATTCTGAAACTGTCTTTGTTGAGGTTTCGCTGCAAAGGCATGATGGCGAAATGCTCAAACAATTCGGCGAAGACATGGCCCGTGTACCCGAAATTTTGGAGGTCTATCTGGTCTCTGGCGACTGCGATTACCTTCTGAAGGTCGCAGTCAACGGAACGAAGGGCTACGAGCAGTTTCTGACCAACACGCTCTACAAGTTCCCCTACATGCGCCAATCCCGGTCAACCTTCACATTGCGCTGCCTGAAGAAAGCGATATCCGTTCTTCCCTAGCTTTCAATCCATTTAAATCTCAACATTGGTGAACTTGCGCAGCATCTCTGTCGAGGTCTTTGCGTGAAACTTCTTGAGCAGGCGCGCACGGACGTCTTCCACCGTTCGCGGTGAGAGGTCGAGATCCTGCGCGATGGCTTTACTGGTTTTTCCGGCGTAAAGTCCGAGCACGACATCGCGTTCTCGGGGGGACAGTGTCGGCCGATCTGAACGCTCTCCTACAGGCGCATAGGTAAACACGATCTGGCCCAAAGGGTCTTCTGGGGTTAGGGTTTCTGCGCGAAATCGGCACCACAGCAAGGAGCCGTCTTTGTGACGCAGCAGGCGCATATCCGAATAGGAGTTGCCTGCGCTTAAGGCCTTAAACCCAATATCGCGCACGCGCTCATATTCGGCATCATCGTATAGCAGCGGTCGAAATGACCGGCCCACCAGATCGTCGCGGTCAAACCCAGACAGCTTACAAAACTTGCGGTTACAGGTGCGCACAATTCGGTGCTCTGTCATGACAATCCCGATGGGGGCGGCGTCAAACGCGATGTTTTCGAAAGAACTCATAGAAGGAGCATACCGTATTGATACGGTATTGCTACCGTATCTCTTTTGAGATGTACCAAACCTCGAAATGCGTGACCCAACGAGGCCCCAAATATGGAACTTTTTGGCATAAATTCTGAGCATTGCTTTATCGGTGGAAAGTGGCAGGCCCCGTTTTCGGGCAAGACTTTGCCCCTGACAAATCCAAGCGATGGGGCCGAGCTGTGCCAGATTGCGCGGGGCGGTTCTGAGGATATCGATGCGGCTGTTGCAGCGGCCGAATCCGCCTCGGCCGGCGTTTGGGGGCGCACGACGGCTGCAGAATGGGGACGCATCCTCTCCAAGCTTGGGCAACTGGTGCTCGCGAACGTAGACGAATTGGCGCGCCTTGAGGCTCTGGATGTCGGCAAGCCGCTGACACAGGCACGCGCTGATGCAATCGCACTCGCTCGGTATATGGAATTCTACGGCGGCGCTGCAGACAAGCTGCATGGCGAAACCATTCCCTATCTCGATGGTTACACAGTTTACACATTGCGCGAACCGCATGGGGTCACCGGTCATATCGTGCCTTGGAACTATCCGATGCAGATCATCGGGCGCTCGGTTGGTGCGGCGCTGGCGACCGGCAACGCCTGTGTTCTTAAGCCCGCAGAAGAAGCTTGCTTGACTGCGCTGGCTTTTACCGAACTGGCCCGCCAAGCCGGGCTGCCAGACGGCGCATTAAACACGGTGCCGGGGATCGGGGCCGAGGCCGGAGCGGCCTTGTCCCGGCACCCTGCTGTCCGTCATATCTCCTTCACGGGGTCCGTTGGTGTGGGCAAGCTGATCCAGAAGGCTGCCGCCGAAAACGTCGTGCCCGTCACGCTAGAGCTTGGCGGCAAGTCACCGCAACTGGTGTTCGAAGACGCCGATCTTGAAGCTGCCCTGCCCTTCTTGGTGAATGCGGGCATCCAGAACGCCGGTCAGACCTGCTCCGCCTCCTCGCGCATTCTGGTGCATCAGAGCCGCTATGATGAGGTGCTAAACGCTATGGCAAGCAAATATGGCGCCCTGCGCGCAGGCCCTGCCTTGAGCGATTTAAGCGTGGGTCCATTGGTGTCGCAGCGACAAAAAGAGATCGTCGAAGGGTTTATCGCCAAAGGGCACGATCTGGAAATCGCCGCGCACGGCCAGATCGTAGCGGATGCGCCGGGTGGCGGTGCCTATGTCGCCCCAACCTTGTTCGCCCAGGTCGATTCTGCCCACGTGCTGGCCAAGGACGAAATTTTCGGGCCTGTTCAAGTGGTGATCCCGTTTGGCGACGAAGACGAAGCTCTCGCCATCGCCAATGGCACCAAGTTCGGCCTTGTGGCCAGCTGCTGGACCAAAGATGGGGCGCGCCAGATGCGCTTGGCCAAAAAGCTGCATGCTGGGCAGGTGTTCATCAACAATTATGGCGCTGGCGGCGGTGTGGAATTGCCCTTTGGCGGTCATGGGCTATCAGGCCATGGACGCGAAAAGGGGTTCGAGGCGCTTTATGGCTTTACCACCCTAAAGACTGTCGCAGCGCTTCACGGATAGGACAAAGACATGAGATTATCAGGCAAATCAGCTATCGTGACCGGCGGAGCGTCGGGCTTTGGCGAAGGCATTGCGCGCAAGTTTGTGGCCGAAGGCGCAAAGGTGTTGATCGCAGACCTTAACCTCGAAGGTGCAGAACGCTTGGCGGGCGAACTCGGCGCAATGGCGATTATGGCCAATGTGGCGGAAGATCAAAGCGTCAGAGCGATGGTGGAAACTGCCAAAACCGCCTTTGGCAGCATCGATATCTTGGTTAACAATGCTGGCACGACCCATCTGCCTGCGCAAATGGAAGAGGTCACCGAGGCTGATTTTGACAAGGTCTTTGCGGTGAATTGCAAGTCTGTCTACCTAACCGCAAAGTACCTCGTCCCGCTGTTCAAAGCGCAAGGTTCTGGCACGATCCTGAACGTCGCTTCTACCGCAGGTGTCTCGCCACGCCCGCGGCTAAACTGGTACAATGCTTCGAAAGGCTGGATGAACAACGCCACTAAAGGCATGGCGGTTGAACTTGCCCCCGAAGGCATCCGCGTCAACGCGATCAACCCTGTGGCGGGTGACACTCCACTCCTCAAAATGTTCATGGGCGAAGACACGCCAGAGATCCGCGCGAAATTCCTGTCAACGATCCCAATCGGGCGGTTCTCTACGGCCGAGGATATGGGCAACGCGGCCTGCTTTTTGTGCTCGGACGAGGCAAGCATGGTGACCGGTGTCTGTATGGAGGTGGACGGTGGACGCTGCATCTAACAACGAGGACGTGTTTGAACAATTGGTTCTGCAGACATCCGATCCTTACGATCTCATCCCGCGCGTGTTTGACTTCGCCCGCAAAGCCTCCATCCTTCTCGACAGTATGGAAACCGTCTCGATGACGGATAGCCTTTATGAGGTGCGGTTCAAGTTCCGCGCTTGCGACCCAAAGGAGCTGCAGACTCTGGCCAAACGCGCCGCGCTCATACAGTCTGGATTGGGTCGGCCCTAAAGAGAGACGTCACAGAGCGCCACAGCTATGCAAGTGTTTCCGTGTGGCCATCAATGGCCAATATTTGGCCCGAGATCTTCCCGCCAGCATCTGACGCGAGGAAGGAAATGCTGTTCGCGATATCCTCGGCCTTGACCCAGGTCTTCATCGACACGCCCGTCACATAGGATTGGCGCACTGTGTCTTCGTTTTCGCCGCGCGCCTTCGCTTCGTTAGCAATCACTCTATCCATGCGCGGCCCTTCAACTGCTCCCGGGCAAACCGCATTGACGCGAATGCCAAAAGGGCCCAGCTCCATGGCGAGGGTCTTTGTCATGCCGACAATCGCCCATTTCGCAGCCGCATAGGGCGCGCGCAGGGGGTATCCCATGATCCCTGCCGTCGATGACGTCATCACAATCAGCCCGCTTCCTTGCGCTTTCATAAGCTTCGCCGCCCATCGGCAGGTCAAGAAAGAGCCGTGCACATTGGTCTCGATGCACCTTTGCCAATCGCCATAGCTGAGGTCTTCAATCGGCCCTGCCGGTCCACCTGTCCCAGCATTGGCACAAACGACATCCACGCCGCCCCAAGTTGCCGCCAACTCGTCGAGAAAAGACGCCATCTCCGCCTCTGCGGTCACATCCACCGTTTGGCAGATCGCCTCTGGGAATTCGCGGGAGAACGCCGCAACAGCGTCAGGATCAGCGTCGCAAATGGCAACACCTGCGCCCTCGCTGAGGAACTTCATAGCAATGGCGCGGCCGATCCCGGCTGCCCCACCCGTGATCAACACATGTTGGCTCATATTGACCATAAGCTCCCTACCACGCGACCTCACCCGTCTATCGCCTGGACCCGAATTGTCACAGTAGAATCGAAGTGTTTCTCCGCTTCAACTTTACTTCGCGGTTCGGTTGGACCAAGTCTGAAAGGCTGCCTTTTCGTCAGAACATGCCTGAAGCGAGATCGCGATCATTTGATTCTCATCACTGCGCCCGGTGCGCGTCTCACCTGTCAACGTTAAACACATGTTCGGTGCCGCTTCTGGGGCGATGGTACCTTGGCCGTCAAACACCCAACTTTGCGCGGTCGAACCATCACAGCCAGCCAGTTCAACGGACGCGCCTGTCGCGGTTGACGGGGCCTGAATGCACACATCAAACTCTGGCATAAACAAGATACCGTCTAGAAATTGATCCGGGTCAAAAGCCTGATCGACAAGCACTTCTCCGGATGGGCTGTAGCAAGTGTGAGCCTGAAGCCCATCTTCAGGGTTTGCATCGGCACCTCGTCCTTTAGCAATGTCGATGCAATAGCCATTTTGAATGTTATCGAGCATATCGACTACGTAGATTTCAACGTTCTCAGCAAATGCGGGGCTCGCAAAAGCCAGAACAAAAGTTGCAGCTGCCAATGATTTCGAAATTGGCATGTCTACTCCGATCTTTCGTTTTAGATGGCTCAAGATTCCAGGCAGGCAGGGTTTATACGGTGGGAAGTGCGCTTTCCGTCGAAGGAAAATGGACAACTGTTAGCAACATAGCATCAAGGGATTTGGGCACTGATCGACGGTTCTGTAAGGCCATGACAAGCCCAAGCCTTATGTCGGAAGCGCTTCCTAACTCTATCCGGACCGGACGACGCCCCTGTCGCTGAGATCTGTGACTTCGTCAGGTCCAAAACCTGCATCGCGCAGAACTTCGGCACTATGTTCACCGAGTTCCGGCGCAGGGTGGCGCACCTGGCAGGGCTCCTGGCTGAATTTCATCGGAAAGCCGAGCATCTGTACGGTGCCTCGGTCTCCATGGTCAACAGGCATAACCATCTCGCGATGAATCACTTGCGGATCGGCGAAGACACCAGGCACAGAAAGGATGGGCCCCGCTGGAACGCCTGCCGCATTCATTGTCTCGATCCAATGGTCACTGCTCTTGGATGTGAACACAGGTTCCAGGATATCGCGCATGAGCGCACGGTTCTTCATGCGCTTTTCGTTGGTATCTATTCGTTCGTCTTCCAACAGATGCTCCATGTCCAGAACCGCCAGCAACTTGCTATAAACACCATCATTGCTGGGTGCGAGCGCGATGGCGCCGTCTGCTGTGTCAAAGACACCGTAAGGTGCAACAAGCTGATGTTCGTTGCCGCTGCGCACGGGTTCGACGCCTGCGGCAAGATAGTTCGCTGCTTGAAAGCTGAGAAGGCTGATCATGCTGTCGGTCAGTGCGACGTCAACGGTCTGCACACCGGTGGACTTGGATGTGTCGCGACCCACAAGACGCGAAGAAATCGCCAAGGCGCTATATAATCCTACCACCAAATCGCTGATCGGCAGGCCTGAGCGCAACGGCGCGCCGCCCGCCTCTCCATTCACACTCATAAATCCGCTGAGCGCCTGCGCAATGAAATCAAAGGCCGGGCGTTGCGCGTAAGGGCCATCAGCGCCAAAACCGCTGATGCTACAGACAATAAGGTTGGGGTTGAGGTCATTCAGCACCTCAAGGCTCAGCCCCATCTTGTCCAGCACGCCGGGGCGGAAGTTTTCGACCAACACGTCGGCGGTGGCTAACAGGCGTTTGAGCACTACCATCCCGTCTGGGTCGCGCATATTGATCGCAACGGATTTTTTGTTACGATTGTAGCCTGCATAGTACCAGCTGAAATCGTTGACCTTTTCGCCCTGCGCGCGAAGTGGATCGCCGCTGGGGGTTTCCACCTTGATCACATCCGCGCCCAGATCGGCCAGCAATTGTGTGCAGAACGGCCCTGCGATGATCCGTGTCAGATCAATAACTTTGACACCTTGCAAGCTCATGCGAACCTCCTTATCCGACCGCGCGGTCCGCGTCGTTGTACGTATGCAAGACCCCGACGGGCTGCGCCTTTTGCAGATGCGCGGGCAGATCAGTCCTTAGAATTTCACCAAATGCGCGCCCGGTCTCGATCAACCTGTCCAGATCGATCCCAGTGGCCACGCCTTCCTGCGCCAGCATGTGCACCACGTCCTCGGTGGCGACATTGCCGCTGGCACCGGGCGCAAAGGGGCAGCCGCCAAGGCCACCAAGCGCGGACTCAAAGCGGGTGATCCCGGCGTTCAGCCCGGCCATCACATTCGCCAGGGCAAGCCCGCGCGTGTTGTGGAAATGCAGGACGATCTCCATCTCCGGCACAGCGTTGGACAGCGCCTCGACCAGCTGTGTCACACGCCCGGGTGAGGCCGTCCCAATCGTGTCGCCCAGCTTGAGCGACCCAACGCCGATGTCCTGAAACCGGCGGGCCAGCGCGACCACGTTTTCAACCGGCGTCCGGCCTTCGAAGGGGCAATCAAAGCTGACAGCGAGTGCCGCGGTGACCGATGCGCCCGCCTGTGCCGCCATCGCGGGCAACGGACGGATGCGTTCGAAGGCCTCATCAACCGAACAGTTGGAATTGGCGCGCGAATGCGTTTCGCTGACCGACATGAAGGCCACCCATACGTCCACACCCGCCGCGCGTTCGCCGCCGCGTTGGTTCGGCACTAGGGCTTCGATCACAAGGTCATCTGAACGCTCAATCCCGGCGATCAACGCCTCGGCATCCGCCAGTTGCGGCACCGCGCGGGGTGATACGAACGACGTCGCTTCCAACCGGCGCACCCCTGCCCCAATCAGGCTGTTCGCGATCTTGATCTTCTGCGCGACCGGCAAAAGATCCGGCCAGCTTTGCAGGCCGTCGCGCAGGCCAACCTCGGTTATGGTGACGGTTTGGCTCACTTTTGAGGACCCTTGAACACGTAGTCTTCGGTCGGGAAAACCCGCGTACGGACCTCATCGGCATAGGTCTCGAGCGCACCGCGCAGGGTCGGCAAAATCTGCGCATAGCGCTTGACGAATTTCGGCTTGAACGCGTCGAACATCCCGATCACATCGTCGGTCACGAGGATCTGACCATCGCAGGCCACGGAGGCACCGATGCCGATGCTGGGAACCGAAAGCGCCTCGTGCAGCTCGACCGCAATGTCTTCCAGCACGCCTTCGATCACCACAGCAAAGCAGCCCGCTGCGTCCATCGCTTTGGCGTCTTCCAAGAGCCGCTGACGCGCGCCGTCCTCTTTGCCCTGGGTTTTGAAGCCGCCCAGCGTGTTGATCGATTGCGGTGTCAGGCCGATATGGCCCATCACTGGAATGCCGCGCTCGGTCAGGAACTTGACCGTCTCGGCCATCTCAGCCCCGCCTTCCAGTTTGACCGCGTCACAGCCGGTTTCGCGCAAGATGCGCGCGGCACTTTCAAAGGCTTGTTCGGGACCTTTTTGGTAGAAGCCAAAGGGCAGGTCGACAACGATGCAGGCGTGGCTGCAGGCCCGCGCCACGGCGTGCCCGTGTCGGATCATCGTGTCCAGATCGATCCCCACCGTACTGTCATCGCCGTAGATCGTCATCGCGAGGCTGTCGCCCACCAAGATGAAATCCGCGACCTCGTCCACCAGCTTGGCAATCGGTGCGGTATAGGCCGTGAGTGCGACAATCGGAGTGCCGCCTTTCATTGCGCGGATGCTTTGGCTGGTCAGTTTCTTGGTGGCTTTCTTTTGAACGCTCATGTCGGCTTGTCCTGTCTAAGGGGTCCAATGCGCCATCGGCTGCCCGGCAACCGAGCAGTCAAAGGCGCAAAG
>CAWUIP010000149.1:0-8216 GCA_963922415.1 uncultured Aliishimia sp. | reverse complement strand
GGTCTCCACCAACTGGCCGTAAAGCTTGCTGCGCATGACCGTTTCCGTGCCCAGCAGGCCGACCGTCTTCAACCCTTTGGCTGCGAAGTGGGCATCGAGCGGCGCGATGCCCGAGATCAGGGGCAGGGACGCCCGTTCTTCCGTCTCGGCAAAGCAGAAATGACCACCCAGTGACGTGATCGCCGCGCAATCGGCACCTGCGGCGCGCAATCGGTCAATCAGCGCAGCATAGATGTCCGCCTGCGCCGCGCGGTTGTCGGCTTTCGTGTGGGCGATCAGCGTCGTGACATCCGCATGCACGATGGTCAGATCAAGGCCCCGCGGGCAGGCCGCCGTCAAGCGCTTGTAATACGCGACTGTGGCGGACACACCGATCCCGCCGATCAGCCCAATATGCATCAGCCGATGCTGACGGAGGCCGCGCTTTCCGGCAGTTCTTCGTCAAACAGGCGCTGATAGAACTCGGCCACGGTCTGGCGCTCCAGCTCGTCGCATTTGTTGAGGAAGGTCAGGCGGAAGGCATAGCCTACATTGCGGAAAATCTCGGCGTTTTGGGCCCAGGCGATCACGGTCCGCGGGCTCATCACAGTCGACAGATCGCCGTTCATGAAGGCGGTCCGCGTCAGATCGGCCACCGTGACCATCTGCTTGACGGTCTTGCGGCCCTCTGCGGTGTTGTAATGCGGCGCCTTGGCCAGAACGATCGCCGTTTCGGCGTCGATGCTGAGGTAGTTCAGCGTGGCCACCAGCGACCACCGGTCCATTTGACCTTGGTTGATCTGCTGCGTGCCGTGGTAAAGGCCGGTTGTGTCGCCCAGACCGACCGTGTTCGCGGTCGCGAAGAGGCGGAAATAGGGGTGCGGTTCGATCACTTGGTTCTGGTCAAGAAGTGTCAACTTCCCGTCCACTTCCAGCACGCGTTGGATCACGAACATCACGTCTGCGCGGCCCGCATCATATTCGTCGAACACAATGGCGCAGGGGTTGCGCAGCGCCCAAGGCAAAATTCCTTCTTGGAAGTCCGTGACCTGCTTGCCGTCCTTCAGCTTGATCGCGTCTTTCCCGATCAGGTCGATCCGGCTGATATGGCTGTCGAGGTTGACGCGCACCGTGGGCCAGTTCAGGCGGCTGGCCACTTGCTCGATATGGGTCGATTTCCCCGTCCCGTGATAGCCTTGGATCATCACGCGGCGGTTGTGCATGAAGCCCGCGACAATGGCCAACGTGGTGTCAGGGTCGAACTTATACGTACTGTCCAACTCCGGCACGCGTTCCGTGCGGTCGGCGAACCCTTTGACAACCATGTCCGAGTCGATGCCAAACACGTCCCGAACCGAAACATCTTCGGTGGGTTTCGCGCTGAGATCGATGGAGCCGTCTGCCATGGCCGCTGCCTTCCTTGAACAAGTGGCGGGCAGGATGCCCGCGATGCAAGGCCCGTCGTGCAACAAAACACCACAGGGTGCAAGAGGCAGCACGTGGATTGCACGCAATCAAGGCCGGGGCAAAGCCGCGCATGACCGTTTAGCGAAACGCGGCTCCCCTTTGGGTTACGGTTTGTACTTCTTCAGCGTATCGGCCAAGCTTTTCAGGGTGACTGGCTTTGGCAGAACTCCATTCATCCCAAAGCCAGCGACCATGCCCTCATCGTGATACGCCTCGTCGCCTGTTAGCGCGATAATTGGAATGTTTCGCGGCGGATCGATATCGCTGTCTTTGATCCAAGTCGATGCATCCACGCCAGACAGCGCGGGCATATGAATGTCCATCAGAACCATGCTGAATTCGTTTGGGTCATTGACGAGTTTTGCCAAGCATTCCCCGGCAGAGGCGACCATTAGGTGATCGACTTCAAGCCGGGCGAGATAGTCGGATACGATCATACGTGTCTCAACGTCGTCATCGACGACCAGTACTTTCTTTTCCATATAACTCACCTTTCGGCGCAGGTGCGCACTGCTTCCCTATGTCAGGCAATATAGACAAAGAAGTGTGTTGTGGCGAGTGTACAAGCTTTGGCCGTGCGCGAAATCTTCAGAGATTCGAGGGTATTGCACGTCACGGATGAGGGGGCCGAGCAGGCCTCAACTTCAATGCGTTATGTCTTTGCGCTGTGTTGCGTATTCCACTATTGCGAGAAGATCATCCATGATGATTGGTTTTCGCAGCACGTAGTCGATTCGGGGCGACAAGGCTGCAACTTCGCCGTTCGGAAAAGCACCGGTCCCCGTAATCAGAACCATGATCGTTTGTCGCCCGAGCGCGTGCACCAAATCGACCAAAGGTAAGCAAAGGCCGTCCTCGACCTGCAGGTCCATTAGCATCGCATCATAGACATGCGTGCGCAGCAGGTAGCCGGCCTCGGCGACCGTGGCGCAGGTGTGGCACGCGAACCCGGCATCCTCCAAAGCTGAGGAATAGTCCAAACGGATCAGCGCATTGTCGTCGAGGATCAGGCACTTCATAGACACTTTGGCCACATCGGACCCTCCGAACACGATGCTGAGGCGCATCTTATGCGGAAAGTATTGCATCTGCCGGTTAGGCCATCATGTGCGGTGCGCGCGGTGGGGCAACGCTGCGCGCATCGAAGAGGCTAGTCTTTGAAATTTCTGCTGTCTTTGATCTGGTCCCAGGCCCAGACAACTTCTTGAAGTTGTTCTTCCTGGCTGCGGTCCCCGCCGTTCATGTCCGGGTGCAGGACCTTGATCAGTGCTTTGTAGGCTTTACGGACTTCCTTCTTGGACCAGTCTTCCTTGGCTTCCAGGATGTCGATGGCGCGCTTTTCTGTGGGGGGCAGGCGTTTGGTGGCGCCGCCGGCGCGACCGGGGTTGCGCGTGCCGTTGGCGCCCAGGACTTGGTGCGGGTCTTCGATACCAAGCCGCGCCCAGGCTCGTGTTTCGGGGTCGCCCGCGGGCTTTGTCTCACGCTCCCAGACCTTGTCTTTGGTCCGTTGGGCGTTCATTTCGGCTTCGGTTTTGCCGTCGAAGAAATTCCATTTCAGATTGTATTCACGGACATGCTGTTGGCAGAACCAATAGAAATCATCCAATACATCCGGGGCCTTAGGCGCGCGGAACTTGCCCGGGAGGGTGCAGCCAGGGTAATCGCAAACGCGCGTCGACGTCTCGGACGCGCCCGACATGCCGCGGCGGCCGCGCGGGTTTTTCTTTTTCGAGGACGACACGGACATGTCGAAACCGAACGGATCTGATTTGCTCATGATGCACCCCTTTTCGACTCGGCTTGGGGAGTTTAAGCCATCGGGCGCGGGATTGAAGAGGGAAGCGGCAAAAAATGTCGAAACAGGCGGAAATAGAAGCAGCGTTGCGGCAAGCCTTTGAGATCATTGAGCTTTCGGTGGTGGACGATAGCGAGGCGCATCGGGGCCACGGCGGCTGGCAAGAGGGCGGGGAGACGCATTTTAATGTGCGATTACAAAGCCCTAGCTTCGAGGGGATGAGCCGGATCGCGCGGCACCGGGCGGTTCACAAAGCACTGGGACCCGACCTTGTGGCGCGTATTCACGCGCTGGCGCTTGATCTAAGTGTCTGACTTTTCAGGGTTTTTACGGTAATCATCCAAGGCCTCGACAGGGCGCTGATCGGCGGAGAAGGCTTGGCGGGCGGTCAGCGGGGCAGAGCGGAACTCGGGCGGGTTCTCGGTCGGGTCACCTGCATAAATCGCTGGAATTTCAGTGGGTTGCGCGGTTTCTTGCGGCTTGAGCACGCGGCGAAAAACCAAAACGTGGCGCCAATTGGTGGTGGACCCGGTCAGGCCCGCGCGTTCGGTCGCAGGCAACGTCTCGGCGCGCTGATATTCCCATCCATCACGCCCAAGCTCGTTCATAAGGTCTTGAAGCATAAGGGAAAACCGCTCCTCCGGCGTTTTTGCCCCCTTGACCTTGCCCGCCTTGGCCGGCGCCGGGATCACCCGATATTCATAGGCCGCCATGACCCCTCCTGCCATCACACCACGCATCCCGGCCCCCGCCGGTCAGCGCAGGGATGTACAGAACCCCGGCCAACTTGTACATATCCGGGCGCAGAACAATGCGCGAACTCCGGCGCGAAATCGCGAATATGTACAGAAGGGCGGTCAAAGATGTACATCTTTCACGCCTCCCCCGCCAACGCCGCCAATCGCGCTTGGATCTTGTCCCGAAGGCGGGTCGCTACGCCGTGATCGTAAGACATGTGATCGGGGTCAAAGACCTCCAACGCGCCCTCCACCGCCTGCAAGGCCGCGCGCAGATGCGGCCCTGGATCGGCGCAGGTGTCATGATCCGCCCGCGCCAGTTCCGCGCTGGCGATGTTGCCCTGAGCCATTCCCCATTGTACGGGATGGTCCGCGCGGGCGCGGACCTCTAATGCGGCGCGATAGGCGGTGATGGCGTCGGCGAGCAGGTCCGCGCCTTTTGCGCCCTCGGTGCGGGTGCCTTGGTTTTTAAGGGCCGCGCCGAGATTGTTCTGCGTCATGGCCCAGTCCACAGGATGGTCCGCGCGGGTGTAAACCGCTAACGCGGCGCGATAGGCGGTTATGGCGCTGTCGAGCAGGTCCGCGCCTACTGCGCCCTTGCTGCGGATGCCTTGGTCCGAGAGGGCGGTGCCGAGATTGTTCTGGGTCCCGGCCCAGTGCACGGGATGGTCCGCGCGGGTGCGGATCTCTAACGCGGCGCGATAGGCGGTGACGGCGTCGGCGAGCAGGTCCGCGCCTTGTGCGCCGTCGGTTCGGGTGCCTTGGTCTGCGAGGGCGTTGCCGAGATTGTTCTGGGTCATGGCCCAGCCTACGGGATGCTCGGCGCGGGTGCGCACCTCCAATGCGGCGCGATAGGCGGTGACGGCGTCGGCGAGCAGGCCCGCGCCTTTTGCGCCCTCGGTGCGTGTGCCTCGGTCTTGGAGGGCGTTGCCCTGCCAGACCTTAAGGCTCCACACATGTTTTGCTTCTTCTTGCGGATCTAATTCATCTTCGAAAGGCGCCACCATTTTGAGGCAGTATATGAACCCTTCGCCTCCATATCGTAGAGCGTGTCCGCGCAACATGCCTGGATATTTGTACAGTCTTCGGTCGATGCGCTCTGCTTGCGAAACCGCTGCGAAGCTGTCGGCGGCGGCGGAGAGGAGGCGGTAGGCTTGGTCGGTGTTGCCGCGTAGCAGGGCGTTTTGGGCGCGGAGTTCGGCGGTTTTGGCGGCTTCTTCCAATTCGACCTCTTGCACGCGCGAGAGAAGCTCTTCGACCTCGTCAAGGTCCACACGGGCGATGGCGTCTTGTGCGGCGGCTTTGAGGTTCGACAGGCGTTTGAGCCCATCTTCGATGTTGTCGACTTCGGATTTCAGGGCATCGTATTCTTCTGCTTTCAGACTGAGGAACCTGAGCAAGTCCTCCCGGTTGTTGGTTTCTGCGCCGCCGAATTTATCGGCCAGGAGTTCCATTTCAGGCAATGTGAGAATCGAGTCCGCTTCGATGTCCTGGCCTTCCGCAAGCTTGCGGACGATGCCTAGCAACCCCTCGTTCTGTGCTAGTAGCCGGTCGATCTTGGCTTCCATCGCTATTTGCTGCTTTACAAGGCGCGACTGGCCTTGGGCCTGTTTACGATACAGCGCCGGGCCCAGTACAGTTTGCAGGCGGGGGTCATTGCACGCGCGTTGCAGAAGAGGGAGCATGATGTCATTGAAGGCGGAAACGATTTCCATCCTTCGGTATTCCGTATCCTTTTCGGCCAATACGTCATGCATTCGATCTAGGACGCTTTGAGGATCAAGATGGGCATCTTCAAATAGTCCAGGTGTTGGGAGTGCTGCTTCGAGCATCTGGGGCAACAGGCGTCGTGCATCAGTTGGTTTTTCGAAACGCGGCTTTGTTAATTCCTGTTGAAATGCTTTGTTCAACTCACCTGCAAGTGCTTCAAGGTCGGGTTGTTTTGTCAACCAACCCTTTGCACTTTGTAGCGTGTCAATGCCAAGAGTAGCTGCCGCCGTTCCGGACGGGTCGGCCGAAATCGCAATGGCGCGCACAATGAGCTTTCCGGCTTGAAATACTGTGTTCGACATTTGCGGTTCAAATTTGTTTGGGAATTGATACCAGCGTCATTGGTATTGTTCAATTCGTGCGCGCCAAATTAGTGACTAATGCGACAGGTGGGCGTGCGCCCGCCCCAGGTCGGGTGCGGCCCTCCAGTCTGCTATTTGGGATGCTCAATTTGCGGGCCGCGCGGTTTGGGTGGGCGCTTTGTTTGGGCGGGTGCCGACACCGGCGATCCCAGGCGAATTGGCTGCCATAAACCGCGTCGGCGCGAGATCGCGGCGGCAGACCACGGTCCGCCTCTGGCCCGGCCAGCCCCTTGGGCGGGTGCGGCGCTCTATCCCGCCTTCTTGGGGATGCCCATTTGGCGGCCCACGCGGTCGGGGCGGGGGAGGGATTGGTGTTCGGCCAGCATGGTTTGCATTTTGGCGAAGTTGGCCTCGGGCATGGGGGCGACGCGGGGGCCTGAGAGGTCGATATGGAGGCCGAGGCCTTCGCCGGTGGCCGAGAGCCAGCCGTCTTCGTGCCACAGCTCTTGGTAGAAGTGGAAGCGCTTTTCGTCGAGGTCGAGGAGTTGGCAGGTGACGTAGACGCCTGCGCCCACGTGCAATTCGCGCAAGTAGCAGACGTGGAACTCGGCCGAGAAGGTCGAGTGGCCGGTGGATTTGGCGTAGTCCGGGCCGAAGCCGAAGACGTCAAAGAGCGCGTCGGCTCCGCGGTCGAAGAGGACGTTGTAATAGGCCATGTTGAGGTGGCCGTTGAAGTCGATCCAGGCGGGGTCCACTTCGAGGCGGGGGGAGCGGTAGGGAGCGGCGGTCATGAGGCAGGTGTGCGCTGCGGATCACGGCCGGGTCAAGCGGTTTTGATCGAGATTTTACCCACTTTCCCCTGCGGCGTTTACCATGGGTTTGTGCCGGTGCCTTTAGATTGCGTCAGGAGTTGGCACTCAGTGATCGAGGCGGTTTTTGCGGTACTTTGCAATCGCACTGGTATGTTTGATTTGCGGCGCGTCTGCGCTGATGGCGCTGATTGCGGCGCATGTTGACCGTGTTGTTGTTGCCCATATTGACGGGATTGCGGATCACCTGGCGCATATGTTGGAGGAGTCGCCGGATCTGGCGCATATGATGCATGTAGGTCATGGCGCGGACCATACCGCACATTCGCTTGAACACATTATGCATTCGACGAATGTCTTTAAGGTCGCGATTTTCGATGCCGACGGGGTGTTGATCACTCAGCCGGGGACTGCTGAGCCGGACCCGATGGCCGAGTTCTTGAAATTGACATTGCGGGAGTTGGAGGGGATCGCGGCGGGTCGCCAGCCGCCTATGGTTGTTCGCAGCAGCAGTGAAGGCGGTGTTTGGCCGGAGTATTTCGCAAAGGCCGTCCGATTTGTGCGGGGAGCCGATGGCGAGGTGCAGGGCTACGCAAAGTTTTTCGTCGACGTGACAGAACTGCGCAGGGCCTATGTTGGCGGCTTGGGATGGCTGGCGGCGTTGATTGCGTTGTTCGGCGTGTTGCTATTTGCAGTGCCGGCACTGGCTTATGTACTTCAACGGCGCTTGGCGGAACGTTCGCGCAGTGATGCTCGGTATTTGGCGTCCCACGATGCTTTGACCGGGCTTTTGAACCGGCATACTTTTATGACGCGGACGCAGGCTTTGATAGACCGTCGCAAGCTGAGCGCGGTTGCGTATTTGGATGCCGACGAGTTTAAGACGATAAATGATACGTATGGGCATGCCGCAGGTGACGAGTACCTCAACCATATCGGTCGCGCGTTGGAGGAGGTCTGTACCAACGCGGATTTGATTGCGCGTTTTGGCGGTGATGAGTTTGTCATCGCAATCGCAGAACCCGCGGACACAAGCGCCGTCGATATGCGACTAGAGGCGATCCGCAGCGCGTGTGCACAGGACATTCAAGTCAATGGGCTGACGATCGGAGCGACGGTCAGCATTGGCGCGGCTTACGCAAAAGGTGGCGGCGATCTGGACCGACACTTGGCACATGCTGATACGGCGCTCTACTTTGCGAAATCCTCTGGGCGCAATGTGGTCTCGGTTTACACGCCTGACATGAGTGATGTTTTGCATAAGCGCCGCGAACTAGAGGCATTGTTGCGTGACGCGGTGGCCCAAAGTCGCTTTTGCATTCACTATCAGCCCTTGGTAGATGCAAACACGCATGAC
>CAWUIP010000148.1:0-8218 GCA_963922415.1 uncultured Aliishimia sp. | reverse complement strand
GTGTTGCGCAAGCCAGTTGTGTCTACGATACTCTGCGCGCGATATGATCGCGGCAGACATGGGGCCCACTGCGGGGGATAAACCCTACCCTGGCTGACCGACCGAATTCCCCTCTTTGTTCGCTGACGTCTTAGACAACTACCAAAGCGTCTACCCACTTGACTTACCAGCCGATTGCTTACGCCCCTTTTCACCTGTTAGTCAGACCTATGGATCCACTACTCGTGCGTTCTTGGCGGCGCTTTACATTGCTTGCACTCCTAGTTTTGTCACCCATTGGTGGCGGTGCAATGGGGCTCTGCCTCGCGTTTCTCGGGATATGCAGCGGTGCGATGGGCACTGGCGTGACTTGTTCCGCCGGTTTCCTCAGCGGCTACTATGAGTACCTCCTGATCTGGGTAGAACTCGGCCTTCTTTTTGCGTTCAGCTGGGTCTGGGTGCCGGTCGGTTTCATTATTGTTCTAGCAGCGATTACGTCTCTTGGCGTTGCATTGCTTGCATCTGCTGAGGCAGCACGAGCAGCACGGTAACTTTGTGCTTTAAGCTGACCTTGGCGGATCTGGGGCCGGCAGTAAGTGTGGACGGCAAAAGGGAACCTTTTCTACGGGCCCTGGGTCGTTGCAGGTGAATTGTGTTGGGTCATCCTCGGTGCGCGCGTGCCACGGTAGGGGTCTCCAGCAGATAGGAGCAAAATCCAGCGCAGCTCAAGTTTGACGTTTCGCTCCACGGACACTGTATGACCCGTTATTTCGGATCAGCCGACCGGAGAGCCGCGGCTTCGCGTTGGACGAGTTCGGCGTAGTCGCCTGTTGGGAAAGTCTCCAGGTAGGCTTCGTGATCGGCCAGGTTGTCCGAAACACGCGCTGTTTCATAAAGTCCTGCATAAAGCGCTTCGGGTGTCACCGAGACCAGTGACAGCGCACGGGTCAGGCCGGCGTCGGTCTGGCTGTTGCCTTGAAGCGAGGCTCATCCGGGACGTACTTTCAGACTGTTGTCGCGATCCTCTTCAACTTGCAGAGCGAGCTGACTGCTGCGGAAAATCATTTCCTGTGTACTTGTGCACGACTGTTTGATTTTTCGGGGTTGTCTCTCGCTGATCTTCGAACTTGAACACGCTGATCGTTTCTTCCAGACGTCTTGCCTCATGACGCAATACTTTGACGGCCTCTGCATTCTCTATGAAAACATCCGCATTTTTTCGCGTGTCATCCATGAGAAGCGTTGTTGCGTTCGAAATTCCACCAATGCCCGTTGCAGTTTCTATCGATGAGGACACGATTTCGTCGAGTTTTGCGGTGGCAGTGCCCATGTCTGCGACGATCTTGGCCAACGCATCTCCTGAAGAGTTGGCAAGCTCAACGCCTCTTTGAACATTTTTCGACGACTTCTCTACCAAATTTGCAATGTTGTGCGACGCGTCTGCCGAGCGTTGTGCAAGGGCCCTTACTTCTGAAGCAACAACAGCAAAACCGCGGCCCGCGCTGCCGGCCCTAGCGGCTTCGACGCCGGCGTTCAGTGCGAGCAAATTGGTTTGAAATGCGATGTCGTCGATCAGTTTCAAAACGCTTCCGATCTCGTGCGAGGACTCCGAGATCTGCTCCATTGCCTTCACTGTTTCGATGACAATTTCATTTCCTTCGCGCGCAACATCCGAAATTGCTCGAACTTCACTTCTTGTGCCCGATGCGGCCTCTTTTGCTGTGTTCACGTTCGCGGACATTTGCTTTAAGTCGGTTGCAGCTTGTTCGATGCTCGCCGCATTTTGAACGGATCGTTCGGAAAGCCCGCGTGTTGTATCGTCAATTTGGACTGACACAGAGCCAACACCAGCAGCAACAAACCCAATGTCTGACAGGGTATCTGCTAGCTTGGAAGTGGTTTGATTCATGTCTTTAGCGATTTCGGCGAAAACGCCTTGAAAGTGATCCGGCATGACTTGCGTCAGATCGCCCTTTGCCAGCCTAGCCAGTGCTTCACGCACCGCACCTAAGCCTTGATCCGCAGTTTCGCCGACCTGGTTCATGCCATCACAGAGCTCGCGAAAAATGCCTTCCTTGCCTTCCGTCGCAATCCGCTTTGAAAAGTCGCCAGCGGAGCAAGCCTCGACGACAGCCGAAATTTCCTCAACCGTGCGTCTTTCACGAGAGAGCCGTTCTTCCAGCTCTTGCTTTTCTTTTCTTGCTTCTTCTTCCCGGAGCAACGTCTCCTCACGTTCACGGGCAACTTCTCGTGCCTCCAAAGCGCGCCGCTCTTCTTCGGCGGTCGCGGCCTCCTCCTGGAGACGCGCGCTTTCAGCGAGCGCCTTTTGAAACGCTCGAATAGTTTCATTTAGGTCTTTAATCTCTTGCAATTCGCGCTGCCCTTCACGAATTTGCACGTTGGTGTCACCAGAGGAAAGTTGCTTGAGAATTCCAGTTGACGCTCTGATAAGCACAACAACATTGTTCCTGATTATCCAATACAAGCCGACAAGACATATGATGCCAAGGGCGCCAAATGCAGAGTTCCAAACAGCATTATATAGTGCTTGGCTTTTACGTTGATTCCAGTACGTCCCGAGCGCCTCACCTGCATCGTGAGACAATACTTCCATAGCCCCCAAAGCTGCATTGGACTGATCAAAAAAGTCCTCAAAGGAGATATCGTAGTCAACAGAGTCGTCTGCTGTTAAAGTGCCAGAATGAGAAAGCAACCTATTTTGCAATTCCGCATAGTCTTGAAAGTAGATCTCGTCAGCGCTGGCGGCTTTTTCCAGAATGGCAAAGGGCAGTTCCGCCACATCTAAAAGCGTGTTTTCCAAACCTTCCCAAGCCTGTCGGGCACGAACCCGATCACTGGATAAGAGAGTAGTATCCTCGCGTGAAATTTTTTCTTTGTTTAACGTGGCAATAGCAAAATAGGTCCGTGCACGACCGCCGTATTCTCGTACTTCCCATGAACGCTCTTGAACCGTTTCTAGCACGCCAGCAACTTGCGTCGAAACGCTAACTTTGTTTTCCAGAAGTCGAACCGTGTTCTTGAGATTCACCACTTCCGCCTTTAACTCAAAAGGTAAGGCATAGACCCGGGCCTGATCTCGCTGACTTTTTGGGAGTTCGACCAAATTATCGAACTCCATTCTGAGTTGTGAAACGCGTTCAAGGCTCTCTGTTATCAGCCGCTTATACGTGTCACTTGTGCTAATAAAGCTGGCGTTTTCGACCTGAGCTACGGCACTTTGAAAACCTTCGTTTGCTTTTAAGCGCTGTGCATCGATCAATTTCCGGAAGGATGCCGGTATTGGGTCAGAAAACGTGAGAGAAACTTGCGACACGCTTCGTTCTAAAGACATTGCCACGGTGGCATCTATTGCGACGGTTCTAGCGTCAGCGATAATCGCGGCACGCTCTGTGGCCGTAAACTGCTCAAAAGATTGCTTCGCAGAAATGCCTGACTTTACCAGGAGAAACCCGCCTATGATCGCGAATGAAAATTTGAACAGAGTTCCGATGCGCATGGTCTTGGTCGTCCTTGTACAGGTCGACCGAGAAGTTCTGTTCGAATGTTTAAATTGGATTTAACATCAGACCAGCCCACTGGCCGCGAAGTGCTCTTTTTGTTCAAATGTTAGGCGTGGATCTCGGACTGCTGACGCGCAGAATATGAGATGTCGTTGTCCGGTTGCGTGCGCGGGTCCAAAGCGGGTTGGTGGCACGCTGTGTTTCGGCTTTACCGGTCGACTATTGCTCCGCAGCCGACCGGAGTGCCGTGATTTCCAGTTGGACGAGTTCGGCGTAGACGCCTTTTGGGAAGGTCTCTAGGTAGGTTTCGTAGTCGGCCAGGTCGCCTGACACGCGCGCGGTTTCGTAGAGTTCGGCGTCAAGCGCTTGCGGCGTCACCGAGACCAGGGACAGCGCACGGGTCAGGCCGGTGTCGGACCGGCTGCTATCGCCCAAAAGCGCTTGTAGTTTGGCGCGCGCCACGGCGGCGAAGCGGCCATCGGGGTGGCTGCGCAGGAAGCGCGTGAAAGAAACCGGATTGCGGCTGGTCTCGACTTCGGCCCAAAGACTGGCTTCTTCTGCATCCACTGCCGCGACGGCCTCATCCGAGAAAAACACAAAATCAGTGGTCAAAAGGGACGTGTCCCATGGCGTTTGGATGCCGCGCGTTTCTTCGACAACCCGCACGCGGACCTGTTTGAAGACCGATTCAATCGCGGCGCCCGGCGTGCGCATCGCATCAGCCAGGGCCGCGCTAAAGGGGCTGTGCTGGCCTAAGCCGTCCAGGGCCACGTCGCCGGGTCCTGTGGCGTAAGAGACGAAGGTGCCGGGGGCGGCTTTCATCTCGGCCAGGCCAGGCTCTGTCAGTCCTTCGAGGGCGGCAAAAGGGTTGTTGCGGCAGGAATCGAGGATGACGATGTTGGTTTTGTTGCGGGCAGAGCCCATCTGGCGCAGGATCACGTCTGCCTCGACCCCGACCAGGTCCAAATCGGCGGCATCGGCAAGGGCCGCGTCCACGGGCAACAGAAAGTTCTTGCCGCGCGACTGAACCCCGTGACCCGCAAAATAGAACAGACCGACCGTGTCGGGGCCCTTTTCGCGCAACGTGCGGCCAAAGGCGACGACGGCGGCGTTTAACTCCACTTGTGTAGCGTCGAAAAGGAGGGTGACCTCGAACCCGGCAGCTTCGAGCACATCGCCGATCAGGCCGGCGTCGTTGCCGGGATTGTCGAGCGTGCCAATCTGCGCGTAGGCCGCGTTTCCGACTACCAACGCCACGCGCTCGCCCGTCGCTGCGGCTACGGCACCGCACATCCACAACGCGCAAACCGCCCCAATGACATACCGCATCCACATATTCTTTTGGTCCTTTCGCCAGTCTGCCCAAAGGGCATCGAATAAAGTCTTGCGCCTAACCGTTGCTAGTTCACACAGCAGCATGCGCGTTTCATGTTGTTGTTCAACGGTTCAACCTTGATGAATATTCGCTGGAACACGGAGATTTCGGATGATTAGATCTTTAGCCATGCTTGTCGCGGCCTGGATGTGCGCAGCCGCTGGCGCGCTTGCGTCCCCGTTTGGCAATGGTTGGACGTTGGAGCCAAGCGGATCAACTGTTCAGTTTTCCACGGATGTGATCGGCGCGGTGGCGCAAACCGGGCGCTTTGACGGGGTTGAGGGCACGATTGATGCCAATGGGTCGGTCCGCGTTTCAATCCCGCTGGATCGTGTATCCAGCGGCGACGATTTGCGCGACGCGCGGTTGCGCTTTGTGCTGTTTGAGACGTTTCGGCTGCCAGAGGTGGTCGTAACCGCAAAAATCGAGTCCAGCGACCTGTCGGGGCTCAGCCAGCGCCGCAGTAAGGACGTGGTTTTGCCCGTGGCGCTGACCTTAAACGCAGTGACGCAGACCGTGGCGGCCCCGCTTGACATCGTTCTTGTCGATGAAGACTTGGTGGTCGTGTCGACATCGGCGCCCATTACGCTCGATCTTGCCGATTTCGGTCTTTTACCGGGGCTGGCCAAGCTGGAGGAGCTTGCCGGGGTAAAGATCCTGCCCGTGACGCAAGTGACGCTCGATCTCTTCTTCCGCGCGTCTCCGGTATCGGCCAGCGATCTGAACATCGTCTCTCTTTCTGCCTGCGCAGAGCGGATTAAGATCATCGAAGCCTCGGACCAGGTGTACTTCACCGAAGGTTCTGCCGAGTTGGAGGCGAAGTCTTTTCCGCTTCTGGACGCGATTGCGGATACGCTGGTGTCCTGCGACGGGTTGGAGTTGCAAATCGAAGGGCACACCGACAATCGCGGGTCTGAGGTCTACAATCAATCGCTGTCGGAACGTCGGGCTGCCTCCGTCGTGACCTATCTGACGGTAAAAGGCATCGATCCTGCGCGCATCAGCGGCATCGGTTATGGGGAGACGCGCCCCATCGCGGACAACTCCACCAAGCGCGGGCGTTGGCAAAACCGCCGCATCGAGTTTGCGGTGCTCGGGCTTTAGCCGAGGTCTTTACATGATCATGCAATCGGCGCCGGGGGGCAGGGGCTCTGCCCCCTCTGGCAGGGTCGGCGTGTAGTCGAATTGGACCACAACCGATCCCTGGTCAAAGGCAATGAAAAGCTCGCTTGACCCCGGGCGCAGCGCCACCCCTTCGGGGTCGCGGCCGTAGGGGCGCAAAGAGGTGGTGGCCAGCAAGGTCCCGTCTGCGGTGAATTCATAAAGGCTGTTGGTGCCTTCCAGATCATCCACGATCAACAAGTTCCCACTGCGCGGATCGCGCGCGATGCCTTGCGCTTCGGTCAAGGGTGGGTTCAGCGAGGTGGTCGGAAGGCGGCGCAGAACCGCGCCGTCGGGGCTGAGCCAGCTGAGATATTCGGGGTCATCTTCGACCGTGATCAGATTGCCGTCAGGATCCACGATCAGCCCTTCGGTGTCGGCCCAATCGATATCCGCCCGGAATGGCGCGCCCAGGATCGTGCCGTCTTTGCTGACACGTTGAAACTGGCCCCAGCCATCGGCCAGGATCAGGTTTCGGCCCTCTATTGCCAGGGCTTTGATGCGGGACATATCGGACCGGACGCGGCGCAACTCGTCGCCTTGGAGCGTCATCAGAATGGCCTCGGGCCCCTCATTGGCGATCCACAAACCGCAGAACGTCGGATCATATTCCAAGCTGGACGGATTGCGCAGAAAGAAGCGACCTGTTTCGCGCAACTCAAGTGCGATCACGCTGGTTGGCACGCTGAGTGCCAGAACCGCTAGGATCCATCGCATCTTCATGATCTCCTGCTGTCTTGTGGGAAGACATGGCGCCGCGCGGCGGAAGGTCAACGAGGGATCGCCTTGAAGGCGCGGCGTTGGGCTGCATGACATCGGTCCAAGCAGATGTCAGTTCCGACGCCGCGTCTCGGTCTGATTAAGTCGACAGCGGCCCATCAGGCACTGCGCGGTATCCTAATTGGAACCTCTTGGCAGGTGAGGCCGCAGAGGGCATTACTGCCGCATCAGGTTGGGAGTGCGACGTGGTACGACATATCGTTTTGATTAAGTTTTTGCCGAGCCTCGATGCGGCCGTTATTGATGACATCTTTGCACAGTTGCACGCCATTGGGCCGCATGTCGCTGGAACGCTGTCCATCACCGCTGGACACAGTGAAAGCCCCGAACAGATCGAACGCGGCTATATGCATGGCTTCGTCATCGACTTCGCGGACTGGTCGGCCTTGGCTGCCTACCAGGCGCATCCCTTTCACAAAGCGCTGGGCGCGCGGCTGGTTGCAAACGCCGTTGGTGGGCTTGATGGGATCTTGGTGTTTGACATGCCTGTAGACGCAGCCCTGGCGACGTAGCTGCGGCGCAAAACACTTCAAACTTGAAGTAAACGCAGCGCGCGGTCTGGTTTCGAAAAGGTTAACGCAAGGTCAGCGAAGCGTTGCGCAATTCCAGTTTCTGCGCGCGGAACTCTGCGCATGGGTGCGTGCAAGGACGCACCCTACGGGCTGTGACCCTTACGCGCGCTCGGAGTATTCCATCGTTTCGGTGTTCACGATGATGTCTTCGTCTTGGCCCACGAACGGTGGCACCATCACCTTAACGCCGTTGTCCAGAATGGCGGGTTTGAACGAGTTGGCGGCGGTCTGGCCTTTGACGACCGGCTCGGTCTCTACGATCTTGCAGGTCACCTTTTGCGGCACTGTCGCGTTCAGCGCCTCGGCCTCATAAAACTCGACCACGATGGTCATTCCGTCTTGCAAGAACGGACGCCGGTCGCCCAGCAATTCTGCTGGCAATTCAATCTGTTCGTAGGTCTCAGTGTCCATGAAAACGAGCATACCGTCGCTTTCGTAGAGGAACTGTTGGTCCTTCTGTTCAAGGCGCACGCGTTCGACTTTGTCGGCACTTCTAAAGCGCTCGTTGAGCTTTGAGCCGTTGCGCAGATTGCGCAGTTCGACCTGCGCAAAGGCACCGCCTTTGCCGGGCTTGACGTGATCGACTTTCACGGCGGCCCAGAGCCCATCATTATGCTCCAGCACGTTACCGGGGCGAATCTCATTTCCGTTGATTTTAGGCATTGTGGCAAAACCGTGGCATTTGGTTGAACTGAATTTGACCGCCCCTATATCTGGGAGGCATCAGGCGTGCAAGACAACTGACAGTCCCCCAAATTGGCGAGTTATGCGTTAGGCGCAAGGTTGCTATGCACAAACGGGGTATCCGAATCGTTGCCGATGCGCCATAA
>CAWUIP010000147.1:0-8252 GCA_963922415.1 uncultured Aliishimia sp. | reverse complement strand
GCGCGATGCTGCCCCTCAGACCATCTACCTGAAAGACTACACGCCCTTTGGGTGGGAGGTCGAAAATGTGCATCTAACCTTTGACCTGGCCCCCTCGGCCACTGTGGTGACGGCGCGCATCGCTTTCGCGCCGAAGCCTGGCACAACAGGGCCCATGTTTTTGCATGGCGAGACGCTGGCGCTCAACTGGGCCAAAATCGACGGCACAGAGGTTAGCCCAGAGATGGTCGAAGGTGGGCTGCGCGTGGCGGTGCCCGACGCGCCTTTTGTGTGGGAGGCGCAGGTGACGATCGATCCTGCGGCCAACACCGCGCTGGAGGGGCTTTATCTGTCAAACGGCATGTACTGCACGCAATGCGAGGCCGAGGGCTTTCGCAAAATCACCTATTACCCGGACCGTCCCGATGTGATGTCGACCTTCACGGTTCGCATCAACGGGACCGAGCCTGTGCTTTTGTCCAATGGCAACCCAAGCGGCGGCGGCGATGGCTGGGCCGAGTGGCACGACCCCTGGCCCAAGCCCGCCTATCTCTTTGCTCTGGTTGCGGGCGATTTGCGCGCGACCTCTGGGGCCTTCACCACAGCCTCTGGCAGCGCCGTTGATCTCAACATCTGGGTGCGGCCTGGTGACGAGCATAAGACCGACTTTGCCCTGGAAGCGCTGATCAAATCTATGCGCTGGGACGAGGAGGTTTACGGGCGCGAATACGATCTGGATGTCTTCAACATCGTCGCGGTGGACGATTTCAATATGGGCGCGATGGAGAACAAGGGGCTGAACATCTTCAATGCTTCCGCCGTCCTGGCCTCGCCCGAAACCTCCACAGACGTGAATTTTGAACGGATCGAGGCGATCATCGCGCATGAGTATTTCCACAATTGGACGGGCAATCGCATCACCTGCCGCGATTGGTTCCAGCTTTGCCTGAAAGAAGGGCTGACGGTGTTCCGCGATGCGGAGTTCACCTCTGACATGCGCTCGGCCCCGGTCAAGCGGATCTCGGACGTGGTCGACCTGCGCGGGCGGCAATTCCCCGAAGATCAGGGCCCGCTCAGCCACCCGGTGCGGCCCGAGAGCTTTCAAGAGATCAACAACTTCTACACCGCGACTGTCTATGAAAAGGGGGCGGAGGTGATTGGCATGCTCAAGACCCTCGTGGGCGCGGAGGCGTATAAGGCCGCCTGTGATCTCTACTTTGCGCGTCACGATGGGCAGGCCTGCACGATTGAAGACTGGCTGCAGGTCTTTGAAGACACGACAGGGCGCGATCTGAGCCAGTTCAAACGCTGGTATAGCCAGGCGGGCACGCCGACGGTCGCGGTCGAAGAGGCGTTTGAGGCGGGCACGCTCACGCTCACATTGCGGCAATCCCTGCCTGCATCGACAACAACTGACGATCCGCAGCCGCAAGTGATCCCTTTTGCACTGGGACTTTTGAACCCAGACGGGTCAGAGGCACTGGCTACGCAGGTGCTGGAACTCACGCAAGCCGAGCAGACGTTTGCCTTTGACGGGTTCGACGCCGCACCGGTTGTGTCGCCCCTGCGCGGGTTTTCAGCGCCTGTGATGTTGGAACACGCAACCGACAGTGCCTTTTTGCTGGCGCATGACACAGACGCATTCACGCGTTGGGAGGCGGCGCGCAGCCTTGGAAAGGCCGCGCTGCTGGCCATGATCCAACATGGGGCGAGCCCCGATCAGGGCTACTTGGACGGGATCGCAACGGTTGTGCGCGACCGAGACCTAGACCCGGCCTACCGCGCGCAGATGTTGGGCCTACCCAGCCAATCAGAGCTTGCGCAAGCGCTGTTCAAATCGGGTATCACACCAGACCCAGAGGCGATCTATGCGGCAGTTGATACGATGCGTCGGGCCCAAGCCGCGCATTTACAAGACGCCTTGCCTGGGCTTTATGCCGCCCACGCCGTGACAGAACCCTATGCGCCTGACGCAGCGCAATCCGGCAAGCGCGCGCTGGCCAATGCGATGCTATCGTTGATGTCGACCTATGATTATGGTGCGGCGGCGCAGGCGCAGTTCGATGGCGCAACCAATATGACCAATCAGCTGGCCGCCCTCGCGGCCCTCGTGCGCGCCGGGCGCGGTGAGGCCGCTTTGGCCGCGTTCGCCGCCCAATGGGCCGAAGATCGCCTGGTGATGGACAAATGGTTTGGCCTGCAAGTGATCGAAGCCACACCAGACCAAACACTGACGGCGGCTATGTCCTTGACCGCGCATCCGACGTTCTCTTTCAAAAACCCAAATCGCTTCCGCGCCGTCCTCGGGGCTTTGGGCATGTCACATGCGGGGTTCCATCGCGCCGACGGCGCGTCCTACGCCTTTATGGCTGACTGGTTGATCCGATTAGATCCCGTTAATCCGCAGACAACTGCGCGCATGTGCTCCGTATTTCAGACGTGGCGGCGGTACGACACAGGTCGACAAACACATATCAAAGAGGCGTTGGAGCGGATTGCGGCAACCCCAGATTTAAGCCGTGACACCACGGAAATGGTGAGCCGGATCCTTGCGTCGTAATCCTATGGCGTGCTTGGCCGCGATCTGTATGCCTGTGAAAGGCGCGCCATGAGACCTTTTGTCTTTCAGCGTAAAGGACGAAGCTGGGCCACCTTGATCGCAGTACTGTCCACGTGGCTAATTTGCTTGGTCGCTTGGCTGGGTTTCAATGCAGCCCCTTGGATCTTGGTTATCGTCTTGGTGTTCACCCTCCCTGCGCTGTGGGATTTGTGGTCTGCCCCAACAGCTGGGCTCGAGGTTGATACACATTCGATCACTTGGCACAGCGGAAATCTGCGCCAATCCGTTTTGCTGTCCCAGATCGATCACATCCGTCTGGTCACGCGACTTGACCTAACTGTCCGCGCGGCCGTTGTGTTAACGGACGGCAACAAATGTCGCGTACCCGCGGAAAGCACGCCCCCTTCAAAGGATCTAGAATCCAGCTTGCAAGCGGCGGGCCTTCGGGTCGAGCGGCATCACTTTACCTTCCTGTAACAGGCATTGTGCCAAACATGGCAATACTGTGACCTGTCCGCAGAGCCTCTCCCGCATAACTGGAAACAACAACTACCATAGCGCGAACAATTTAAAACAAAGGGGATGCACTCTCAAATTGAGCCGATGGGCGGCGTAGAAATCTATAAACAACCCTGCGGGTGCCTTTTTTGCGCCGCGATCTTGAGGCTCTAGTGGCGCTAGTTAGTGTCAAGGTCAATCATGCCGTCGTTTGGGTACATTTCTAATCTTTTGCGCCCCTTGGCGCTGCGTCGCCGGCCCATGACCGTGACAGCAGAACTCCCCGTTACGACAGGGGCGGAAGGTGCACTCAAGATCCTAGCGCCCCAGCCAACCGGCGAAGAAATTGCGCGCGGCCGGTGGCGTAAGCGCGGTCAAAATGCAGTGCGACAAGAGGATTGGAAGGTCCTTGCACGCGACCTTGCAGAAATGGACAAAGCCCGCAAACTTACGCATGGCAACATGCCGGTTGCAGACCTCATGGCCCTGGGCGCCCGGTCCGACGTTGTGCGCGCTGTGGAACACGCGCTGCTGGACGGACGACCCGACGCGGAAGCGCCGCTTTTGGCAGGCATCACTGCGTTTGAAGAAGAATTGAGTGCCGCCGGCGACGATCCCATGTTGGCTGCCGTTGTGGCCCTGACCCATATCGATATCGCGTGGGCTTGGAGGGGCACAGGCCACCATGCGCAGATACCGACCCTGAACCGTGAAGCCTTCGACGCACATATGGATCGCGCAGCGGAGATCCTCCTGTCCGCTGGCGACGTAGAGGACGCGTCTCCACTTTTACTCACGGCCCGTGCGCGGCTGTTGCATCGCGACGCGATGGCCAGCACGACGGGCGTTTCCGAACGGATCGACGTGTTCGAAAAACTCATTCGCCTCAACCCGCGCGATCCCCACCAGATGCGCAACTTTGGGATGAGCCTTTTGCCGCGCGCTGGCGGCAGCTACGACCTGCTTGAGCTTGAAGCGCGCCGCATCGCTGCGCAGGTGAGTGAGCTGTGGGGCGCAGGCGGCTATACATGGACGATGCTGGACGCCGTCTCGTCTGATATTGAAGCCTTGGCAGGACTTGACGTGGACTATTTCATGGATGGGCTCCATACTATCTTAGCTCTGCGGCCGGACCAATTTACAGCGAATTTGCTCGCCGCCTATTGCTCGATAACAATGAGCGGCGACGGCGGAAGTGACGCCGCCGATTTCAACCGCGCACGGCTGCACGCCTGCCGGGAGTGGATCATTTGCGATTATGTCACCGAACTTCATCCCCTTGTCTGGGCGCACGCGACACGTGGGTTTGAGACAGGGTTGAGCGTTCACTCACTCGAGCGGTTTGCCCGGCGCGGCCTGAAAGAGGGACACCGCGTGTTGCAAACGTTGTTTTGGCCGGAACTCGCGCGCGGACAAAACGTGGTCTTCACTGAAAACGGACCGGTGACACAGCTCCCCTAAGCGCTCGCAAACATTCACCCTGCTCTTCCCTCTTGCGCTGATCCGCAGTAGAGCCAGCGCCATGTTAAAAACGCGCCTGATCCCCTGTCTTGATGTTGCCGACGGCCGCGTGGTCAAGGGCGTGAATTTTGTCGACCTGGTCGATGCTGGCGATCCTGTCGCCGCTGCTGCGGCTTATGATGCGGCGGGCGCTGATGAGCTTTGCTTTTTGGACATTCACGCGACACATGAAAACCGCGGAACAATGTTCGACTTAGTCCGCCGCACCGCCGAGCAGTGCTTTATACCCCTGACCGTCGGTGGCGGGGTTCGGACAGTTGAAGATGTACGCGCACTGTTGCTTGCCGGCGCCGACAAGGTCAGCTTCAACTCTGCCGCTGTCGCGGACCCGAGTGTATTGCGCGCCGCCGCCGATCAATTCGGCAGCCAATGCATCGTCTGTGCCATCGACGCAAAAACCACCGCGCCCGGGACATGGGAAATCTTCACCCATGGCGGACGCAAGCCGACCGAAATTGACGCGGTGGCATTCGCGCAGACCGCGCAGGCCAAGGGTGCAGGCGAGATCCTTTTAACATCCATGGATCGAGACGGGACGAAAGCCGGGTTCAACCTGCCGCTGACGCGCGCGATTGCAGAAGCTGTCGACATTCCTGTCATCGCATCAGGCGGTGTGGGGACGTTGGAACATCTGGTTGACGGCGTCACAGAAGGCAAAGCCTCGGCGGTTTTGGCGGCCTCAATCTTTCACTTTGGCACGTATTCCATCGCTGAAGCCAAAGCACATATGGCGGCGGCGGGCATTCCGATGAGGCTATGACATGACGCTTGACGCTCTTTTTGCGACCATATCCGCGCGCAAATCTGCAGATCCCGAAACAAGCTGGACCGCGCAACTTTTGGCGCGCGGGCCTGAAAAATGTGCCGAGAAGTTTGGGGAGGAAGCCGTCGAGACGATCATCGAAGCTGTGAAAGGCGACTCTGAGCATCTGGTCTCAGAGGCAGCTGATACGGTGTACCACTTGATGGTTCTCCTCGTCGCTTGCGACGCCACCTGGGACGATGTTGTCGCAGAATTGGCAGCACGCCAAGGCCAGTCTGGCCTTGCAGAAAAGGCTGGTCGCGCGCCCGCAACGTCTTAGTAGAGGTTTTGGCCCGGTTTCTAATGTCAGAAAACGGTCGTGCCTGTCAGAGCTTCGAGGAAATGACCCCAGTTGCGAAACCGCCCATGCGCAACTCTCCAAAAAGCCTTTGGTATTCGATCTTCGGGCACCTGTTCTGAACCACAGCAAGCCCTGCCTGCTCTGCATCCGCCGCGACGCCGGCGTGCTCAACGCCAATTTGCATCCAGACTGTTTTGAGCCCATCGAGAGTTGCGCGCGCCGCCGCATAGACGTCTGGCACATGCTCTGACCGTCGAAAAATGTCGAGCATATCGACCGGCCGATCAATATCCTTTAGCTCGGCCAGAACCGTGCGGCCAAATGCGTCCTGGCCCGCATAGGCTGGGTTCACAGGGATCACATCAAAGCCCTTCAGCGCCAAGTACCGCGCGACAAAGTAGCTTGGGCGTACGGGATTTACCGAAACGCCGACGATTGCGATGGTTTTTGTACGTTGCAGAATATTGCGCAGCGCTGCGTCGGAATGTGTGGTCATCGCCAATAGCTACGGCTCTGCGTGACGACCGTCCACGAAAAAACGCCCTCAAGCAGACTTGAGGGCGTAGTCACGGAACGAGGGACAGTGAAGTAGCCACGGGAGTTCCGAACCCGCGGCTGTTCTGATGAGGTAAGCACCCACCAGAGGTTACGTAAGACCATGTCGCGAATCTGTGAACGAACGGTTAACGCTGGCGGGCATTTGCCTAAGCTGACAGAACCGACGGCCAGTTTTTGTCTCCGCGCCGAACGTTGCCCGGAATATCAGCACGCCAAAGCAAGCGCACAGACTTCGAGTAGTTCAAAAACAAGCGTCCCTGCCAGATGTGCCACGCCTCGGGCACTGTGGAGGCAGTGTAGTTGCGCGACACAGCATACGCGCAGTAGCCGCCATAGGCTGGCGCGTAAGCCTCTGGGTTGGAGGCGAACATGTCTTTGTTCTTGGCGCTCGCAAAATGCCAGTCAGCGCCATGCCATGCCAGCGCATGCATGGCCGCGCCGCGCAGGGGCTTGCCCGCTTCAAAATAGGCGACTGGGTCGTATCCTCCGAGCGCAACGCCGCCCCGCGTGAACACCTTGGACTTGGCCGCGAATGCGGGCGCCGCAAGCCCCACGGCGACAGCCCCAGTAAGGGCTGCGCTGAAATCCCGACGTGTGAGCATGAGACACCTCCGTTAATTCTCAGCGCCATGTAATCGTGACGATGGCGCCCCGGCGAGAGGCCACACGTGTATGTGATTGTTTGTGCGGGTTTTGCCGTTTGCGATGTAACGCGACACACGAATGCACTGCCGCGCCTTCAGCGTTCCCATGCCATTGGCGAAAATTGTACGTCAGGTAAAAACCAGAACGCTTTAATCGAAAATGTCCTCAATCAAATCAAAGGCTTCTTCAAAGAAAGACTTCCGCTTGGACTTCTTTTTGTATCCGGACTTTTGCCCTTTATACGCTTTCTTCGGCGGCTTTTGCGATTTTCCGAACGCCGGCTTTCGCCGCTCGACAAGCTCACGTTCGCCTGCGCGATCCAACCGCAACATTTTCAGATCATGGAGCGGTGCTCCACAAGAGCTACAGGACAGCTCGTGACTGTCCTTGCCCTTCAAGGTCAGCGCAGCGCGGCTGCCGCAATAGCAACATGTGACGACTTTGTGCGGAATTCCCAAATCTCGACCTCATCCTTGGCGTTGAGATGCATATAGGGCAATTGCTGCGGCATTTGAGACGTTGAGCGAGCCAAAGCCGCCTGCCGCGTTAATTTTGACCAAAGCGTCGCAGCTTTCCCGTGTTTTGACCCGCAAACCAGGCCCTTCCGCCCCCAAAACAAGGGCGAGCGGGCGGTCGCGGCAGTTGTCAAGGGCCGCTTCGAGGGTTTGGCCTGCGTCTCCATCGAGCCCAAGAACCAAAAACCCCCAGCTTTGAAACGTTTCAATGGTTTCCGACAGATTTCGCACGCGGATGTATGGGTGGCGCTCCAGCGCCCCAGACGCAGTTTTTGCCAAGGCGCCGGTCTCAGGGGCAGAATGGTGGCGCGGCGCCACAACGGCTTGAGCGCCAAGCACTTCGGCCGTGCGCAGAATCGCACCGACATTGTGGGGATCCGTCACACGGTCGAGCATAAGAACGCGCGGCGCCTCAACGCCAATAACGATGTCTTCAAGCGGGCCCCAGGACAACGGTTTGACTTCGAGTGCTGCGCCTTGGTGCACGGAACTGGGATCAAGTGGCGCCGTGAACTTGCGCGGATCTGCGATTTCGGTTTCGACTTCCGTCCCTTCCATCGCATCACGGATCTTCTCAAGCGCGTTGGGTGTTACAATAAGTTTCAGTTTTTCCCGGGCAGGATTGCGCAACGCGTCACGGACAGCGTGAAGCCCAAAAAGCCAAACCGTTTCTTTGGTCTGCGCACGGGCCGCACGCTCTTTCTCAACCACCCATTTTGGCTTTCTGGCCACCTTCACATTGCTCCGACTTTTGAGGTTGACGCATATCGGGCACGCTTGTAATCAACCGCTCACGCTAAAGCCAGCGGCTTTGGTCAGTGGGCGACAGGCCGCAAGGTGTGGCAGGGGACTGTAACTCCCTCGCGGAGACGC
>CAWUIP010000146.1:0-8394 GCA_963922415.1 uncultured Aliishimia sp. | reverse complement strand
AGATTAAGAAGACGAATCCCGTGCAAACCGGGTCCAGCGACAGGCGGATCAGCGATATGACATTGAACCTCACGATGCCCGATCAGGACGAATTGAAACCCAAGATCACAGTTTTTGGTGTTGGCGGGGCCGGCGGGAACGCGGTCAACAATATGATCGAAAAAGAGCTGGAAGGGGTTGAGTTCGTTGTCGCGAACACGGATGCGCAGGCGCTTCAACAAAGCCTGAGCCAGGCTCGCATTCAGCTTGGGGTAAAGGTCACCGAAGGTTTGGGAGCAGGCGCTCGGGCCAGCGTTGGGGCTGCCGCCGCAGAAGAAAGCATTGAGCAGATCGTCGATCACCTGGCTGGGGCGCATATGTGCTTCATCACAGCAGGCATGGGCGGCGGTACCGGCACCGGTGCTGCGCCGATCATTGCGCAGGCTGCGCGCGAATTGGGCGTGCTGACCGTTGGCGTGGTAACAAAGCCGTTCCAGTTCGAGGGCGGTAAGCGGATGCGCCAAGCCGAGGACGGCGTCGAGATGCTGCAAAAGATGGTCGATACGCTGATCATCATTCCGAACCAGAATCTCTTCCGGCTTGCCAATGAAAAGACGACATTCACCGAGGCATTCTCGATGGCGGATGACGTGCTTTATCAAGGCGTTAAAGGCGTAACCGACCTGATGGTCCGACCCGGCCTCATCAATCTCGATTTTGCTGACGTGCGCGCCGTGATGGATGAAATGGGCAAAGCGATGATGGGTACCGGCGAGGCCGAAGGCGAAGATCGCGCGATCCAAGCGGCCGAAAAGGCCATCGCCAACCCGCTCTTGGACGAAATCAGCCTGCGCGGCGCGAAAGGCGTCTTGATCAACATCACGGGCGGGCACGACCTGACGCTGTTCGAGTTGGACGAGGCGGCAAACCGCATTCGCGAAGAGGTCGACCCAGACGCCAACATCATTGTTGGGTCCACAATGGACTCTTCGATTGAACCGATGATGCGTGTATCGGTGGTGGCAACAGGGATTGATGCCTCTGGGAATACTGCAGAAGCGCCTGTGCAGCGGCGTAGCCTAAGCGCGCCTTTGACGCAGACTGTCAGCGCAGAGGCCCCACAAGCCCCTGCACCTCAGCCAATGCCAACCGCCGCGCCGACCATGGCGGACTATCCAGCGCAAACGGCGCCCATGCCCGAGCCGAGCCTGTTCGAGGAAATGGATGTGCAACGCACCGCCGCGCGCGATCTTGCGGAAGACATCTTTGAAGAGCACGCGTCTGCCAGACCAACGCCGCCATCTGTACCGCCTATGAACCCAGCAGCGTTTAATGCTTCAGATGATCTGCCGCCGCCGGCGTATCAGGCGCAACCGCATGCAATTGACCCAACACCCGACATGTTGGAAGCCGATCCTGCGGACTATGCAGCACCAACACGTCCACAAGCGTCTGCTACGCCCGCACCCGGCACGCCGTCGCCTGAGGCATTGGCGCGGTTGCGGGCCGCGACGCAGCGCAGCGCCGCTGCACCTGCGGCGCCTCATGCACCTGCCGCACCGTCATCAGTAGGTGACGACGCGGCCGAGCGGCCGAGGTTCGGGATCAACTCACTGATCAACCGTATGACAGGGCAGCAAGAGGCCCCAGCGGCCACAGCGCCGCGGCAACAACCAACAGTGCAACGGGCCGTGGCGCCGCAGGCAATACCCGCTCAGGCAAAAGACGAAGACCAGGATCGTATCGAAATCCCTGCATTCCTACGGCGCCAAGCCAACTAATCGAGCATGTAAACTGCCTTAAAAGGTCGCTTTCGAGCGGCCTTTTTTCTATTTTTTCAAGATTTTGTTGGGTGATTGGCAAGTTTTCCACAGATGTTTCAGGCCGTTGCAAAGAGTGAGTTGAGGCAATCTGCCGGACACCATATTCCTTGTGCAGAGCTAAAAGCATGTGGGCGCTAACAGGCGCGTGGGACTGACAGGTGCAAACAACACTCAAATCTGCTGTAAGCTTTCGCGGCTTTGGCCTCCATACAGGCAAGTCGACGCGACTGGTCATACGGCCGGCTTCGGCGGAACACGGAATATGGTTCAAGCGAACTGACGTCGAAGGCCGGGACGCCATGATTCCGGCGCGCTATGACGCTGTGATCGAGTCTCCGCTTTGTACACGTCTTTTGAACGAAGCTGGTGTTGAGGTATCTACAGTAGAGCACGTGATGGCCGCCTTGTCCGGGTGCGGCGTCCATAATGCGTTAATTGAAGTCGATGGACCCGAAGCGCCGATCCTTGATGGGTCTGCAGCCCCGTTTGTTCGAGGCATTATGACCAAGGGCATCCGTCGCCTGGACGCGCCCGTGCGCGCATTTGAAGTGCTGGAGACTGTTGAAGTCCGTTACGCCGATGCTGTTGCGCGCATCGCGCCGTCGCATGTTATGAAAATCGAATTCCACATCGACTTTGAAGACAGCGCTATCGGCCAGCAGTCCAAGCAGTTGGACATGTCGAATGGTAGTTTCGCGCGCGAATTGTGTGACAGCCGCACGTTCTGCCGCCAAGCCGATGTTGACACAATGCATGCCAATGGCTTGGCGCTGGGGGGAAAACCCGGTGAAAATGCTGTTGTCTTTGATGGTGAACACGTCGTCAGCCCGGGCGGGCTTCGCCATGCGGATGAACCTGTACGCCATAAAATGCTGGACGCGCTTGGTGATCTTGCGCTCGCCGGAGCTCCGCTGCTTGGACATTACACAGGTATACGGGCGGGGCATGCCCTGACAAATCGGATGCTGCGCCAGCTCTTTGCACGCCCCGGCGCAGTCCGCATGATCTGTTGCGACACGTCGCAAGCTGCACGGTTGCCCGGCTTTGGATTACATTGGGACGAGATCCCCAAAGTCGCGTGATCGCAACAACGTGTGATGCGTCGCAGGACTTCCTATAAATCGCCATTTTGCCCGCGGATTGAATGTGCTAACCATCGCACACTGGGGAGTTGGGCCTGGGTCGGATGACGGATTCGCTACGCATGTCGAAGCATACTGCAAAATTTAATTTGGTTCGCATGACAGCAGTTGCAGCAGTTGCAACTCTAGTAGGATGCGGCAACGGCGGTGGGAACTTCTTTCGCAACCAAGATGTGCCGCTCGAGACCTATTCGCCCAATCAGATATTTGAACGCGGTGAGTTCGAATTGGAGCGTAGCCGACCCGAAGACGCCGCGTTCTACTTTGGTGAGATTGAGCGGCTTTACCCATATAGTGATCTGGCCAAGCGGGCCTTGATCATGCAGGCTTTCGCGTTCCACCGGGACCGCGACTATGAAAACAGCCGCTCTTCGGCGCAGCGTTTCATCGACTTTTATCCTGACGATGACGACGCGGCCTATGCCCAGTATTTGCTGGCGCTCAGCTATTACGACCAGATCGATGATGTTGGGCGTGACCAAGGTCTGACGTTCCAGGCTTTGCAAGCCCTGCGGGAAGTTATCGAACGCTATCCTGACAGCGAATATGCCAAATCGTCCGTGCTGAAGTTCGATCTGGCCTTTGATCACTTGGCCGGTAAAGAGATGGAGATCGGGCGCTACTATTTGCGACGCGACCACTTCACGGCCTCGATCAACCGGTTCCGCGTCGTGGTCGAGGATTTCCAGACGACGACCCACACCGCAGAGGCATTGCACCGATTGGTGGAGGCATACTTGTCCCTCGGCCTAACGGACGAAGCACAGAGTGCGGGCGCGATCCTGGGCCACAACTTCCGCTCTACGGAATGGTATGAAAGCAGCTATGCTCTGCTGACCGGCGTCGGCCTGGAGCCCAAGTCGCGCGGCAACAACTGGCTGTCGGCGATCTATCGTCAGATGATCCAGGGCAAGTGGCTCTGACGCAGCGCCCCGAGGGCTAAGACATGTTGCGCGGCCTCGACATACGCGATGTTTTGATTATTGATCGGCTGGAATTGGAGTTCCAGCCGGGCCTTAACGTGCTGACAGGCGAAACCGGTGCGGGCAAGTCTATCCTATTGGATGCATTGGGATTTGTACTGGGCTGGCGGGGCAGGGCGGATCTGGTGCGGCAGGGTGCCGAAAACGGCGAAGTAACGGCGTGGTTCGAACTCGCCGTTGATCATCCGGTGCACGCTGTGTTGGACGACGCGGGGTTTCCGCAAACGGACGAGCTGATTTTGCGCCGGGTCAATCGCAGCGATGGCCGCAAGACCGCGTGGGTCAATGATCGGCGCGCAAGTGGCGACGTGTTGCGCGCGATCTCGGACCATCTGGTGGAGTTGCACGGGCAGCATGATGACCGGGGGCTTCTGAACACGCGCGGGCATCGCGCGATACTAGATGCGTTTGGCGATCATGATGCGCTTTTGGTCGCCACGCGGCAGACCTGGGCTGCCTTTCGGACGGCCGAAAACGATTTGCGGGCGGCAGAAGATGCGCTGGACGCCGCGCGGGCGGAGGAGGACTTTCTGCGCCATGCCGTGGGCGAGCTTGACGCGCTTGATCCGCAGCCGGGCGAAGACGCGACGCTCGATGCGCGCCGCCGTTTGATGCAGGCAGCTGAGAAGATTGCCAGCGATGTGATGCGTGCGCAGGCGGCCCTTGGCTTTGATGGGGCGGAAGGCGCGATGAGTGACGCGCTGCGCTGGCTCGAAGGCGCTGCCGAGGACGCTGCTGGTCAGTTGGAAACGCCAATTGCCGCGCTGGGGCGCGCGCTCAACGAATTGGGCGAGGCCGCGAGCGGGGTGGAGCGTTGCCTGGAAGGTCTGCAATTCAACACAGCCGAGTTGGAAGAAACCGAAGAGCGCCTCTTTGCCATTCGTGGCTTGGCGCGCAAGCACAGCGTTGGGCCCGATGACCTCGCGGATCTTGCGGAGCAATTGCGCAAACGGCTCAGCGCGCTAGACGCGGGCGATGCGCACCTCAGTGACTTGCACAAAGTTCTGACCGCCGCCGAGGCCGATTTCGCCGCCGCCGCCGAGGCCCTGACGCGCGCGCGCCAGACAGCCGGTGCCGCGCTTGATGCTGCAATGGCCGAAGAGCTTGCCCCGTTGAAGATGGAGCGAGCGGTGTTTCAAACCCATATCACGCCCGAAGCGCCCGGACCCAGCGGCCAGGACAGCGTGGCCTTCGAAGTGGCCACAAATCCCGGCGCGCCCTCCGGCCCGTTGAACAAGATCGCAAGTGGCGGCGAACTCAGTCGCTTTTTGCTCGCGCTGAAGGTCTGCCTAACACAAGGCCAAGCGGGCGTGACGATGATCTTTGACGAGATTGACCGCGGCGTGGGCGGCGCGACGGCTGATGCCGTGGGGCGGCGGCTGAAAGGACTGGCTGATGCGGGCCAGGTCCTCGTGGTGACGCACTCGCCACAGGTGGCGGCCCTTGGTGCGCATCACTGGCAGGTTGCTAAGCGGGTCGAGGCGGGCGCGACGCTCTCCACCGTTCACCCCTTGGCCGATGCCGACCGGATTAACGAGATTGCGCGAATGCTCTCTGGCGACCGGATCACCGATGCTGCCCGTGACGCGGCGCGCGCGCTTTTGGGGGATGCGGCCTAGCAGGATCGCCGCGCAGTTGTGCGCAATCTGCCAATCGCAGCAAGATGTTCGGCGTACTGCATGATGGGGGCTTTCCCGCGGGTGGTTGCCGCCCTAAGACTAAGAAAAATTCCGCCGAGTGCCCGCCTATGTCGGAGGCCAAGCCTTCCATCCTAAGCCAGCAACTGTCGCTTGCTGTGACTGTCTGCAAAGATGGCTGGAAAGTTCTGCGCCATGATGGGCCCGGGCAAATTCAGTTTTGGTTCATCGCCCTAGCGGTTGGGATTGTGTCCGGGTTTGCGGCGCTTTTCTTCCGAAAAGGGATCGAGACGCTGCAGGCGTTTCTCTATGGCACCGATGATGTGCAACTGCTCCACAGCTTTGCCGAAAGCCTGCCGTGGTACTTTATCTTGGTCATCCCAATCATTGGCGGGTTGGTCGTGGGTCTCATTCTGCACCATTTCACACCAGACGGTCGCGCGCGGTCGGTGGCGGACGTGATCGAAGGGGCGGCGATGCACGACGGGCGCGTGGAAATGCGCGCAGGGCTCGCCTCGGCCCTGGCGTCGATGGTGACGCTGTCATCGGGTGGCTCGTCGGGGCGAGAGGGCCCTGTTGTCCACCTGGCTGGCGTCGTCTCAACCTGGGTCAGCCGCAAAATGGCCGCAGATGGGATCACGGGACGCGACTTGTTGGGCTGCGCGGTGGCCGCAGCCGTTTCAGCGAGCTTCAACGCCCCCATCGCTGGCGCGCTTTTCGCGCTAGAGGTCGTGTTGCGTCACTTTGCGGTCCACGCGTTTGCGCCGATTGCTATCGCGTCGGTTGCGGGCACAGTCATCAACCGCCTTGAATATGGCGATGTGACCGAGTTTGCCCTTCCCATCGCGTCTGAGCTGGCCTTTTACGTCGAACTGCCCGCCTTTCTGATCTTGGGCCTGATTTGCGGTGCGGTGGCGGTTCTGCTGATGCGCGGGATCTTCTGGGCCGAGGATGCCGCCAACACGCTGCAAACCCGCAGCCGCATGCCGCGCTGGATGCGTCCGATGCTGTCGGGCGCGCTTCTTGGCGGAATGGCGATCTTCTATCCGCACATAATCGGCGTAGGATATGAGACCACGTCGCGCGCTCTGACAGGTGAGCTGTTGCTGAACGAGGCCATCGTCTTTGCGATCATGAAGACCATTGCCGTGGCCATCACCATGGCGGGCCGGATGGGCGGCGGTGTCTTTTCACCGTCGCTGATGGTGGGCGCGCTGACGGGCTTGGGCTTTGGTCTGATTGCCACGAGCGTTTTCCCGGATTGGTCGGGCGCCGCGACACTCTACGCCTTGGCGGGTATGGGTGCGGTCGCAGCGGCGGTTTTGGGCGCGCCGATCTCGACAACGTTGATCGTGTTCGAATTGACTGGTGACTGGCAGACGGGCCTTGCCGTCATGGTCGCTGTCTCATTGTCGACGGCGCTGTCGTCGCGCCTCGTCGATCGGAGTTTTTTCCTGACGCAGCTAGAACGGCGCGGGACCCATTTGGCCGCGGGCCCGCAGGCCTATCTTTTGGCGATGTTCCGCGTCGGCGGTGTGATGCGCATGCCCGACGATCCGCGCGCGGCCAACGAAGAGGCGTGCTGGGAGATGATAAAGGACGGGTTTTACATCGACCGCAACGCCACATTGGAACACGCCCTTCCCATGTTCGACAGGGCGGCTGTGCCCTTCATCCCCGTCGTCAGCCTGTCCGGCAATGATCAAGCGCCTGAATTGCTTGGAGCCTTGTTCCACGTAGACGCGCTTAAAGCCTATAACCGCGCGCTGGCAGCCACGGCAGCGGAAGAGCACAGCTGACCCAACAGCCATATCGCGTTCGTTGACACTTGAAATGGTCCGAATTCCGCGCAATCGTTAGGGCAACGCGACGCGGCAGCTGCTGTTTTGCGCGGGCAGCGAGATGTCTTCAGGACGCGCCCGGCACCTAAGGTGTTTGAAATCCCGCACATCGTTGGATCGCATGTCACTGGGAGGAATATCATGCGTGCAGGAGTGATTGGCTTGGGCGATATGGGCTCGGGCCTGGCAAAGAATTTGATGGCAGCCGGGTTCGAGACCTGGGGCTGGGACATTGACCCGGTGCGGCAAGCGGCGTTTGTGGACGCTGGCGGTTCAGGGGGAGCCGACGCGGCCGAGGTCGGTCGCAATGCGGACGCTGTGTTCGTCATGGTGATGAACGGCGACCAAGCCAAAGAGGTGATCCTAGGCGGTCTTGTTGGGGCAATGGCAGACGGGGGGGCAGTTATCCTCTCGGCCACAATCAAACCGCGCGAGGCACGTGAGATCGGTGCAGCGATGGAAGGCTCTGGTCTGCATCTGATCGACACGCCCGTCTCGGGCGGCTTTCCGGGCGCGCAAGGTGGCACGCTCACTATGATGGCGGCGGCCCCGGACGCGGTTTTGGACCAATTTGCGCCAGTGATGGAGGCCGTCAGTGCGAATATCCACCGCGTGGGCTCTAAGCCTGGGGATGGGCAAACGGTGAAGGCCTGCCTGCAATCGCTGATTGGCGCGCAGTTTTCGGCAACGTTTGAAGCCGCGGCGCTGGCGGCCAAGGCCGGCGTGCCGGGGCAGGTGATTTTGGACGTGTTTTCAACATCCTCTGCTGGCTGCGGGGTCGTGAACAACGCGCTTGAGAAGATCATCGACCGGCAGTTTGAAGGCACTGGCAGCCACATCAACACGATGCACAAGGACCTGACGATTTCCATGGGGCTGGGCGAGGAGTTGGGCGTGCCGCTCCATACGGCAGCGTCTGCGATGCAGATCTTTCATGCGGGCAAGACCAAGTATCCCAATGGCGATAACTGGGTCTGCACGCGTGTGAT
>CAWUIP010000145.1:0-8419 GCA_963922415.1 uncultured Aliishimia sp. | reverse complement strand
GCCCGCCACGTCTCGTTTCTGGAAACCGGCCGCGCAAGGCCCAGTCGTGAAATGGTGGCGCGGTTGAGCGAGGCTTTGACCTTGCCCTTAGACGCCCGCAATCACCTTTTGACGCAGGCCGGGTTTGCGGCGCGTTATGACGCGCGCGATTGGGATGATGATGACATGACCCCTATTCGGCGGGCGGTTGCACGACAGCTCACGCAGCACATGCCCTATCCAGGTCTTGCCATTGACCGCCTGTGGCGGGTGAAAGATGCAAACGTCGCGGCCCAAGCCCTCTTTGCGCCGCTGGGGCTTGGGATCGGCGGCAGTCTCTTGGATTTGATGATGTCCGAGGCTTTGCCTCAGATCGTCGAAAACTGGCCGACTGTCGCACATCACACCGCCGCCCGTCTCCGCACGGAAAGTGCGGCCAGCGGTGGCATTCCTGAGTTCGCCGAGCCCATCGCCTATTTGTCCGCCGCTGCGAAGGAGCACATTGCCCAGACGGGCCCAGTTGTGCCTACGATTTTGCAGTTGGGAGAGACGCGCTTGTCGATGTTTTCGACTCTGGCGCAGTTCGGAACGCCCGAGGATTTGTTGCTCGTCGATTTGCGGATTGAGCTATACTTCCCCATGGACGACGCCACAGCGGATACGTTTGAAGCCGTTGTTGCCGATAGCGCTTAGCCGACGATTTCACGCAGTTGGCGTGGGAAATCAGCGCTGCGAAACGGTAAAGCTTCAATCTGGTGTGGATCAAGCCGGATACCCGCGTGGTCAAAAGCGCGGCGTGCTTCGTCCAACTTCGCCGCGTCTCCCAATTGCTCTGCCACGAGAATTCGTACCAAATGGCCATACCAATAGCGTGGCTTCATCATCAGCGCGCGCGTCGCTCGCACATAGGCTTCTTCATAAGCGCCAGTCCGTGTGAGCGCGACGGCCATCTCGGTTTGGAACGCAAAGTCCAACTGATCACGGGGCGAATACCGCATCGCTTCAGCAATTGGCGCTATGGCCTCATCGGGGCGATCGTCATGAATAAGCGCCGATCCAAGTTGGTGGTGCGCAATTGCAAGATTGGGATTGAGGTCTAGCGCTTCGTTCAGAAACATGATCGCCGACGCGTGGTTGCGCCGCCACGCCTCGGCGATGCCCAAAACGGCGTAGATGCGCCCATCATCGGGGTCGAGGGTCATTGCCTTTCGGGCAAAATGCTCTGCCGCACCCAGCCCATCGCCATCATCGCGCCCGACCCAGTTGCGCCACAGATGCCAGAAGGCCATCTGGATCAACCCTTCGGTTACATTGGGGTTGATCTTCAGTGCGTTTTCCAGATGCCGTAGCGCGATTTGACTGTCCGCGCGGGTCAGTTGCGCCAAGTGCCAGCGACCGCGCCAGATCTGATCCTGGTAATGGTCACTGCGATTATCCTCCGCCATGACTTTCCGCAGAACTGTGCGCGATACTGTCCGATCAATCGATGCCACCACGTCGTTAAAAACGGTATCAAGCGCATCCTCGGCCAAAAATGGGTCCAGATCATAGGATTGCGACCAGATAACCCGCGCCGTCTCCGCTTCAGTCAACCGAAAGCGCCCGATCCGCGCATTTCTTTCTTGGCTGATTGACCCTTCGACATAAAACTGCGCCCCCAGCCCGTCGGCCATTGCAGCGCCAGAGTAGCGTTGCGGGCCGACGCCGGACAGGGTGGCCGGCGCCCGAATGACGGGCAGCCAACGCAACCGTTGCATCCGCGTGACCAGATCTTCGCTAAGTCCGATCCCCATAAAAGTGTTCTTGTCCTCGCCAGTCACATTTTCCAGCGGGAACACGGTCACCGACAAAGCCCAGTCGGGGCGATCTTCAGGTTTGGTCGCGCGTGGGTCTTCCGGAGTCGTCGGCTGCGCCGCGGTCTGGTGCGGTGTTTCGGATCTCTGCGACCAGTGCTGGCGCTGCTCAACAAGCCAATGGTTGAACTCTTCATCGGCGACATCGAGACCTTCCAGGAACTCAACGCCCTGGCTTACCATGCTCAACCACTCGATTGAGGTCATATCGAGCACGTCAACCGTGACTTGACCCAGATCCAAACGCACGTTCACTCGGTCGGTCTGCAACACAGATTTGTGGTCTGACAGAGCCGACCGGATTTCGTAAAGGCAGGACCGTAGGCTGCCTGCCGCTTGGTCGGGGCCACGATCACTCCACAAGCGGGACTGCAACCAAGCGCGCGTGCGTCGACCATCGCGGCCTGTGGCGAGCATTGCCAGGAGCGCCTGCGCCTTACGACCTGTGGGCGTCAAATCCTGGCCGTTGACATCAGCAATGGATAACGATCCCAAAAGGCGAATGTGCAGTTTTTTCATCAAAGTCCCCACCTGCGTGCGTGCAACACGACGCACCGGTTTGGTTATCTGATTGTTAAACCACAATCAAAACCAATCTGCGCGGCACCGCAGAGTTCAGTTTCGTACGTTATTTGCAGTTTGCAAGTCCGCATTTGGGTCAAGTGTCGTCACTAGGGCTGCGGCCAAAGAGCGGTTCCAGGGTAAAACTGCGACCAAGCAAACCAAAATGCTTGGTGACTGCCCAGGTCGCTTCCATCCGCATCGACGGCCTTTACGCCGCCGGCATCCAAGGCAAGCCGCACGTTTTCGACCGCAATCTTTTGCCCTTTCGTGAGGGCGGCCATGGCCTTGCTGCGCTGGAAGGCCATCGGCTGACCCGAGGCTGTGACAACTCCTATGATATCCTCATGCACAGGCAGGCGTGGGTCCACATCCCCGATTGGGAAAATTGGGCCATCCGCGTCACGCCCATTGCGAAAATCGGGGTCGCGCCCAAGCGCCAACTCTTCGACCAGCACAGTGGTTTCAGGATGCGCATCCTTCCAAGTGCCCCAGTCGGTTGTGACCACGGTCGCTTGCTTCAAGGCGACGCCTTTCTCAGCCAAGGGGCCGGTGACTGCGTGGCCCAGGAAGGTGTCGAAAACAGAGTATGTGGCGAGGTCGTACATCACTTTGTTTGACCGGATCAGCAGGCCTGAGGTGCGCAGTATTGGGCGCTCCACCCCGTCTGGAACCTCGTCTGTAAAGTAGGCTTGGGCCGCGCCACACAGCGTGCAGTATGGAATGCCAAGGTCGCGGCCACCAAGCGTGTCATTGACCATCTCGCGCACCTCCATGATCTGACGCGGATAGGCGCGGTATTCGCCGTTGACCTCGACCCCGAAGACCACATCATCGTCCTCAAGCCATGTGGCCTCTTGGGCGCTGATCACGTCTGGGTTGTCTGCCGCCGGGATGCAGTTGCAGGGCTCATCGGTCTTGTCAAATGGTCGGTTGTCGATCGGCACACCGCCCCAGGACACAAGGCGCCAATCGATGTCGCCCTCAACGAACAAGGGATCCCACGCCGGAAAGAACGCGGTGAAGATGGCGCGTTTGGCCTCGAGGTACCCTGGATAGGCAGGGATGTCCCACGCGATCAAATGGTCTGTCACGTTGCCCCAGGGCTCGCGCGGGTCTATCTGGATATCAAGCAACCGGGATGCGGTGAACGAGAGCGCACTGGCAATCTCGCTTTGGTAAATGAAACGCATAAGGTCAGAGACAATCCAGGCCACGCGCGGGTCTTTCGACACCGCAATTTCCTGCAGGGCTGCGATCTGTGCAGGACCCCAAATAGACTCAGTTACGCTGTCGATGAAAGCAACGCGGACGGCTGTCTCTAGCGCTTCGGGCAAGGCCCCAGTGGGGATTGCAGGCGGTGTTCCAAACTCTTCAATCACGTAGTCTGGGAGCTCTGCCTGCGCGACTGCAACGCCCGGCATGACAGAACCGATGAGCAAGCCTGAAGCCAAAGCGAGGGCTCGGCAGCAGTGGGAGAAAACCGGCATTTCAAAGTCCTTCCTGAACGAAGCATGGGCGATGACGTAGGCAAGTCACGCAGACATTACCCGCCCAATTGACACACACACCAATCACGATCCTATCAAGTCGTGTAACCTCGGCGTCTGTGCATGCCCGCAGTTAAGATCATTGAAATTGTCACAAAATTGTTTCCGCAGCGTCACCAGACTTTTTCCAATCAGCGTCCATCGTCCGAACGAATTTCGACAGGAGGGTGTCATGAAAATTCGTGCAATGATCGCAGGTCTTGGCCTTGCAATGACGACAGCGTTCGCGGCTCAAGCCGACGACTGGAAAATCGCGGTAACCGATGTTGAGGGCATGGAACGCCTTCAGCTGGAATGGGGTCCGTTCAAAGAGGCGTTGGAAAGCGTGACGGGCGAAACGTTTGAGTTCTTCGCGGTGAATTCCCGGACGGCTGCCGCTGAGGCGCTGCGCGCCGAAACAGTTGACTTCGTTGTATCCGGCCCTGCCGAATACGTCGTCATCAACAAGCTGACCGAAGCCAAGCCGCTGATCGGCCTGGGCCGTCCAGACTACTTCTGCGCCGTCATCGTGCGTGCCGACAGCCCCTACAACTCCGTTCAGGATTTGAAGGGCAAGAAGATCGCGATGTCCGACATCGGTTCGACCTCTGGCCACCTCTGCCCCACACAGTTGATGGCGGATCTGGGTCTGGGCCTGGGCGAGTTTGAGCCTGTGCACACCTCGCGCAACATCGGCCACGAAGCTGTTAAGAACGGCGACATCGCGGCCATGGGCACCAACCACAACTCGTGGCTGCGCGTCCGGAACGGCGACGACTCGGTGCCAAACGGCTTCTTCAAGATCATCGCGCGTTCGGGCGACCTGCCAAACGACATGATCATGGTTGGCGCGCACGTTCCAGCAGAGGCTGCAGAGAAGGTGCAAACTTCGATCATCGAGAACAAAGACACCATCATCGCCGGCATCTTGGCGCATGAGGAAAACGACAAGTACAACGGCATGGATCTCGTGAAAATCGAGGACAGCGCGTACAACTCTGTGCGGGCTATGTACACCAATGCCGGTTACCCACAGTTCGATAACTTCCTCGGTGAGTGATCAAGACGTCATAGATCGGAGGCCGTCCGCGGTCTCCGCCGGGTCCGGGGCGCAGAGCGTCCCGGTTTCCGTCTGCGATATCGAGGCGCAAGGCGTGGCCAAGCGTTTCGGCGATACGCCTATCTTTTCCGATGTGTCATTCCGGCTTGCACGGGGCGAGACAGTGGCCTTGGTGGGCGCGAACGGGACGGGCAAATCCACGCTGCTGCGTTGTCTGATGGGACTGATCCCGGTGTCCGAAGGTGATGTGGTGCTGTTGAACCAGCCCGTGTCCAAAGCCTCGGTTTCCGAGTTGCGCGGTCTGCGCAGTCAGATTGGCCTCGTTAGCCAAAAGCACAATCTGGTCCCGCGTCTCGCGGTTCTGACCAATGTTATTCAAGGCCTTTTAGGCCAGCAGCCTGGCCTGCGCCATTGGAGCCACGTCTGGGCGCCAGAAGCCTCGCGCGAGGCCGCAAAAACCGCGCTTGAGAAGGTGGGCCTGTCGCATTTGGCGCTGCGCCGCGCGGATCGGTTGTCGGGCGGGCAGTCGCAGCGTGTGGCAATCGCCCGCGCGTTGATCACGCAGCCCAAGATCCTGATCGCGGACGAGCCCTGCGCCTCGCTCGACCCGGCGGCGGGCGAAGACGTGATGGAGCTGTTCTTCCAGCTTGCCCGCGAGCAGGGCGTCACGGTCGTCTTCACCTCGCACAATGTCGATCACGCCTTGCGGTACGGCGACCGCGTTCTGGGTCTGGCCGATGGGGCGATGAAGTTGGACGCCACCGCCGCCTCGCTTAGCCCCTCGGATCTGAGAGGTCTTTATGACTGATACCGTACCACACGCCCAAAGCGGCTTTGCGCGCTTTGAACGCCCATCGGCGCTGGCTTTTCTGGGCTATGCCGCTGGCATCGTCATCATCCTATGGTCCTTTGCTGGGGCGGGTTTTTCGGTCGACAAAGTCGTCACCGCGCCGCCGCGCTTTGCCGATTTCCTCAGCCGTGCGTTCCCGCCAAACCTAGAACCTGCGGTGCTCGAGCGGTTGGGCTGGAAGATGCTTGAGACCTTACAGATCGCCCTTGCCGGTGCCGTTCTGGGGGTGATCTTATCCCTGCCTATCGCGCTTTTGGCCGCGCGCGGACTGATTGCAGGCCCCTGGGTCAACCAAGTTGTGCGCACGATCCTCAGCTTTATCCGCGCAGTGCCAGACATTGCCTGGGCGCTTGTCTTCGTGGTCGCCGTGGGGCTGGGCCCTTTTGCGGGCATGCTGGCGATTATGGTCGACACGATCGGCTTTTGTGGCCGGTTCTTTGCGGATGACATGGAAGGGGTCGACAAAGGCCCGTCTGAGGCGCTGACCGCTACGGGCGCGCGTAAACTGGATGTGGTGGCCTGCGCCACGGTGCCCGCCGCGATGCCCGCCTTTGTCTCGACCTCGCTCTTTGCGCTGGAGAAGGCGGTGCGTTCCTCCACCATCCTCGGCCTTGTTGGGGCCGGGGGGATCGGCATTGAACTCAAGGTCGGGTTCGACCTTTTTGACTACCCCTCGGCCATGACCGTGATCTTGATGATCGCCGTTGTCGTGATCGGGATTGAACAACTCAGCGGCTGGGCCCGCGCCCGCATCATCGGAGAGCAGCGATGACAACAGACACAGCGCATAAGCACTGGAACACCGAATGGGCCGAGATTGCGCCCGACAGCAAATGGCTGACACCCGAACCGGACATGATCCGCTGGGTCGAAGGTCTGTCACCGGGCGGCAAAGTGCTTGACCTTGGTGCAGGCGTTGGGCGGCACGCGCTGGAACTTGCGCGCCGGGGCTTCACCGTCACCGCCTCTGATGCGGCGGCCGAAGGGCTTTCGGTGATTGATCAGGCCGGTCTGGGCGTCGAGACTGTGCAATCCTTGATGTCGGATCTGCCCTTTGCGGATGCGAGCTTTGACCACGTGATCAGCTGGAACGTTATCTATCACGGCGACCATGAAATCGTCAGCCAGTCCATCGCCGAGATTGCGCGCATTCTGAAGCCCGGCGGGACCTATCTTGGCACGATGCTGTCCAAACGCCGCCTGCCGCATGAACAGGCCAAGCTGCCCGGCACCGAAGTCTCGCGCAACACGTGGACCTTTGACGACGGCGGCGCGGGCGACAAGCGGCACCCGCATTACTTCTGCACTGCTGCCGAACTGGTTGACCTCTTCTCTGATTTCGAACTCATGTGGTTGGAAGACCGCGAGCATGAAAAGCCTGGCTCGTGGCACTGGCATATGATTGCGGAGCGGCTGGCTTGACCCAATTCACGATTGAAGGTGCGTCCGTCTACCTTGCGGATGATGTTGTTGAAACCAGTGTAACCGTCGCGGACGGTGTGATCGCAGAGATCGGCGGACCGGTACAAGGCACGTCGATAGACGGGCGGGGCCTTATTCTGGCGCCAGCCCTTGTGGACGTCCACGGTGACGCGTTCGAGCGGCAGTTGATGCCCCGCCCGGGCACCTTTTTTCCCATTGATACGGCGGTCCTGGAAACGGATCGGCAGTTGGCAGCCAATGGCATCGCAACAGCCTATCACGCGCTAACGCTGTCTTGGGAGCCTGGCTTGCGTTCGGTCGAGCGGGGGCGCGACCTCTTGGACGCTCTGGCGCGCTTGCAATCGCGGTTGACCGTTGAAAACCGCATCCAGTTGCGGTGGGAGACATTCTGTTTTGAAGCGCTGCCGCTGATGGAGGAGGCGTTGCGGGGGCCTTTGACGCCGTCCTTGGCCTTCAATGATCATACGAGCATGTCCATGCTGGCCCCGGATGTGCCGTTGCAAGTGCGGCCCTTTGATCAAGATCCCGATTTTCCGGTAACAGAGACCAGCGGCGCGCGCTTTGTGAATGCGATGGACCGCCGTGCAAAGCGGACGGGGCTTTCGACGGCTGAGTTTACCGAGCTGATGTTGAAGACGTGGGAGAAGCGTCCAGACGTTCCAGCGGCGATTGCGCGCGCGGCGCAGATCGGGCGCGCGGTCGGCGCACCGATGCTCAGCCATGACGATAGCCAGGTTGAAACGCGCGATTACTACCGCAGTCAAGGCGCAACCGCGTCAGAGTTCCCGATGCAGGTGCACGTGGCCGAGGCCGCGCGCGCGGCTGGCGATACGATTATCTTTGGCGCGCCGAATGCGACGCGCGGCGGGTCCCATATCGGTTCTCCGGGCGCGGGCGATATGGTCGAAGCCGGTCTGTGCGATGCGCTGGCGTCGGACTACTACTACCCAGCGATGCTGGCGGGCGTTGCGCAGTTGGATGCCGAACGCCGTGCGCCGCGCGTTGACCTTTGGAAGCTGGTGTCGACGGGTGCCGCAAAGTCCATGGGGCTAGAGGATCGGGGCGAGATCGCCGTTGGCAAACGCGCCGACCTGGTGCTTGTCGATTGGCCCGATGGGGCGGCGCCAGCCGTGCGCCACACGAT
>CAWUIP010000144.1:0-8462 GCA_963922415.1 uncultured Aliishimia sp. | reverse complement strand
AGGTTCAAAAGCGGCACCATCACAGCGGCGTAGGGCAAAAAGAGCGCCGTCGCGAGCCCGGCGCGCAGCCCTTTGAGCCCAACAAAGTCGCGGTGCACCAGGAAGAGGTAAAAGAGGATGAACATCCCGATAGGCGCCACATCCGCAAGCCCTGCCCACGCCGTGGCAAAGGTGTGAAAGAGAAAACTTCCCACCCCGATTGCAAAGAGGATCGCGCACAGTGCCCGCGCCTCCACCAACCCGCGGCTGCGCTGCCACATCCAGAGGGCTGCGATGATAAAGGCGAGGTTGGTGACGGCGTTTACCGGCTCTGACCAAAAGGTCAGATCCGTCCGCTCGCAATAGCCATCCGATTGTGCCGTCCAATCCATGCCGATTTTCCAAGTCTGAGGGTGATCCAGAAATTGCCGCGCGGGCTGCACGTGTTAGGCTATGCCAAACGGAGGAGATTGAACATGAAGATCATCTGGCTGGGCCACGGGTCATTCCGCATTGAAATCGAGGACCAAGTGCTGCTGATCGACCCTTGGCTGACGGGCAACCCGGTCCTGCCCGAAGATCAGCACGACGCGGCGGTGGCAGGCGGCACGCATCTGTTGCTGACGCACGCGCATTTTGACCACATCGCGGATATGCTGCCCCTGTCGCGCAAGCTGGGGATCCCGGTGGTCGGGCAATATGACCTGATGGGGCACTGGGCGGAGGCCGAAGGGATCGAGACCATTGGCTTTAACAAAGGCGGCACCGTGCAGCTGGGCACTGTGGCCGTGTCGATGGTACCGGCCTCGCACTCCACCTCGATTGGCACGCCGGAGGGACCCAATGTGGTGGGCAGCGAGGTGGGCTTTATGATCCGGGGCGAGGGCAAGACGATCTATGTTTCGGGCGATACGGATATCATGGCCGACATGGATTGGATGGCGGATTACTATAAGCCGCAGATCGGGATCCTCTCGGCCGGGGGGCACTTCACCATGGACATGGCAGGCGCGGCCTATGCCGCCAAACGCTACTTCAACTTTGAAACCGTCATTCCCTGTCACTACAAAACCTTCCCGCTTTTGGAACAAAGCGCGCAGGTCCTGATCGACGGCCTTCCCGGCGTGCACGTGATAGAGCCGCAGGTTATGGCGGCAATGGAGCTCTGACCGACGAGCATGCCTGTCTCCTTTGTTCGCGCTCTCTAGCCGCGCGGCTCATGTGCAACGTTGCGCGTCACGCTGTTGCAGGCGCGGCCCGTCGCGTCGACATTGGTTCTAAATCTGAACTTGTGAGACGCGGATTTCGCGTAAAGCTGTACACAGATTTCTGCCCGGTCTGACGTAAGCCTGCGATAGTCATAGGTTTGACCGGTCGCTGGATCCGTTACGTTTAAATCCCCGCGCGCATCCGGGCAGAACGCCGTGTCCTCCAACATTTGCGGCAGAGCGTCTTGATTTGGGCAGCGCAGCCAACGCGTGATCCGGTCCAGATCTTCCATCCTTTGCGCATCCTGCCGTTCCACGCGCCCTTCTTGCGGCCCACCTGTTGCCACAAGCCCAGCACCGACTGAAACGCCAATCAAGAGAACGGCCAAGGCCGCAAAGACGCGGTTCACCTTTGGGTCTCCAACCGGTCGGCTCGGATGTGATAGACAAAGATTGCGCCTGCGATGACCAAAACGCTGAGCGCTCGCAGGGCAAATTGCGCCGTCAGGTCACCGCTCAACAGCGCCTCAATCGTGTAAATCAAGGCGCCGATCATAGCACCGGCAGCGGCGAGAAGCGCAATGTAGAGGACCCAACGGCGCAAAAGCGACCGATGCCGCGCCGGATCACGCTGCAAGCGGCGCACATGCTGCGTTTCAAGCCAAAGATAGGTCGGCGCAGTCACCACAACGCATGCGATAGCCCATCTAAGGCGTCTTACACCCCACCACCGGTCTTGCGTGTCGAACCACATGCCGATCAACTCATGCTGCAGTTGAACAAGATAAATCGCGGCAAAAACCAAACAGCCGAGCGAGAGTGCATGTTCGAAGAAGTCCTTTGGCGAAATCCTGCGAAAGGGTTTGGGGACCGGTGGGACGAAAGAACTCTCTGCCCACGCGCCCATCCCGTGCTGGATGTCATCCGCGCCCCAACCCGCCGCGCGCAAGGCCGCTTCGATTTCTTGTCGAGAGCGCCCCGATGTCAGGGCGTCGCCTACGAACTTCACGATGTCGTCGCGTCTGCTCATCTGTGGACTACCTTTTGTCTTGAAAGAAGGTCTTTAAAAGCTGGGCGGCGGCCTCTGCGCCGATGCCGTCGTAAATCTCGGGGGTGTGGTGGGCCTGAGGATGCGTAAAGACCTGCGCGCCGTGGGCCACGCCGCCGGATTTTGGGTCTGCGGCGCCATAGTAAAGCCGGGCGATGCGGGCGGCGGCGATAGCGCCTGCGCACATGGCGCAAGGCTCGAGCGTTACGTAGAGATCATATCCCGGCAAGCGATCGGACCCGGCCGCCGCGCAGGCTGCGCGAATGGCGAGCATTTCCGCGTGGGCCGAGGGATCGTTCAACTCGCGCGTGCGGTTGCCATGAGCGGGCAGGGCTTGGCCAGACGGATCGACAATCACGGCACCCACGGGCACCTCGCCCCTGGCACCCGCGGCCCGTGCGGCATCCAGTGCCAAATCCATATAAGAGCGAAACACCATGCCCGCGACACTGCCGCGTGCGCAGACCCTTTCGCAAGGGGGGCAAAGCCGTTAAGGGCCTCAACCCATGACAGAGAAGACCCCTCCCGGCGAACGGATCGCCAAAGTTCTGGCCCGCGCCGGCATCGCGTCGCGGCGCGAGGTCGAACGGATGATCACCGCTGGCCGGGTTGCGGTGAACGGGTCGATCATCGACCGCGCCGCGCTCAACGTCACGCCCGAGGACCAAATCACGGTCGACGGAAAGGAGGTTGGCGCGCCCGCACCGCCGCGACTCTGGCTCTTTCACAAGCCCACCGGTTTGGTCACAACAACCAAGGACGAACAGGGCCGCGCCACAATATTTGACGATCTGCCGCCCGAATTGCCCCGAGTGATGAGCGTCGGACGGTTGGATATCAACTCTGAGGGCCTGTTGCTGTTAACCAATGATGGCGGGCTGAAACGCAGAATGGAGCTTCCCTCCACCGGTTGGCTGCGCCGCTACCGTGTCCGGATTCACGGGCGGCCGTCGGATGAGACCTTTGAGCCGCTGCGCTCCGGTTTTACTGTGGAGGGGCAGAATTTTCAGCCCATGCAGGTCACACTGGACCGCCAACAGGGGGCAAACGCTTGGGTCACACTGGGGTTGCGCGAGGGCAAAAATCGCGAAATTCGCCGTGCAATGAGCGACTTAGGCTTCACCGTGAACCGGTTGATCCGGATTTCTTACGGCCCCTTCCAACTGGGTAACCTCGCCAGCGGAGCTGTTGAAGAGGTCCGCCCGCGCATCGTCCGCGATCAGTTCGGATTGGGGCCCGCGGAAGAGGCACAAGAGAAGCCAAAAACCGTGTCCCGTTCGCGCCGTCTTCGTCGACGTTGAGCCATCGCGTTAACCACGTCACAACTCCTCGGCAAATCGTCCGCATCTCGCCATAATTGCGGCCCGATCCGTCGCCATGTTTTGGATCATGACCTTCGCCGCCACACAGTCATCGCTGAACCACCCAAGCCTGCTAACACGGCTTTGGTGGTTTCTGCTGCGACCAAAGAAGGTTGAAAAGGATCTCGTCGCCCTACTCAAAGCGCGCATTCTCACGATGCGTCGCGCGCTGAGCCAGTTGCAGGACGGACAACTCCTTGAAGAGCTTCACGGCCTAGAAAAGGCGCTCGGTGAATACCTCGAAACAACAGCGCAGGATCACGTGCGCGTCCACACGCTCAAACATGTCTTGCTGCCGGATTTGTCGCAACTGGCCTTCTCAACGCAGCAGTTTGTCGAGATGTATCGCAAGTGTTGGGACCCTGAAATACGGGTGGATCAGGTTGCGGCATTTCACGCCGCGACACGCCGCCTAAACACGCGCAAACTGATGGAAAACGCGGCGCTTGATCGGGCGGCGTCGGATCAGTCGCTCAAGACCATGATCCAATACCATTCCGGGTAATCACATAACCCTAAGGCTTTCGGCGGGCCAGCTTGCCGAAAGCTGACGCAAGGCGATGCGTGCGCGCCAGCTTTTGCGGCTGTGCCGAGGGCGCTGCCGCCAGTTTCGCTGCCAACAGGTCGATAGGCTGATGTGCGAAATCCACATCAGGCGGGCTGTCTTGCCGGTCCAGGACGGTGAGCGCCTCGTCACGCAACGCGTTGTACAAAACACCCTCTTCAAGTGCGGTTTGGGCAAGTACCAACACAAATGCGGTATAGACTTTTGGATCTTTCAGCGCGGCCGAGCGCGCAGACCGCAACTCTGCGACAATCATTGGCGCATCGCCGCCGCGCGACAGGTTGAACCGGAACTCATCTGCCAAAAGCGTGCAAGCGCTGGCTTCGTCAGTCACTTTCATTGCCCTAATGCCCCACACTATGTATTCAGTCGCACTCGGAAAGCGCGGTCAGGCGCGTCTTTGGTCTTACGGATCACGTTAAGTGGACACCAGTATAAGGCGAAATTTCAAGCCCCGTACATCGCCGCCCAGCGTTTTATCAGCTTCTGTTGCATGGTTTTAGCGCGGGAGTTCCAACTGCGCGCGCCACGTGGGCGTTCGCGGTCGGCTCGGCTGATTTTCGCGCGCGTGGCTGTGTCTGCTGCGAATATGGCAAAAGACATGGTCCGGCCGTCTTGGGTCGTTATGTACCCGGCAAGAGACGAGACATAGTTGAGCGTCCCAGTTTTGGCGGCCACTTTGATCGGGTGATTTTTTACCGGGCGTCCGCGTTCATCACGGATTGCGATGGGTTTCAGCAGCGCGCGAAATCCTTGGTTTTCGGCACGCACCATCGCGGCGCACATGTCCGTTGCGGTCATCCGAGACGCGTCGCCCAGTCCAGAATGGTCGACCAGTTTCGCGCGCTTCATGCCAAGGGTCGCACCCGCCCACTTGCTCATTTCAGAAGCCGAGGCACGCAGTGAGTTGACCGAACCTTTGCGCGCGGTTGTCGCGGCAAGCCCGATCATTTCGGCGTAGAGATTGTTCGAAAACTTCAGCATATCGCGCACCAGGGATTGCAGCGGCGGGCTGAGATGCTCTGCCAGGTGCGTGCCTTGCGGTCGTTTGCGGGTGACAGCGGCGGGTTTCAGGACAATGCCATGCGCACGCGCCATGGTCCGGAAAACGTCACCGGCATAAAGCCCGGGCAGCCGCACAGGTAGCCAGCGCGAGCCATGTTTGTTGAGCGCCGACCGCGCGACAGTCCACTCATCTCGCGACTTGGAGGCTTTATATGTGTAAACCGGTGTATCACGTGCGACGATGCTCATACGGGCGATGGCGACTTCTGGGCGATACTCGGCTGTGCGTGCATCCATGGTGACAGCATAGCCGTTTGCGCCGCGCCGCCACTCGAAATGGACGCGGTTGTGATTGAGCGCAATCCCAGAGATCGCGGGGTTGTAGCCCACGTGATCTGGCTGACCAGCATCAATACGGTCTATCTGTGGCAGGGCTCCGTCATAGACCAGAAAGCGTCCTTCGACTTCGCGAATGCCTTTTGACTTCAACTGTTTGGCAAGGTTGGCCAAATCGGTGCTGTCCAAAGTTGGGTCCCCGCCGCCGACCAGAATGAGATCGCCTTTGACGCGCCCGTTCGTCACGTTTCCCGTCGCGATGACCGCTGTGCGAAACCGGTGATTTGGACCAAGCGCGCTCAGCGCATAGAGCGCCGTGACAGACTTTGTCACAGAAGCAGGTGGGATGCCTTTCGCGGCCTCGCGGCTTTCAAGCACTTTGCCGGTCATCACGTCCGCAACAGCGAAGCTGACTGCGCCGCCAAGCTTGGCGGATGCGACAATTGTATCTGCACCGGTGACCGATTTTTTGTGGTGATCCGCGCCGCGCAATACAGGGCGCAACGACCTGGACGGAGCGTTCGCCAGGACAGGCGCCGCAAGGCCCGCACCCAAAGCAGACAAGAAAAACCGACGTGTCTGTAACCCCAACATGTTGCGAGGATATGCATGTGCACCGGGACCAAACAACCTGGCAATTGTCCCCTGCGACAATTGTGATCGCGGACCCGTCACTTGAAGGCCACAGACACGCGATCGGATGCTGCACTTAGAAGGTCGCCTTGTGCCTGAATTGAAGCGCCCGCCCGCCCTCGGGATGTTTAAAGCGAAGTTCTTCCGCGTGCAGCATCATACGGGGAAACGCGCGCGCAGGGCCAACAGAATAGAACGGATCTCCCAGTATCGGGTGCCCCATTTCTCGGCAGTGAACACGTAATTGGTGGCTACGACCTGTCTTTGGAAACAGCCTTAATCGTGCGGTAATGCCATCGCTTTTGAGCCGCTTCCAGGCCGTAAATGCAGGCTTACCAGTGTCGTGGCAGACCTTCTGCATAGGGCGATTGGGCCAGTCAACGATCAACGGTAAGGCGACCTCGCCTGAAGCCGCTGCTGGGACGCCCCAAACCCGCGCGACATATGTCTTTTTGACCATGCGTTTCTCGAACTGGAGACCCAAGTGGCGCTGTGCGTGCGGTGTGCGTGCGAAAACCATAAGGCCAGACGTGTCGCGGTCGAGACGGTGCACCAGCAACGTCTCTGGAAACGCCTCCAGCAGCCGCGATTGCAAACTGTCTGCAAGGTCCGGGCCTTTACCGGGGACGGACAGGAGGCCCTCGGGCTTAACGACCACCATGATCTCTGCATCCTCATGCAGAATGTCGAGCGGGGAGTCAGGCGGCGCGTAGTCGGTGACCGCATTCGGGGGGCTGTTCGTCATTATGCTGCCCTAGCAGGTTGCGGCGCGTGCTTACACCTGCTCTGGGCTGGGTTTGCGCATTTCTTGTACGGCGGACCAAGAAAAGATGACCAGCGCGATCCAGATCAGTGGAAAGGCGATGCGTCGCGCCGGATCGACCGGTTCTTGAAACACAACAACAGCCACGAGCAGAATGAGTGAGGGTGCGATGTACTGCAAAATCGCAATCGTCGATAGGCGCAACCCTTTGGCGCCATTGGCATAAAGCATCAAAGGCACTGCCGTTACAATGCCAGCGGCCATGAACAGCAAGGGCTGATCCGGGAAGCTGTTCGCAGGCCCGATCCAGGCCAGATAGGCGAGGGCGACGGGCGCAAGGATCAAAACCTCCAGCATGAAACCTTGGTTCGGTCCGATCGAGAGTTTGCGCTTGAAGAAGGCATAAAACCCCCAACTGAGCGTCAGTGTCAGCGCGATCCACGGCACGCTACCAGCCTGCACTGTCAGAATGGCAACCGCCAGCGCAGCGAGCGCGAGGCCCACGCTTTGGGTGCGGGTCAGCCGCTCACCCAGCAAAAGCGCGCCTAAGGCGACCGAAAAGAGCGGGTTAATATAGTATCCCAATGCTGCGTCCACGGTGCGTTCGATGGTGATCGCCCACACGTAGATCAGCCAATTGATCGACACGAGGGCCGCCGTGAGCCCGGCCATTGCAAGCTGGCGACCGTCCTTGAGCGCGGCGCGCAGGCCGTCAAAGCGGCCTGTGACCAGCAGGACAAGTGCGGCCAGCGGAACGGACCACAACACGCGGTGCGCGACCACTTCCAGCGGGGGGATGTGATCCATCGCCTTAAGGTAGAGCGGCAAGAACCCCCAAAGCCCGTAGGCGGCAAGCGCAAAACCGAAGCCTGCAGGCGTATCTTTGTTGGGGGCTGACATGGCGCGGATTGAGCCGATTGCAGTGGGGCGGGTCAATCCATGCGAGGGACGCAATTTGTGATGGGACCTATTGCGATGTGTGATCAGTCCAGGCCGAACGCACACGCTGCGCATTGGTGGCCCCGTCGGCTGTGCCGTCAAGCTCTAGATGGTATGGCATCGCATGATGAATGCGGGTGAAATCCTCGGCTGCGCTGCCGATGCGGCGGTCGCCGCGCGCCGCTTCGCGGGCTTCAAGCGTTGCCAAAGGCGTGTGGAGCCCGACCCAGAACGGGTGGAACGGGGCCAATCGCGCCAGCACGTCCTCACGCATCTGCGCGTCTTCCAGGATATGTTCGACGATCAGGTTGTTTCCCGCCGCGGCAAAGCCCTCAATGCTGCGGTGGAAGCCTTCAAAGAAGCTTGGGCGCATCTGGGACCATTGAAACTCTCCGGTCTTAAGGCGCGATGCGGGCAGCACGCCTCCATCTCTGATGTGGTCGATGGACCAATGCCAAAATGGGACCGGAAGCGCGGATTGGAGGGCGCGGGCAAGGGTGGATTTGCCCGCGCTTGAAGCCCCGTGCAGCACGATGATCGCGCCAGGTCGGGGATCCATTGAGATTACTCCGCTGCGCGGAGCGTCGGTGTTGGCGTCGGCAGTGTTGCCACTGCGGATTCGTCG
>CAWUIP010000143.1:0-8648 GCA_963922415.1 uncultured Aliishimia sp. | reverse complement strand
TCTGGTGGGCCTATGCCGCGAGCTATGGCGCGGCCTGTATCGCAGCCCTGGTCGCAGCCTATTGCGCCTTGGCCCGCATTGCCGAAGCCGTCACAGGCCGCCCTATCTTGCCCGAGCCGAGCTGATGGAGCTTCTGTTTCACTACCTTGACCCCGGGCTGCTGGGGCCCACGATGCGCGCGTTCCTCGAAAGCCTCCCATTCGCCGAGATGAGCCGGATGGAGCTTGGGACCTGGTCCTTTGCCGTTCTCCTTGCGCTGATCTTCCTGCGCGCCCCGATTGGCTTGGCCATGCTGCTGGTCGGCATTGGCGGCTGGTACTTTGCGATGAACGGCAACCCCACACCGCTTCTCAACAAGCTGAAATCCGAGACTTACACGACCTTCTCCAGCTACTCGCTGTCGATCATTCCGATGTTCCTGCTGATGGGTCAATTCGCCACCCTTTCTGGCCTTTCGACCGCGTTGTTTCGCGCGGCAGAAAGCTTTCTGGGCCACCGAAAAGGGGGCGTTGCGATGGCGGCGGTTGGGGCCTGCGCCGGGTTCGGGGCCATTTGCGGATCGTCCCTGGCCACCGCCGCAACGATGGGAAAAACCGCGCTGCCCGAACTACGCCGCTATGGCTATTCGGGCGGGTTTTCGACGGCAACGCTGGCGGCGGGCGGCACGCTTGGCATCTTGATCCCGCCGTCAGTGATCCTGGTAATCTATGCCATCATCACCGAGCAAAACATCGCCAAACTCTTCCTTGCGGCCTTCATTCCCGGGCTGCTGGCCGCGCTGGGGTATATGCTGACGATCCGGCTTTACGTCTCGCTTTACCCGGACCGGGCCGGCACACGCGAACGCCAACCCTGGTCGGCGCGCTGGATTGAACTTGGCAAGACCTGGCCCGTCTTGATCATCTTCGCGCTGGTCGTTGGCGGGATTTATGGCGGTCTTTTCACCCCGACTGAGGGGGCCGCCGTCGGGGCCGCTGGCACCGGGCTTGTGGCGCTCTTTTCCGGCGGATTGAATTGGCGCGTCCTCCTGGAGGCGCTTTATGGCACGGCGCGCACGACGGCGATGATCTTCTTCATTGTGCTAGGGGCTGCGGTCTACAACTCGTTCCTGGCGCTGTCCGGCGTCCCGCAAGCCATGGCGGAATACGTTCTGACCCAAGGCTTTAGCCCCTGGTTCGTCTTGGCTGTGATCTTGTTTTTCTACCTGCTCTTTGGCTGCGTCATGGACAGTCTCAGCATGGTTTTGTTGACCGTGCCGATCTTCTTTCCCGTGGTGTCGGCGCTGGATTTCGGGATGAGCCCCGAATTCGTGGCGATCTGGTTCGGCATCCTCGTTTTGATTGTGGTCGAGGTGGGATTGATCACACCGCCGGTGGGCCTGAACCTCTTCATCATCAACGCCATGGACCGCGACACGCCAATCGTGGAAACCTACAAGGCCGTATTGTTCTTCGTCGCAAGCGATGTGCTGCGCGTGATACTTTTGGTCATCTTCCCGATCATTGTGCTCTTTCCGCTTATGTTGTTCGGGTGACAAGGCAGGTGCCAGTTTCACGGGAAAGGAGCCACAATGTCTGAACTTTGGGCCTGTACGGCAACTGAGATCGCAGAGGCTGTTTCTGCCGGTGACGTATCGGCTGTGGACGTGGCCCGCGCCGCGTTGGATCGGATCGCGGCGATAGAGCCCCGGCACAACGCGCTCAGCGAGATCACCGAAGCCCAGGCGATGGACGCTGCGACGGCTGTCGATGCCGCACGGCGGGCCGGCGATGACCTTGGCCCTTTGGCCGGGGTTCCGGTCACGACCAAGAACAACGTCGATCAGGCGGGCACGCGCAACACAGGCGGCATCAGTCTGGCACGCGATCTGGTGGCGACCGAGGACAGCCCGCTGGTCGCTCGCCTCCGTTCTGCGGGCGCTGTGATCGTCGGGCGCAGCAATGTGCCAGCGTTCTCGTTCCGGTGGTTCACCGATACGGACCTGCATGGTCGTACGCTGAACCCATTTGATGCGGCGCTGAGCCCTGGGGGCTCTTCGGGCGGTGCGGCGGTGTCTGTCGCAACAGGTGAATGCGCGCTGGCCCATGGCAACGATATCGGCGGGTCAATCCGACATCCCGCGCATATGAACGGTGTATTTGGCTTGCGTCCCACCGTTGGGCGCGTGCCAAGTTACGTGCCCTCGGGGGGCGGTCTGCGCGCGCTGACATCGCAGCTGATCACAGCGGACGGCCCGATTGCGCGCAGTCTTGCTGATATCCGCCTTGGCCTTTCGGTCATGGGAGGGATGGACCCGATGGATCCGCAATCCGTACCTGTGCCAGCGGTGGGGCATGCGCCGCTGCCCGCGCGCGTGGGCCTGATGCGCGGCACGCCCGCAGCCGAGGTCGACGCCGCCATGACGCGCACAGCCAAAGCGCTGGAGGATGCGGGCGTTCAGGTTAACGAGATCACGCTGCCGCACTTTGAGGAGGCCGCGCAGATCTGGCTGCAACTCGCCTTCGGCGCGATGACGCACCACTACATGGACGCCGTGCGTGCCAGTGGCGACAGCGCATTGATCCATAACCTGGACTTGGTACGGGAGATCGTTCCTGCGATTGACAGCGGTCAAACGATGGATCTCTGGGCGCAACGGCTCCAGATCATGCGGGCGTGGTCGCAGGTGTTTGAAACGTACGCGGTCATCATTCTCCCTGTTAGCTACCGGCACGGGCTGCGCGTCGACGCGGATCAAGGCAGTCAGGCGGAGCTTGAAGCGCTTCTTAAAGACCAGTCACCATTGCTCGCAACGGCGCTTATGGGGCATCCAGGGCTGGCTGTTCCAACCGGTCTGGCAGAGGATGGTGTGCCGACAGGCATTCAGTTGGCCGCACGCTGGTGGGACGAAGCAAGTCTACTGGCCGCAGGCGAGGTCCTTGAGGACGCCTTCCCGCCCGTTACCCCTGTGCCAACAGGATAATCAGACCCAAACCCCACATGTTCATGTGGTAATGCGTCATCTGCGTGCCTTCGTGGCAAAACCAGTAGCTGAAGTGATTGCCGACGACGAGCATCCCAGCCCAGACAGACATAAAGACCGCAGCCCCCACCATGGCCACCGCCCGTGCGGTGCTTGCCTCCATCGCTCCGACAAGCGCCAGCGCCAGCGCGCAGGTTCCAGCAATCAGCAAAAGACAGGCCAGCGCCTCGACAATCACGACCACGCGGAAGGCCAAAAGCTGCAAAGCACGGGACGTGATGGGCCGGTGCTTGACCGGTTCAAATGCCTCTGGGAACTCCTCTTGAATGCGGCGCATCTCCATCACTTCGGCAGTGTAGGTTTCATTTTGCGTCGGATAGAGGATGTTGTCGCGGACGCCGGTAAACATCCAGCCCGCCGCCCCCGCCGTGGCAAGGGTTTGTGCAAACAAAAGCGCTGTGTCGATCATGCCTGAAAGGGACACGATTCTGCGGCAAGGGTCCAGACATAGAGATGTGACCGGCGCCGGGAAAATCCTGCGCCGTTTGGAAAACGCCCAAAGGCTAAGCGGGTCCTAGACCTTCACACGCTCGGACTTGGGATCATACATCGGGCGCAGCGACGCCTCGGCGACAACGCGTGTGCCAGCAACGTCGATCTCGTAGGTCGACGCCAGCACATCAGCCGCAGCCTCGCCCGCGCAAGGCACATAGCCCAGGCCCATCGCACCGCCCAACGCATGGCCATAAGCGCCTGAGCTCAGATACCCGACAATCTCGCCGTTCCGCAAAATAGGCTCGTTGTGATACAACAGCGGCTCTGGGTCCGTAAGGCGGAACTGCAAGAGCCGCGCTTTCAGCCCTTCGTCCTTTTTGCGCAGCACGGCGTCACGGCCGATGAAGTCAGGTTTCGCGGTCTTCACGGCAAAGCCAAGCCCCGCCTCCAACACGTGGTCTTCGCAGGTGATATCGTGACCGAAGTGGCGGAAGCCTTTCTCGATCCGGCAGGTATCCATCATGTGCATGCCGCACAGGCGCAGGTCATGGTCCTGCCCTGCCGCGTGCAGGACTTCGAAGACGTGGCCTGCCATATCGGCGCTGACATAAATCTCCCAGCCCAATTCGCCCACGTATGTTACGCGATGCACGCGGGCCTGCGCCATGCCAATCTCGATCTCTTGCGCCGTGCCAAACGGGTTGACCGCGTTCGAAAAATCCGCAGGTGACACGGATTGCAAAAGCGCCCGCGCCTTGGGGCCCATCACAGCCAGCACGCCTTCGCCCGCAGTCACATCCGTGATCACGACGTTGAAATTGCCTTTGTGCCGCTCCAGCCAGGTCTGGTCGGCCAATCGCGTCGCGGCGGGGGTCACAACCAGGTACGCAGTTTCAGTCAGGCGGGTCACCGTCACGTCGGCTTCGATGCCACCCGCGACATTCAGGAACTGAGTATAGACGATCTTGCCATTCGCTACCGAATAGTCGCCGCCCGCCACGTAGTTCAAAAACGCCTCGGCATCGGGGCCTTCGACCCGCAATTTGCCAAAGCTCGACATGTCATACATGCCAACGCTGTTGCGGACCGCCATGTGCTCATCGCGCACATTGTCAAAGAAGTTTTGGCGGCTCCATGTGTACTGGTATTCGGGCGTTTGGCCGGGCTGCGCGAACCAGTTTGCGCGCTCCCACCCGGCAAGCTCGCCAAAGACCGCGCCCCGGTCGGCCAGATGTGTGTGGAACGGTGTCCGCCGCACGCCCCGGGCCGTAGCCTTTTGACGATAGGGGAAGTGATCTGCGTACAGAAGTCCAAGCGTCTCGGTCGAGCGCGCCATCAGGTAGTGCTTATTGCCCTGAAACGGCTGCATCCGCGCGATATCCACATCGCCAAGATCAAAGGGCTTCTCGCCCGTGTCCATCCACGACGCCAGGGCCGAGCCTGCCCCGCCCGCGGACTGGATACCAATCGAGTTGAACCCCGCCGCGACCCAGACATTGTCCATCTCGGGGCAGAGGCCGAGGTGATAGGCATCGTCGGGGGTAAAGCTTTCCGGCCCGTTGAAGAAGGTGTGAATCCCCGCCTCGGCCAGCATCGGCATGCGGTTTACGGCCATCTCTAGGATCGGCTCGAAGTGATCGAAGTCTTCGGGCAGTTGATCGAACTCAAAGCCCTCCGGGATCGGGCCCCAAGGCTTGGACACCGGCTCGAACGCGCCCAGCATCATCTTGCCCGCATCTTCCTTGTAGTATGCGCATTCGTCGGGAACCCGCAGCACCGGGAGTTGGGTCAGGCCATCAATCGGTTCGGAGACAATGTAGAAATGCTCGCACGCTTGCAAAGGCACGTTGGTGCCCAGCATTTGGCCCACATCACGCCCCCACATGCCACCGCAATTGACGACGTGGTCACAGGTAATGTGGCCGCTGCTGCCGTCTTCTCCGGCCCAGTCGACACCTGTGATCCGTCGCCCGTCGCGCATCACGCCAGTGGCCTTCACACGCTCGACCACTTTGGCACCGTTGTTGCGCGCACCTTTGGCCAGGGCGAGCGCGATGTTGGCCGGGTCCCCCTGCCCGTCCTTGGGTAGGTAGACGCCGCCAGTCACACCGTCGATATTCAGGTGTTCATAGCGGGATTTGATCTCGTTCGGCCCAATCTCCTCAATTTCGACCCCGAACGCACGCGCCATCCCTGCGGAGCGATTGAGTTCCTCCAACCGTTCGTCTGTCAGCGCAGCCGTGATGGAGCCCACGCGCTTGAATCCTGTCGCCACGCCAGTCTCAGCCTCTAGCGCGCCGTAAAGCTCTTGGCTGTACTTCGCCAGCTTCGTCATGTTGGCGGTCGCGCGCAGTTGCGCGATCAGACCCGCAGCGTGCCATGTGGTGCCAGAGGTCAGCTGTTTGCGCTCCAGCAAGACGATGTCCTTCCAGCCCAGTTTAGCCAAATGATACGCGACAGAGCAGCCAATAACGCCACCCCCGATGATGACAACGCGCGCGGAAGAGGGAAGATCAGGCATCAGTGCACACTCCGATGAGGTCAAACAATGTCATGCCCAGCCGCGCGCAGGCGGTGGGCGATTTCGGCGATGTGGTCGGGGCCTGTCTCGCAGCACCCGCCAAGGATCGTGGCGCCATGGTCAAGCCAGCGCATCGCGTGGTCGGCATAGATCGCGGGTCCCATATCGCGGCGCGCCTCCAGGCCTGCGGCAGTTGTCCCGCCTTCTAGGAAAGCCTTCGTGATCATTGTGAACGCGTTGCCATATGCCCCCGTTGGCTTGCACGACACGGCCAGCGCGTCGAGGGCCGCGGGCATCACCTCTGGGGCCGAACAGTTGGCAAGGGCCGCATCCGCATCGCGGGCAATCTTGGCAGCGTCTACCAACGGCTCGCCTGAGCGCAACTTGCTGCCATCTTCATCGTCGACCGTGAAAGCTAACCATACGGGCTTGTCTGTTTCACGCCCACCCGCCAAGGCTGCGCGCGCCGCGTCCAGCGAAGCAATCGTCTCGAAAAGCAGGATATCAGACTTCTCGGCCAAAGCCTGCGCGACCTCTGCGTAAAGCGGGATGGCGGCGTCGATGTCTGGGTGCAGATCGGGGCGGTAGCTTGCTGCAAGCGGACCAACTGAACCCGCAACGCGCGCTTTTGACCGAACCGTTTGCGCCTCGTCCATCGCGGCTTGCAAGAGGTCGTGAAACAGATGCTCTCTGTTCGGCAGGTCCTCGGACGCGTAGTGGTTCGACCCCCCGCGCAAGCGGTCGCGGTGGATGGCGTAGGTGTTTGACGTCGCAACCGTCGCCCCAGCTTGGGCGTAGTCTTCATGGACCGACGCGACCAATCCCGGACTATCCAGCAGGGCTTGGGTCGACCAAAGCGCTGAGGCTGGTTTGCCCGACCGTTTCACAAGTTCTTGCCCCATACCGCCATCAAGCAGCGTAATCTCCGTCATCGCGGTTCCCCCTCCAAGTCCTTCGTCGCCAACAGCACCGCTGCCGCGATCATCAGGCCCCCTGAAATGCGATTGATCCAGTGTCCCGTCAACGCTTTGATCCGGCCTAAGCCGCGTTGCGCCACCCACCCCCATAGAACGAGCAGGCATCCGTCCACCACCAGGTATGTCGCCCCAAGGATCAGCAGTTGCGGCACCAAAGCTTGGCTAGGGTCTATGAATTGCGGAAAGAGCGCCCCGAAAAAGACGACGGCGTATGGATTGGCCATCGACGTCAAGAAGCCTTGTCGAAAGAGGCGCCCTGATGCCGCTGCAGGGGGCGAGGTATTCTCCGACGCAGATGGCGTGCGCATCAACCGCAGTCCAATCCAGGCAAGGTAGGCAACGCCCGCCCATTTAATCACCCAAATCGCATCTGCACTCGCGGCAATGACCGCCGTCAGCCCAAAGGCAGCCGCCGTCATCTGCAAGACATTCGCCGTCAGATCACCCGCAACGGTAGCCAAGCTGCGCCGCAGCCCGTGTCGAAGGCTGTTCGACATGATCAAAAGCTGGCTGGTATCTGGCGGCGTGACAAAGAACGCCGCCAGCGCTGCCAGATAGATCAGGTAGGCCTCAAGGCTCATGCACGCAGTCTTTCGTTCTGCGGATCCCACAGCGGGGCATTCGCCTGCACCGTCGCGCGGCGCATTTGGCCATAGATGTTCACCTCGACCTCAGTGCCCGGCACGTTCAGATCGGGGCGGATCATGCCCAGTGCGATCGAGGCACCCACGCGGTAGCCGTAGTCGCCAGACGTGGTCTCGCCCACCACTTCGCCGCCGTGCCAAATCGTGGACATGTAGGGCGCGTCTTGCTCCCCTGCCTCGACAATGAGTGTGGCAAAGCTCTTCTTCGATCCTTGCTGCCGTTCGTTCAGCAGGGCGGCTTTTCCGGGGAAGTCTTGCGGCTTGTCGAACTTGACGAAACGGTCCAAGCCACCCTCCAGCAGCGTATAGTCGGTAGAAAGGTCACCCTTCCACGTGCGATACCCTTTTTCGATCCGTAGAGCGTTCAGCGCATACATCCCAAACGGCGTCGCACCTGCGTCAAGCAGCGCTTCGTAGATCGCAGGGATGTCGTCGTTCAGCGCGTGGACTTCCCAGCCCAGCTCACCCGCGAATGAAACCCGCAGCATGTGCACGGGGCGCCCCGCAACAGTGCTGTTTTGGTGGGTCAACCAGCCGAGTGTCAGGTCAGCATCGGTCAGCGGTTGCAGGATTTCGCGTGCCTTCGGTCCGGTTACAATCAACGTATCCCGCGTTGTCGTGACGTCCGTCAGCGACACAGTCTCGGGCATCGCACGGCGCAGCACTTCGAAGTCGTGCCATTGCGCAGTGGCCGCGGTGATCATGATGAACTTGTCTTCGTCCAAACGGATGCAAGACAGCTCTGTCAAGATACGCCCCCGTTTGTCAGCGACATAGACCAGATTCATACGGCCGATCTTGGGCAGGGCACCGGTGACGAGCCCGCGCAGCGCCTCGGCAGCCCCGGGACCTTCCAGCATGTAGCGCGAGAAGCCCGGCAGATCGAGGACACCGCAATGATCGCGCACGGCCTCGCATTCCTCTTGCACGCGGACGCGCCAAGGGCCTTCGCGATCCCAGCTATGAGTTGCCTCTTCGGACGTATCATCGCCTGGTTTGGCAAACCAATTGGCCCGCTCCCACCCGTTATAGGCGCCCATCTGTGCACC
>CAWUIP010000142.1:0-8738 GCA_963922415.1 uncultured Aliishimia sp. | reverse complement strand
CCCATTCTTCATACTCCATGCAACTCTCTGTATTCGTACAGAATTTGCACTTCGTTTGTGAATCCACCGCGGCTACGCTGACATAGCGCGTAATCTATCTTATGTTAATTCTAATCATTGCGGATAGGATGGGTGCCTCCCATTCCCAGCGTTGTGATACCCCAAAAAGTAGATTTCATGATCTATGACTGATGAGCACAATGCGCTTCAATTTACCGCCGCCGAGCCAGGGTACTCCAGTTGACTTTTCTTTTTCCAGTCCCGGGAACAACACCAAATATGTTAAATTCAAAAGAGTCTGTACGGGATGTAGAGAGCCAGATCCTGCCAAAACCACAAAAGCACCGCGGTCGATAACATAATCAACGCAAACGGAATTGCCCCTTGGATAACCTCTTCTAGACGAGCTTTTCCAACGGCTTGAATGACAAACAGGTTCAGTCCTACTGGAGGTGTGATTAAGGCCGTTTCGATCAGAACCATGAAGAAGATACCAAACCAGATCGGGTCAATGCCCATCTCCTGCAGCGCCGGATAAAGCACGGGAACCATGATTAAGAGCATAGAAAGTGATTCAAGGAAAAAGCCTATGAAGAGCAGAACAAGGCCGACAGCAAAGATAAAAATCGTCGGATTGGAGATATGCGTTGTCAGGAAACTACTGATCGACTGAGGGATCAAATAGAGCGTAATGGCATAGGAAAAAACTTTTGCTCCAGCAACGATTATGAAGATCATCGCAGTGGTCTTTAGTGAGTCGTTTACGGCCTCCCGCAGCTTGGCAAAGTCCATCCGTCCCATGGCGATGGTCATGACCATCGCAATCACGAATCCAACACCTGCGCTTTCCGAAGGCGTGGCGATACCTGCGTAGATTGAACCGATGATTGCAATCGCCAGCACCACCGTCGGCAATGCGTAGAGCGTTACAGACAGACGGTCGCGTAACGGCAAGCATTTGGCCTTTAAGTCTTCATTGCCGCGCGAATGAATCATGGCATAGATTATGAAAAGCGTCGCCAGGAAGAGGCCAGGCCCGATCCCCGCCAGGAAAAGTGTCGGTATCGAAGTTTCGGTAATGACGCCGTAGATAATCAGTGGGATAGACGGTGGAATGAGGATGCCCAGTGTTCCGCCCGCCGCGAGTTGCCCCATGATAAACGGACGGTCATAACCGCGTTCTTCCATTTCGGGGATGGCGACGGTCCCAATTGTTGCCGCGGTCGCCACGGAAGACCCCGAAATGGCGGAGAACAGCGTACAGCTTTTGATTGTGGCAACGCCCAATCCACCGGGCCAATGCCCGACCCAGGCCTGCACACTGGCGAACAGATCACGTCCTACGCCCCCTTTGAGCAGCACATTCGACATCAACAAAAACAACGGCACGGCGAGCAATTCGAAGCTGTCCATGGTGCCAAACAGGCGCTGTGGCACGGCGACCAGCGGAAAACCCTTGAGCCACAGCAGAACAACGCCGAGCGACCCCAGGGCGAAGGCAACCGGAACCCGCAAAAACAGAAGCGCCAGCAGGGCGCAGACAATTAGAATGGATTCCATCGCTCAGTGCCCCCCCAGCTCCGAACGTTCCAGGTTCGCTTGGCCCGTCCAGACTTTGTAGATCTCTACCAAAGCTTGCAGCGTCAACAGGCCAAAGCCGAACCAGATGGCGGACTGTATAAAGGTCTTGGGCACTGCGAGATAGCTGTCTGTCGTATGACCGCCGAGCGTTGATTTCAGCCAGATGTCCCAGCCGAATTTCGCGACGATGGTGCCGAAGACAACAATGACCAACAGCGAAAAAGTCTCAACGATACGGCGTTGCAACGACTGCGCATCCCGGAACACTAGGTCGATGACAATGTGCTGACGGTGCTTGAGCACATAGGCCGTGGCGCCAAAGGTGCCCCAGATCTGAAAAATCCGGGCAATCTCATCCACCCAGACTGTCGGGCTCGTCAGGGCGTATCGCATGAAGACTTCGTAAGCGACGAAGAGCCCCACGGCAAAGAACATCCAACCCGCAATGATGCCCAAGACTTCGGACGCCCCGTCGACGATCTTGACCAGAGTCTGCATTTTTGCCTTACCTGCCTCAGAAAACGTTGCAACCGGGCTGTGCCAACCCGGTTGCTTTGGCCGTTAGGTCGTTACCCACCGGTGACGGCTGCAACCACTTCTGCGGCGGTTTCGCCCGCGTCGTCGACAAAGCGCTGAACCACGCTCTTGGTTGCGTCGACCCACTGCTGCCGCTCTTCGTCGGTCAGGTCCACAACGGTCATCTGGTCGCGCAATGCGGCGACAGACTCAGCTTCTTCGCTGTAGATGGCATCGCGTAGCTTCTGCTCGACCTCGGCAGAGGCCTCCAGAATGATCTGCTGATGCTCCGGGGACAGGCTGTTGAAGAAGTCGTTGTTGATGATCGCCACAAACTCGATGGCACTGTCGAAAGACAGAGTCATATGGTCCATCACTTCGTACAGCTTGCGCGATTCCACCGCTGCGGCACCGGTCATGCCCACGTCAACCGCGCCCTGCTGATAGGCCAGGAACTGCTTGGATCCCGACATCAATGTCGGCGCGCCGCCTAGAGCCTCGACCGTCCAGCCAAGTACCTTGCCGTACGTGCGGACCTTTTTGTTTTCCATATCCGCGGGCGTGCGAACGGCTTCGCCATTCGACAGATACACGTTGCGGCCAAAAGCCTGCCACCAGAGCACCTTGGACCCGGTTTCCTCAAGGATCGCCTGGTCGAGGATCTCCCGCATGGGCGAGCCTGTGGCAACCGCCGCGCGCAGATGGGCTTCGTCTTTGAAGAAGAACGGCAAATTCACCACGTCGACCGCCGGAACCGCGCCGGTAAAACGGCCAAGGAAGGCAGAGCCCGCCTCAATTGCGCCGCTCCCCACGGCTTCGGGCACTTCTTTGTCCGTGAAGAGCTGGGCCGATGGAAACAGCTGCATGGTCAGCTCGCCACCGGATTTTTCTTCGATGATCTTTTGGAAGTCGTTCCAGTTTTCGCCGACGAAATGGGTCTCCGGCAGCTGCAAAGTAACCCGGATGGTTGTTTCCGCCTGGGCCACCAAAGGTGCCGCCATAACAAAAGTCGCGGCCAGAGCCGCCTGAATAGTCCTACGCATGTTTCCTCCCTAGCGTTTTTTGCAGTCCGCGACTTTGTCTCGATCGTCGACCTCGCGATTCAGCCTTAGCGTTTCTTAAAGGTTGCCTCCCATATGTGGCGCAAACGGCCCTCCATCCGTACCGCCAACCTTGTGAAAGCTGGCATTGCACGCTTCGAAATGAGCCTCGATTATCGCGCGCCTCTTGCTGGTTTCACGAGATTTCTCGCCACTAATTTACTGGAAAATTGGCTCCCGATCTTAACTTGCACCAATAAATTCTAGTATTTTGAGGTTCCCAGTGGAATTCTGGGCTCAAGAACGCAGGTTTGCACAAAACGCAACGCACACCCCAAACATGATCAAAGTTCAATTGCGACCAAACTCAGCCTGGTGAAGGGCTGCTTCATCCAGCTTTCCTCGGGCTCAAACAAAGCACGGTGAAGTTCAGGTTTGTGCTTTGACGCACCTATGCCCAGCCAGTGTAGACTAGGCGCAATGTAAGAAAAGGCGGCCCGCTCAGCCGCCCTTTCTGATTGGCTTATTCCATCACCGGGATCGAGAACTCGCCGCCTTCCTTGATGCCGGAAGGCCAGCGGGCGGTCACGGTTTTGGTCCGGGTGTAGAATTTGAACGCATCCGGCCCGTGCTGGTTCAGGTCACCAAAGACGGATTTCTTCCAGCCGCCAAAGGTGTGGTAAGCCAAAGGCACCGGGATTGGCACGTTCACACCAACCATGCCGACGTTAATGCGGTTGGCAAAGTCGCGCGCTGTGTCTCCGTCACGAGTATAGATCGCAGTGCCATTGCCGTATTCGTGGTCCATCGCGAGGCTGACAGCCTCTTCGTACGACTGTGCGCGCACGGTCGACAGGACGGGGCCAAAGATCTCATACTTGTAGATGTCCATGTCTGGCGTAACTCTGTCGAACAGATGCGCCCCGACAAAGAACCCATCCTCGTATCCCTGCAGTTTGAAATCGCGTCCGTCGACAACAAGTTCGGCGCCTTGATCGATACCGGTTTGCACCAGGCGTTCGATGTTTGTTTTGGCAGCGGCGGTCACCACCGGGCCATAATCCACATCATTGCCAGCGGTATAGGGCCCGACCTTCAATGCTTCGACACGCGGTACAAGCTTTTCGATCAGACGATCCGCAGTTTCATCCCCAACAGGCACTGCGACCGAGATCGCCATGCAGCGTTCGCCCGCCGCACCATAACCTGCTCCGACCAATGCATCCGCAGCTTGGTCCATGTCAGCATCAGGCATAATGATCATGTGGTTCTTGGCGCCACCGAAACACTGTACCCGTTTGCCGTTCGCGCAACCCATTGCATAGATGTATTCGGCAATCGGGGTTGAGCCTACGAAACCGATGGATTGCACCATCGGGTGGTTCAGCAGCGCATCAACCGCTTCTTTGTCGCCGTTGACGACCTGGAGGATGCCTTTGGGTGCCCCGGCCTCTTTCATCAGCTCGGCCAGCATCAGAGGAACCGAAGGGTCACGCTCTGACGGTTTCAGGATGAAGGCGTTGCCGCAGACAATGGCTGGCGCAAACATCCACATCGGGATCATGGCGGGAAAGTTGAAGGGCGTGATGCCCGCCGTCACGCCCAGGGGTTGGCGCATCGAATACATGTCGATGCCGGGTCCGGCGCTGTCGGTGAATTCGCCTTTCAAAAGATGCGGGGCGCCGATGCAATATTCCACGACTTCCAGCCCGCGCTGCACGTCGCCCTTGGCATCTGGCAGTGTCTTGCCATGTTCACGGCTCAGTGCTTCGGCCAGCTTGTCCATGTCACGGTTCAACAGCTCGACGAACTTCATCATCACCCGAGCGCGGCGCTGCGGGTTGACAGCCGCCCATTCAGGTTGTGCAGCTTGCGCTGCGGCAATGGCTTGGTCTAGCTCGGCGGCGCTTGCCAGCGGCACCTTGGCTTGCACCTCTCCGGTGGCGGGGTTGTAGACATCGGCAAAGCGGTTTGATGCGCCTTTCACATGTGCGCCATTGATGTAATGCGTTAATTCCTGGATCGCGGTCATAGCTCTCTCCCATTTTCAAGAAGAAGTATCGCTTGTCTGATTTTGCATATAAACAGACGAAACCGACGAACCGTTATGCAGAAACGATAACATGAACTGGGATGATCTACGGTACTTTCTTGCCGTGGCCCGCGAAGGCCAGATGCTGGGCGCCGCCGCACGCCTTGGGGTCAGCCAGGCGCGGTTGAGCCGGCACATTGCGGCCTTGGAAAAGGCAGTTGGGGCCCGCCTTTTTGAAAGGACTACGCGTGGCTCTACGCTGACGGAGGATGGCGCAGCGCTGTTTGCGACAGCAGAACGCGTAGAGGCTGAATTGCTGGTTGGGACCGCCCAATTGCGAGGCGGAGACGACTTGGCTGGTACGGTGCGCATTGGCACACCTGATGGGTTTGGCAGTGCTTTTCTTGCGCCGCGACTTGGCAGGTTTCGCGATGCGTACCCTGATTTGCGGATCCAGCTTGTCCCGGTGCCCCGAAGCTTTTCGCTTTCCGAACGCGAAGCCGATCTTGCGATCATGGTTGGACGTCCTGACAAAGGTCGGTTGCGCGCGAAGAAGCTCGTCGACTACTCTCTCGGCCTTTACGCAAACAGAGGCTACCTGTCGCGATGTGGAACACCCACACAGCGTGACGACCTCACCGCACACGCGCTGATCGGATATGTTGACGATCTAATCTACACGCCCGAGCTCAACTACGTTGGGGAGTTCTTCCGAGGTTGGAGATCGGACATCGAAGTTTCTACGGCCATCGGACAATTTGAGGCGGTCAGATCTGGTGCGGGCATCGGGATCTGTCACGACTTCATGGCCGCGAGTGACCCAAGTCTGGTGCGTCTCTTCCCAGAGTCGAAGGTGACACGCAACTACTGGCTCGTCTGGCACGAAAACCAAGCTGTGGCCCGGCGCGTTAAAGCCGTCGTGGAGTTGCTCGACCAGATTGTGCATGAGCATCGCCATATCTTCCTACAATAGACTTGGCCGCGACCTCCTTTCGCCAAAAGAAATAGCCTGTACGCGTAGGCGATCATACCCGTCTTTGCCCAGGCAGAGAATGACTGTGTTTTGGCAAATGGCTGTCTAACATTGCCAAATAGATGCAAGTCCAGTCGTCTTAGATGTGCAGTGCGTGACCCAAGCCCATCAAAGCGGCCTCTTGGAGCGCTTCACCCTTGGTAGGGTGTGCGTGGATTGTGCCAGCGATGTCTTCAAGGCACGCGCCCATTTCGATCGCCAAAGCGAAGCCCGCGGCCATCTCGGAAATACCCTCGCCCACGGCTTGAATTCCCAGGATTTGATGATTGTCGGCGCGCGCTACGACGTGGACAAATCCATCCTCGCGTTCTGTCGTCATGGCACGGCCATTGGCCATGAACGGGAACTTGCCGGTTTTGATGTCGTGTCCTGCGCCTTTCGCCTCAATAGGCGACAGACCAACGGTCAGGATTTCGGGGTCGGTGAAGCACACCGCCGGGATGCAATACTTGTCCCAAAGACGCTTTTCGCCTGCGACGATCTCGGCCACCATCTCGCCCTGCGCCATGGCGCGGTGGGCCAGCATGGGTTCACCGGTGATGTCGCCGATTGCGTAAAGCCCGCGCATCGACGTTGCGCAGGTTTCGTCAATTTTGATGAACGTGCCGTCCATGTCCACGGCCAACCGGTCAAGATCCAGCTCTTTGGTGACTGGTCGGCGCCCCACGGTAACCAGAACCTTATCGCACGCGATGCTGGTTTCAGTGTCGTCAGCATCCTTGACCAACAGCGATTTGCCGTCGTCGCCGACACCCTGGGCAAAGGTCTTGGTCATTACCGTAACGCCCAGCGTCTCCAACCGGTCAGCGACAGGTTTGGTCAACTCGGCGTCGTATTGCGGTAGGATGCGCTCGGCGGCTTCGACCACGGTGACTTGGACGCCCAGCTTGGCCAGGGCTGTACCCAATTCCAGTCCGATGTAACCGCCGCCGACAACGACCAGCCTTTTGGGCAGGACCGGATCGGCCAGCACATCGGTGGACGATTGTACAAAGGTGCCGTCAAACGGCAGAAACGGCAGCTCCACTGAGGTTGAGCCCGTCGCGATGACGACATTTTCCGCCTTGATGATGGTTTCACCATCCGGGCCGTCCACGATCACCTTTTTGGCGTCGTGGAACCGCGCGGTGCCGATCACCTGACGGACTTTAGCTTTCTTCAACAGCCCGGCGACACCGCCATTCAGGCGACCAACTATGCCGTCTTTCCAGGTCAGCGTCTGGCCATAATCGATCTTGGGCGCGGCAGCAGTGATACCAATGGCAGACCCTTCGGTGGCATGGGCCATTTTGTGGTATTCGTCACCGGCATGAATGATCGCCTTGGACGGAATACAGCCCACGTTCAGGCAGGTGCCGCCGGGTTTGTCTTTTTCGACAATGATCGTGTCGACTCCCAGTTGGCTCGCGCGAATGGCACAAACGTAACCGCCGGGGCCGGCACCGATGACCAAGAGCTTGCAGTTCAATTCGTCCACGGTTCAGCCCTCCACAAAGATCATTGCCGGGGTTTCCAGCAGGGTTTTCAAGCGCTGCACAAAGACGGCGGCATCCCAGCCATCGATGATGCGGTGGTCAAAGCTGGACGACAGGTTCATGACCTGACGCGGAACAAACTCTGTCCCGTTCCACATGGGGCGAGTCTGCATTTTGTTCACTCCAACAATCGCCAGTTCCGGGCGGTTGATGATCGGTGTCGTGGCGATTGCCCCAAGCTTGCCCAGCGACGTGATCGAAATGGTCGACCCTGTCAGCTCGTCACGGGTAGCAGTGCCTTCCCGCGCGGCGTTTGCTACGCGCGACAGTTCACCCGCCATGTCCCAGATGGATCGCACTTCGCAATGGCGCACCACAGGCACCATCAGGCCACCCGGTGTTTGCGTCGCGATGCCAATATGCGCCGCGCCGAATTCGCGAACAATTCCGGCCTCATCATCATAGAGGGCGTTCAGGTTCGGTTGCTCCTTCAGCGCTGTGACCATCGCGCGCATTAAGAACGGCAAGATCGTCAACTTGGGCTTGTCGCGACGTTCTGCGTTCAGGCTTGCACGCAGTTGTTCAAGCGAGGAAACATCCACTTCTTCAACGATAGTGATGTGTGGGATATGACGCTTTGCCTCGGCCATCCGTTCGGCGATTTTGCGACGAAGGCCAATGATCTTGACCTCTTTAACCCTTGTATCCGGCGCGGGACCCGTCGAAGTCGCCATTGAGCCGCCGGAGGCAATGAAGTTGTCCAGATCCTCATGCGTGATCCGCCCAGCCCGACCACTGCCTGCCACCCGACGCAAATCAACGCCTGCATCCAGCGCCCGACGCCGAACAGCCGGGCTGGCTGAGGGCTTCTCACCCTCAACACGCGGAGTTTCTGGAACAGCGGCAGCCACGGGGCGCGGTGGCGCGACAGGTTCAGAAGGTACTGGGGCCGGCTCGGGTGCTTTTGTGGCATCCTCGGTGGGATCAGAACTTTCCTGCACGGCGGCGTCTGCGATGTCGCCCTCGTTGCCCGGTCCATCCACCTCGATCTTCACCAGCGG
>CAWUIP010000141.1:0-8759 GCA_963922415.1 uncultured Aliishimia sp. | reverse complement strand
AGTGGCGCAGGGGCCTGAAGAAGTGGACCAAGCTGCGGCGGCAAAAGCACAAGCTCGCCGAGGGCTGGGTTCAGAAAACCAATAAGAAGGGCATCGGTAAGTATCTTGATTTCGTCGTGGGCGACCGGTCGGCGCGGATTGTGATCGGCGACAGCGCCAACGCCCATGATCTGACGCTGCGCAAAGCGCATGACCTGATCGTGACCGATATGCCCTATGGTGTGCAGCATGTCGGCGCTACTGGCACGCGCAACCCGATGGCAACGCTAGAGGCCGCGGCACCCGCTTGGGCCAAGTGCCTGGCACCCGGCGGGATCGTGGCCATCGCCTTTAACGCCAATCTGCCCAAGCGCCCCGTGCTAGAAGCCGCCTTCGATGGCCTAGGGCTTGAGGCGGTGACCACAGATCTCGCCCACCGGATGAGCGAAAGCATTCTGCGCGATATCCTGATCTTGCGACGTGTTGATTAGGCGCAGCGATGCTATATAGAGGCGCATCTTGATCAGAGGATGAAGCCGATGGGCGCACCGATTACCCAAGACGTCGTCACAATCCCCCGCAAATTGCCGGAGGGGCCGATGAACCTTGTCGGGTTGACCCGTGACCAGCTGCGCGACGCGCTTATTGCGGCGGGCACGCCGGAGAAACAGGCCAAGATGCGCACCGGGCAGATCTGGCAATGGATCTATCAATGGGGCGTGCGCGACTTTGCGGCGATGACCAACCTGGCCAAGGCCTATCGCGCGCAACTGGCTGAGGCCTTTGTGATCGCGCTGCCAGAGGTGGTGTCGCGTCAGATCTCGGAAGATGGCACGCGCAAATACCTGGTGCGGATTGCCGGCGGACACGAGGTTGAGGTGGTGTATATCCCCGAAGAGGGGCGCGGCACGCTGTGCATTTCCTCTCAGGTGGGCTGCACGCTGACCTGTTCGTTCTGTCACACGGGCACGCAAAAGCTGGTGCGCAACCTGACGCCGGGCGAGATTGTCGGCCAGGTGATGCTGGTGCGCGATGACCTGGAAGAATGGCCGACGCCTGGCGCGCCGAAGGACGAAACCCGGCTTCTCAGCAATGTGGTGCTGATGGGCATGGGCGAGCCGCTTTATAATTTCGAGAACGTGCGTGACGCGATGAAGATCGTGATGGACCCCGAGGGCCTGTCGCTCTCGCGCCGCCGCATCACGTTGTCGACCTCGGGCGTTGTGCCCGAAATCGCGCGCACAGCGGAAGAGATCGGCTGCCTGTTGGCTGTGTCCTTTCACGCAACAACGGACGCGATCCGCGACACGCTTGTGCCGATCAACAAGCGCTGGAACATCGAAACGTTGCTGGACGCGTTGCGCGCCTACCCGCGGCTGACCAATTCCGAGCGGATCACCTTTGAATACGTGATGCTGGACGGTGTGAATGACAGCGATGAAGATGCCCGCCGCCTTGTCAAACTGATCGAGGGGATCCCGGCCAAGGTCAACCTGATCCCGTTCAACGAATGGCCCGGCGCACCCTACAAACGGTCTTCGAACAACCGAATCCGTGCCTTTGCAGACATTATCTATAAGGCGGGTTATGCCTCGCCCATCCGCACACCGCGCGGTGAAGACATCCTTGCGGCTTGCGGGCAATTGAAGTCTGCGACGGAACGGGCGCGCAAATCTCGCGCTCAGATTGCAAAAGAGACCGGTGTGACCGGCTAACCGGTCTGCACCCGCGCATTGTTTCCAATTTAATTCTGTCTATCGGCGATTTTTCGCCGTTTTGCCATATTCCGGGCGAAATCCCGCCCTGCTTCTCTCGCAGCTTCGCACCTGTCCGGGACGGACAAACATTGGGAGCGTGAAAATGCTATTTGAAGCAAACCTTGAAAACGTTGAGAAAATCATGGCGCTGGTTGCGGCCGAGCGTGAAAAAGCATTGTCCGAACGCGAGTGGAAGCACCGCTTGGTCGGGTATGGGTACAGCATCAAAGACACCAGCGAAGGCAAGGTCGTCACCACATGGCCGATGGGTGCCGAAATTGGCCTGTTGCCGAGCGTGAACGCCGAAGACGCGGACTAAAGGTCCCAGACCATGCGGAAGCCGTGATGCGGCGTTGCGCTGTCGGGTGCGTTGCCTGACCGCGCCGCGATGCGGTAGCGAAAACAATACGACCGGTGGCAGAGATAGCTGCCACCTTTGGACAGTTTGTAGCCCTTCATCTGCGCCAAACGCTCTTTGACGTGCCGTTTGAGCGACTTGATGCGATAGGTCTCGCTCGTCCACTCCCAGACATTTCCGACCATGTTGTAAAGCCCATAGGCATTGGGTGCGAAGGACTTGGCAGGGGCCGTGCCGTGCCAGCCGTCAGCTGCCGTGTCGTGGTGCGGAAAATCGCCCTGCCAGATGTTGCAGGGAAAGCTGTCGGTGTCATTGGGCGCCGCTGTGCCCCAGGGAAAGGGCACATCGCCTTGACCCCCGCGCGCGGCTTGCTCCCATTCCGCCTCTGTGGGAAGGCGCCCGCCCGCCCAGGTCGCAAAGGCGGTCGCATCCGCCCAACTGACTTGCGTGACCGGGTGATCCCCTATCGCTGTTGTCCCCGGCCCATTCGGCGCTTGCCAAGTTGCACCCTCAACGCGCCGCCACCATTCGAGGCCCTGCACGCCCAACGTATGCCCCACATGCGCGGGAACATCGGTGTGGAACACAAACGACCAACCAAAGCTTTCGGCTTCCGTGACATAGCCCGTGGCGGCCACAAAGGCGCGGAATTCTGCAACGGTGACAGTGGTTTCGCCCATCATGAAAGGTTTCACGCGCACCTGGCGCACCGGGCTTTCGCCATCGTCCGGAATGCCCGGCAACGCGGTTCCGACAAGCGCCTTGCCGCCCGGGATTTTCACTGTTCGGAAGTCTAGCGTGCAGGGCTCCGTGGCTATCGGTGGTTGTGGGGCCGTTTGGCCATCACGTGTTGGCGTGCGCGCGGGACCACAGCAGCTTGGCGTTATGTCTTCAGCCATTCCACATCCCCCAAAAAGATATAGCCCGCGCCATAGATCGTCTTGATGAGGCGTGGGTTCTTTGGATCCTCCCCCAGCTTCGTCCGTAAGCGAGAGATTCGCACATCCATCGCACGGTCAAAGCTTTCGCCCGCAGTGCCGCCCAGCGTGTCGAGCATTTGCGCACGGGTCACGAGCCGTTTTGGTGACGACAGAAAGAGCCTAAGAACGTCGGCCTCTGCGCGTGACATTTGCGTCTCTGTCCCGTCTTCCGCAACAAGTGTGAAGAGGTCAAATTGCGCCGTCCACGTGGCAAAGCGTGCGCGGTCGCCTGTATCTGCGCTGGTGCGGGGGCTGCGCAGCCGGGCGCGGATGCGCGCGACCACCTCAGCCGGATCGAAGGGCTTGGTGATGTAGTCATCCGCGCCCAGCTCCAGCCCCGCGATACGGTCTTGCACCTGCGCGCGGCCCGAGATGACGATCACAACCGCGCCTTCCTCCAGGGCGAGCTTGTGCACAAGGCTAAGACCGTCGGTGTCGGGCAGCGATAGGTCGACCAGGCAGACATCTGGCTGTGAGGACTTCAGCGCCACCTCGAAATCGCGCGCGCGCCCGTGTGTTTGCGTGCGAAACCCCGCCTCCTGCAGCGTATTGGCCAAAAGGTCCCGGATCGCGGGCTCATCGTCCAGAATGGCGATCAGGGGTGCGGCGGTCATGCGGTCACCAAGGGCGAAATGACTTCGGCAAGACGCTGCACGCCAAAGGGTTTCTGCAACACCGGCGCCAGTTGCCGCGCCGATTGGTGGAGCGGCGTGTCCAGTGTCTGTCCAGTCATCAACACGACCGGCAGCGTATGCGAGTGCGCCGCTTTGGCGATGTCCACACCGGTCGCGGCCTGGCCCAGATCCAGGTCCGAGACCACAAGTGCGATGTCATCCACTTGCTGCATCAGGCTTTGCGCCTCTTCTGCCGAGGCCGCCTCGATCACCGTGTGCCCTAACCCAGTGAGCATATCGCGCACATCGGCGCGCAGGTCTTGATCATCTTCGGCCAGCAGGACCAGGCAGTCATGAACCTGCGGCGCTGGGCGCAAGGGCAGGCGCAGCGTCACGCGCGCGCCATCCGCCCAGTTCGATAGCTGCAAATCACCGCCCGCCAGCTTTACCATGTCATAGACCATCGGCAGGCCGAGGCCCGAGCCGTCACGCCCTTTGGTTGTATAAAACGGCTCGAGCGCGCGGTCGATGCCCTGATCGGTGAAGCCCGGACCAGTGTCGGACACTTGGAATTCCAGCCAGGTCTGCCCAATGGACCGCAGGTTCAATGTGATCTCACCCGTATCGCCGCACGCGTACCGCGCGTTCAGAACCAAGTTCAAAATCGCGTCTTGCAGCATTCCGGGGTCTAACAGCAGGGCCGAGGTTGGGATGTCGCCGGTTTGGATCAGCGTGACACCATCTGGCAGGTTCGACTGCGCGATTGTCACGAGATCCTGCAACCAAGCGGCCACATCGACCGCTTGGGGTCGGTAAGGGCGCGCCGCCGTCATCTCGCCAATCCGGCTGAGCAAATCGCCCCCCCGGCGCGAGGCCGCAAGCGTGCTTTCGATGAGCGGGGCCGCGTCCGCTGGCAAGCCCTCCAAGCGCGACAGTCGCCCCTGAAGGCCCATGATAATCGTCAAAAGGTTCGAAAAGTCATGCGCCATGCCTGCAGTGACCTGCGCGGCCAGATTGCGCCGGCGCGTTTGTTGGAGCGCGGCTTGCGTCTGGGTTTCTTCGGTCACATCCATCGACAGAATGTTCACACCGCCCTGGCCGTCCGGCGTAAAGGCCACGCGCAGCCGCCGCGCGCTGTCAGGGTCGGTGAATTCGAACGTTGGGTGATCGCCCCGCCGCGTGTTGCGAATTTGCGGTTCGATCTGCTGGTACACCCCTTCGCCAAGCGCGTCGCGCATATGCAGGCCACGGATATCTTTCGGGCGTCCCGGCAGAACGACTGACAAGCGCCGGTTGGAAAAAGTGTAGACGCCGTTTTCATCCACATGCGCGATATGGGCTGGCAACATCTCGGTGGTCAGACGCATCTGCGCCTCGGACCGGGTCAACTGGCGCTTGGCCTCTTCCAACGCTGTCACCGTGGCTTCAAGCTTGCGGTTCGTCGCGGCAAGTTCCTCGGCGCGGTCCAGCAGCTCTTCGCTCAGCGCCTCAGACCGCGTGCGCAGCAGCGTCTCTTGCGCGGAGATATTGGTGATGTCGGTATAGACCGCCACCCATCCGCCCATCGGCAGCGGCGAGCCTTCGATGGAAATCTTGCGCCCGTTCGACCGCGTCCGTTCCACATAATGCGGCTCGAACGCGAGGGCCTGCGTGACACGTTCGGCCACGAAGGTTTCAAGATCAGCGATCGGCCCGTATTCACCGCGCTGGGCGATAAACCGGATGGTGTCTTCAAACTGCGCGCCGGGCGTCACGAATTCATCGGGCAAATCAAACATCTGCTGGAACGGAGCGTTGCAGACTGCAAGGCGCAGATCTTCGTCATAGATCGTCAAAGCCTGGGCAATCAGGTTCAGCCCGGCGGTTGTCATATCCTCAAGATGCGTGCTCATGCCCCTAGCGATGCCTTGCCAAGGGGGCAGATGGCAAGGCCCAATGCAGCGGGTTGGGCGGTGCGCCAGTGCCGTAACAATTCGTTAGATTTCAGAAAACTTAAGGAAAAAGTTGACCTGCACCCTGCAACCGACTTCACTTTCACAGTGAAGAATCGCGATAGCGAAACGCACCTGCCGATCAAACGTGCGGGGCATGGGAGGAAACACGTGGGAGAAACGCCGAACGGCGCTGCGGGACTGGTGTCGGTCCCGTCACTGTTGCGCAGGAACGCCGCCGAGTTTGGCGATGCCCCCGCCTATCGGGAAAAAGAGTTTGGGATCTGGCAAAGCTGGACCTGGGCCGAAACGGCTGAAGAGATTGAGGCGCTGGCCCTCGGTCTGATGGAGATCGGCATTGCCGAGGGTGACTTCGTGGCCATCATTGGCCGCAACCGCCCGCATCTGTATTGGTCGATGGTTGCGGCCGAAATGGCGGGTGCGATCCCGGTGCCAGTCTATCAGGACTCGGTTGCCGAAGAGATGGCCTATGTCCTGGATCACTGCGGCGCGCGGTTTGTGATCGCAGGCGACCAGGAACAGGTCGACAAGGTCATCGAGATCCAAGATCGGCTGCCGAATTTTGAGCATATGATCTACCTCGACCCACGCGGGTTGCGCAAATACGACCATTCCCGATTGCATCAATACACCCATGTGCAAGAGCGCGGGCGCGCGACGCGCGACACACATCTGGCCGAATTGAAGGCGCGCGAGGCCAAGCTCGACTACGACAGCACGTGCATCATGCTGTATACCTCTGGCACTACGGGCAAGCCGAAAGGCGTGGTGCTGAGCAATCGCAACGTGATCGAAAGCGCCAAGAACTCCAGCGATTTCGACGATTTGCGCCGGGATGATGAGATCCTCGCCTATCTGCCAATGGCATGGGTGGGTGACTTTATCTTTTCGGTGGGCCAGGCCTATTGGAAAGGGTTCTGCACAAACTGCCCCGAAAGCGCGGACACGATGCATATCGACCTGCGCGAGATCGGGCCGACCTATTACTTCGCCCCGCCGCGTGTGTTTGAGACGCAACTGACCCAGGTCATGATCCGGATGGAGGACGCGGGCCGGTTGAAGCGGCGCATGTTCGACTACTTCATGGCCCACGCAAAGACGGTTGGACCGAAACTTTTGGATGGAGAAAGCGTCAGCGGCTGGGACCGGTTCAAATACATGCTGGGCGAGCTATGCGTTTATGGGCCCTTGAAAAACACGCTTGGCTTTAGCCGTGTGCGCGTGGGCTACACGGCGGGCGAGGCCATCGGGCCCGAGATCTTCGATTTCTACCGGTCGCTTGGGATCAACCTAAAGCAGCTTTATGGCCAGACCGAAGCGACCGTGTTCATCACCAACCACCCTGATAACGAGGTGCGCTCTGACACAGTCGGCATCCCGATCCCGGGTGTGGAGTTGAAGATCGGCGAGACGGGAGAGGTCTTTTACCGCTCTCCCGGCGTGTTTGTGGAATATTACAAAAATCCCGAAAGCACGGCAGGCACGAAGGACGAAGAGGGCTGGGTCGCCACGGGTGATGCGGGCTTTATCGAGGAAGGCTCCGGCCATTTGCGGATCATCGACCGCGCCAAGGATGTGGGCAAAATGGCCGATGGGTCCATGTTCGCGCCGAAATATGTTGAGAATAAGCTAAAGTTCTTCCCCAACATCCTAGAGGCCGTGGTTTTCGGCAATGGGCGGGACGAATGTACAGCGTTCATCAACATTGACCTGAATGCTGTTGGCAACTGGGCGGAGCGCAACAATATCGCCTACGCCTCGTATCAGGATCTGACGAGCCACCCTGAAGTGCAAAGCGCGCTGCAAGGCCATGTGGAAGAGGTCAACCGGTCGGTGGTCGAGGACCCGATGCTGTCCGGCTGCCAAGTGCACCGCTTCGTCGTGCTGCACAAAGAGCTGGACGCCGATGACGGTGAGCTGACCCGCACCCGCAAAGTCCGCCGCCGGATCATCGAAGAGAAATACGCCGATATCATCACAGCGCTTTACGATGGCTCCAGCACCGTCTCGACCACGACCGAAGTGACGTATGAGGATGGCCGCACCGGCTCAATCTCGGCGACGCTGGAGATCCGATCCGCCGCCGTGAGCGCGGTCGCGCAGAAGCTGGCAGCGGAATGACCGGTGCGTCGGGAGCCCTTCGGGCGGAGAGTATTTTGGGAACAATGAAAGGGATAATTCCGTGCTAGATCAATCCCTTGAAGGGTACACTACCGAGGACGGCCGCAAGATCGGCGGGGTGGTGATGGAGATGAAGAACATCACGCTGCGCTTTGGCGGTGTGGTGGCGATCAAGGACATCTCGTTTGATATTCGCGAGGGCGAGATCCGCGCGATTATTGGGCCGAACGGGGCCGGCAAATCCTCGATGCTGAACGTCATTTCGGGGTTTTATGTCCCGCAGGAGGGCGAGGTGTGGTTCCGGGGGGCCAAGCGCCCGCCGCTCAAGCCCTATGAGGTGGCGCGGCAGGGGATTGCGCGCACGTTCCAGAATATTGCGCTCTTTGAGGGCATGTCGGTTCTGGACAATGTGATGACCGGGCGGCTGACGCATATGAAGACCGGGCTATGGCGGCAGGCGATTTGGAAGGGGGCGGCGGAGGCCGAAGAGGTGGCCAATCGCGAAGTGGCCGAGCGGATCATCGACTTTCTTGAGATCCAGAACATCCGCAAGACGCCGGTGTCGCGCTTGCCTTATGGGTTGAAGAAGCGGGTGGAATTGGCGCGTGCGCTGGCGGCAGAGCCGAAGCTTTTGCTGTTGGATGAGCCGATGGCGGGCATGAACGTCGAAGAGAAAGAGGACATGTCCCGCTTTATCCTCGACGTGAATGACGAGTTCGGGACGACGATTGCACTGATTGAACATGACATGGGTGTGGTCATGGACCTCAGCGACCGGGTTGTGGTGATGGATTACGGCAAGAAGATCGGCGACGGGACGCCCGACGAGGTGCGCGCCAATCAGGCGGTGATCGACGCCTATCTTGGGGTCAGCCATGACTAGGCTTGGCGTGCTTTTCCTGGCGGGCTTGCCAGTCGCGGCGCAGGGCAGTGGCTTTGACGGGACGTGGCATGCCTTTGAATGGCGGTGCTTGGCACCTTTTGAGCGGTTCGAGGCC
>CAWUIP010000140.1:0-8777 GCA_963922415.1 uncultured Aliishimia sp. | reverse complement strand
AGGATCTTGAGCAAGCGAACGGTCAGCTTTGGTCCATCGAACAGATCATGGGTCAATTCATCGGACCGCCGGTCGCAGGCCTCCTGATCGCGTTGTCGGTGCCGCTGCCTTTCGCGTTTGATGCGGTGACATTTGGCGTGGCCGCCGCATTGGTATGGTGGATCACGATGCGGGACGTGCCGCTGGCGCGGGCGGATGGGTTCTGGACCGCGTTTCGTGAAGGGGCCGCGTGGATGGCGGGAAGCCCAATCATCCTGCGGTTTGCAGTCATGCTAGGCGTTCTGAACTTCGTCACGTTTGGCAGCATCGCGATCTTGGTGCTCTTCAGCCAGGAAGTGCTGGGCCTGAGTGCTGCCGGTCATGGCCTTTTGCTGTCGGCCGGAGCCTTAGGCGCTGTCCTGGGGTCATTGACCGGACCACGCATCGCTGCGGCACTGGGCGGACGCCGTACCATCCTACTGGCGCTGGCGATGTTTACGCCCGCCTTCTTGGGCGTGGCTCTCAGCAACAGCGCCATTCTGTGCGGTGCTTCCTTGATGCTGATGTGGAGCTTTGGCATGGTTTGGAACATCGTCACCGTGTCCCTGCGCCAACGCATGATCCCGCCCGAGCTGTTGGGTCGCGTCAACGCGATCTACAGGTTCTTTGGATGGGGCTCGATCCCATTGGGGGCCCTCTCCGCGGGGGCCTGCGTGTCACTGGCGGAGCCATCTTTGGGGCGCGAGATGGCGCTAAGGCTGCCCTTTCTGATCGCCGCGCTGACAAGCACGGGTTTGCTAATCTACGCCGCCCTGCGCGTTCAGTTTGACACAAGCGCGCGGAATTAAATCCCGTTGGGGGCCACCAGAACCTTGCCGGTGCGCGCGCCTTGCCACGTGTACCCGGCAGCTTCCTGGATCTCGTCCAGGCCAAAATGCCGATCAATGGGGGCGTAAAGCTCGCCCTTCAGAACCATTTCCGTGAGCTTGGCATAGGTTGCCATCCGCTCTTCCTTACTGGCGCGCTCGAACCAGTTCACAAGCCAGAAACCGCGTACGCGGATATCACGGAAAATCAACGTTCCCGCCTGCATGGCGGCGGGTTCAAGCGACATAGCCCCATAGTTCACAAGGGTCCCGCCCCGCTCCAACGTCTCGCCCAGACGGCCAAAGGTCTCGCCTGCGACAGCATCTAGGGCCAGCTTCATGGGCGCGCCTGCAGCCTGCTTCACGCGCTTGGGCAGGTCAGGGCCATCGACCAAAACATGCGCGGCACCAAGCTCTTCCAGCCCAGGGATCGCAGACTCCCGCCGAACCACATTGATCAGATTGATGCCCCGCGCCTTGCACAGCTGAACCAGGTAGCCCCCGACGCCCGAATTCGCAGCCGATTGGATCATCCAATCGCCCTCTTTCAGGTCCATGAACTCGGTCAGCATCAGCCACGCTGTGGCCGGGTTGACCAAAAGCATCGAAAGTTGATCCAAGTCGCCCTCTGGCAGCGGTGTGAAATGGGCCGCCGGGGCCACGACTTCGCTGACCCAAGTGCCTTGGCCGACGGGGAGCAGGACAAGCTGACCGATGGGCAGCCCCTCACCTTCGACCACACGGCCCAGACCTTCGTTCCCGGCAACGGCGGGCAATTGCGGGCGCACACCATAGTTGCCAGCGATTTGGATGAGGTCAGAGGGATTGATCGGGGACCGCAACACCTCGACCCGCAGATCACCTTCGGCCAGGGGCTTTGGATCTTCTTCGATCACTTTCAGAACCTCCACCGGGTTCCCGAAGTTTTCATAGATGACTTTTTTCATATCCCGCCTCCCTGAACGCTGCGGCCTACTGTGCCGGGGAACGCCGCAGGGGGAAAGGCAAACCGCACGTCATCCGCTGCACAAAAAGAGGCAGGCAAAAAAAGACCGGGCGCAAGGCCCGGCCAGTTCCAACAGGGAGATGTAGGTCGTAACCCGGACCTACGACGGGAACACGTTCAGTATGACAGAGTTCTACCAAAAGGGGTGGTGATCTATGTCACAGGAAACTCACTACGCCACCAGTCTGTAGCCACCGGATTCGGTGACAAGAAGGCGGGCATTGGACGGATCTGGTTCAATTTTCTGACGAAGACGGTAAATATGTGTCTCAAGCGTGTGCGTGGTCACACCGGCATTGTAGCCCCAAACCTCATGCAGCAGCACATCGCGGGCCACGACGCCCTCGGACGAGCGGTACAAGAACTTGAGAATATTGGTCTCTTTTTCGGTCAGGCGGATTTTGCGATCGTCTTCGGTGATCAGCATCTTAACCGCAGGCTTGAACGTATATGGCCCAAGCTGGAAGACGGCATCTTCGCTTTGCTCGTGCTGACGCAGTTGCGCGCGGATGCGGGCCAGCAGCACGGGGAACTTGAAAGGCTTGGTGACATAGTCATTGGCGCCCGCATCGAGACCCAGAATTGTGTCCGCGTCCGAATCGTGACCCGTCAGCATCAAGATCGGGCTTTTCACGCCCTGTTTGCGCATCAACCGGCAGAGCTCTCGCCCATCCGTGTCGGGCAGGCCCACGTCCAAGATCACCAGGTCATAGATCGCTTCTTTGATCCGTTCCATGGCTTCGGCACCATTGCCAGCTTCGAACACATCGAAGTCTTCGGTCATGACAAGCTGTTCGCTCAGCGCCTCGCGCAGATCCTCGTCATCGTCGACTAGCAAAAGTTTTTTAAGCTGCGCCATCGGTCGGCTCCTTCATCATTCGTTGTCAGAGACATGCGCCGGTTGCCGTATCGAAGCAACATTTGCGACAGCGCTCTCACAGGCTCGTGTTACGTTGCGCGCGTTTGGTGGGAAATGTTTCAATTTTCCGGTGGGCGTATTAGGTGTCTTTCATAGAAAAGGGATGTTGGCATGCAGGTTGGCCCAGATTTGACGGAGAGCATCGCGCGGGCGCGTGCTGATCTGCGTATGGGTGTGCCGATTGGTTTGGCGGGGCCAGAGCCGTTTTTGGCCTGTGCCGTCGAGACATTGTCGGCCGAGCGGTTGGCCGCCCTTTTGGCCCTCGGCGGCGATCCTGTGCTGACCCTGACAGAGCGACGCGCGCAAACGCTCAAGGCCCGGGCCTATGATGGTGATTTGGCCCGCATCGCTTTGCCGGATGAGGCCGGGCTTGCGTGGGTTCAGTCATTGGCCGATCCCGAAGATGACCTGCGCGCGCCTATGAAAGGTCCGTTTGTCACGGCGCGCGGCGGCGATGTGGCAGCGCATCGGGCGGCGCTGTATCTGGCAAAGGCCGCACGTCTGTTGCCTGCGATGATCATCCTGCGCGCGCCAAATGCGGGTTATGCCGCCGCACAAAACTTAACCACGCTGCCCGTTGACCAGCTTTTGCCAGCGCTTAGCGCCCCCAATGTTCTGTCGCCGGTGGTGTCTGCCCGACTGCCGCTGACAGTGTCCGAGGCGGGTCGGCTGCACGTCTTTCGCCCCGAAGACGGCGGCGAGGAGCATTATGCCGTTGAGATTGGCCGCCCGGATCGCAGCCAACCGGTGCTATCGCGTTTGCATTCCGCCTGCTTCACGGGCGATCTGATGGGGTCGTTGAAATGCGATTGCGGCCCGCAACTGCGCGGCGCGCTGGCGCAGATGGGGCAAGAGGGCGCGGGCGTTTTGCTATACCTCAACCAAGAGGGGCGCGGCATCGGTCTTGCCAACAAGATGCGCGCTTACTCGCTCCAGGATCAGGGGTTTGACACGGTCGAGGCCAACCATCGCCTTGGGTTCGAGGATGATGAGCGGGATTTCCGACTGGGCGCAGATATTTTGCGCCGGATGGGGTTCAGTGCGGTGCGGCTCATGACCAACAACCCCGCCAAGATCGATATGATGTCCCGCTGCGGGCTGGAGGTCACCGAGCGTGTGCCCCTGAAAGTTGGCGAAACCGTGCAAAACCGCGCCTACCTCGCCACTAAGGCGGAAAAGTCCGGGCACCTTCTCTAGCGCGCGGCGTCTTTCATCAAGTCTTTGGCGAGTTTACGCGCGCGATCGGGCTCCCGCGTCCAGCAACACGCCACTTCCCAAGCAAGGCGCGCGCGGTTTTGAGCGGGCGTTGCCGGTCCCAGAACAGCCGTGTCAAAGACGGTCGCATCGCGGCGGCACTCATCCCAATCAATCACTGCAATCTGACCATCAACGCCACGGATGATATTGCCCAACGATAGATCCCCGTGCACGACGCTGTGCGGACCAGCAGCGCCGTCGCGCCAAGCGGCACGACACACCGCCACAAGCGTGCTTGGCATCGCGTTCAGATCTACATCGCCGCCTGTCTCGACGCTCTGCAAGGCCTGTGCATCTGCAAAACCGGGCCGCTGCGGAAGATGCTGTGTCTTTGTGTGGAAGTCCGTAAAGGCTTCTAGCAGCTTAGTCCGATCTTCGAGCGTGGCAGGCTCGCCTCGAATATAGGTTTCACAGGTCCAGCCGTCAGCATGCCACGTCCCGGCCTGCGTCGGGATCATCTTTGGCACCACCAACCCGCAGGCGCGCGCGGTGTTCATGACCGGGACCAGCCAGGCCAACGCCGCCTCGGATCGGTCCGTCGTCTTAAACACCAAATCAGGCTCACCCCCATACGTCCGAAAGACACTGTGGCGATGACCGCCCATCAACGGCTGCAGTTCCAACTGAACCGCCCAGTGATGGATTGGTGGCAGGGTCATGGCTGCAGAACTCCATTTACCGGCGCGTAGGCTTCAACTAGGCTTCTCGGGTCGGATGGAAAAGATCACTGAGGTCAAAACGATGCAAGGCGGCTGTTACTGCAAGGCGATCCGTTACCAGATCACCCAGGACGCGGTTTTTAAAGGCCAATGCCATTGCCGCGCCTGCCAGCATGTGTCGGGCGGCGGCCCCAACTACTTCATGGTCGTCCCCGAGGCGGGGTTCACCTATACGTCTGGCACCCCCAAGACATTCGCGCGCGCGGATCTGGAAAAGCCCGTGACCCGTGAGTTTTGCGAAGCGTGCGGCACCCATATCCTGACGCGGCGCCACCGGTTCCCGATGGCAATTGTCAAAGTAGGGACTTTAGATGACCCGGCCGCGTTCGGAGGACCGGACGCCGCAATCTACTTGCAAGACAAACAACCCTTTCACCTCGTCCCGGATGATATCCCCTGTTTTGAAGAGTCTGTGCCCCGGTGATGTCACCCGATGATCTCGTTCTGACACCACGCGGCTTGCTTTTTCAGGGCGTGACATTTCCTTGCAGCATCGGACGCGGCGGCCTTACGGGACGCAAGCGTGAAGGGGATGGGGCGACGCCGCGTGGCGTACACCGTTTGGTCGGACTGCTCTATCGCCCCGACAGAATGGCGCGCCCCACGAACTGGGCATTGCCCATCCGCCCCAGGGATCTGTGGTCCGACGATCCGACCGATATCGACTATAACATGATGGTCACAGCGCCGTATGCGCCAAGCCACGAACGGTTGCGGCGCGCCGACCCACTTTACGATCTTGTGCTGTTGACGGACTGGAACTGGCCTTACCCAGTAAAAGGCCGCGGATCCGCCATTTTTATCCACGCATGGCGCAGGCCCGGCTACCCGACAGAAGGATGCATCGCGCTTGACCCCCGGCATCTTCGAGTGATTGCGCAGCGCATCAAGTTCCAGACCCGTCTGATTGTCTGACGGAGTTGACTACGTTTCTGTAGACGTTGTTCAGCTGGTTCGCTGTCGCTTGCCGCGCGCGTAAGCGAATAGGGAAATCAGGCGCTTCAACCAAAACTCAAGACGCTTAAATTGCTCGGTTGCAGGCTGGCGTCTACGCGACCGATATCGGCGGTCGCACGATGTTGTTACAGGTAATTGCAGCCGGCGTCTTCGCACACCACATCTTGATGGAGAAGGGTGAAGAACCACTCCTCCTTGCAAATGTTCTTATTTTGTTCTAATTTGTACAACAAAGGAGATCGCCATGACCCAAATGTCTTTCGATTTCGAAAATGCGCGCCCAGTGCTGCAAGCGCAAGACAGCAACGACTACCACATCTTGCCAGCGAGCGCACAACAACTGAAGTTTGCGCGGCAGATCGCGTCACGGAGGCGGACGCAGCTGCCCGAAGCAGTCTTACAGGACCGGCGTAAGCTCTCTGCGTGGATCGACGCCAATAAACACGCCGAACTGTCCTCGGGGCAGTTTTCACGATACCCTTCTGCCAAGCAGGTCGCCTTTGCAGAGCGGATTGCCCGGTTAAAGCGAAGACGAGTTCCGGATGAGTGCTTTCGTGATAAGTCGCTGATGAGCAGATGGATCGATAGCAATCGCTAGTTCGTAAGGTGCGCCACTGCGCGCACCTCGCCTCGACAAAGTGCGCGTACATCTATACCATTCATACCGATGAATGGAACAAATGTATCCTCAGACGTCCTCGATCGCTTGACGGTGGACCTCCCACTTCTGAGCCCCGAAGCGCAGAAGGCGGCGATCTTCCTGTTAGAGAACCCGATGGAGATCGGCGTTTCGACGGTTCGTGAAATTGCGGCGGCAGCACAGGTCAAACCAAACACGTTGGTCCGGCTTGCACGCGCCCTGGGGTTTGACGGCTACGACGACTTTCGCGCCCCGTTCCGGGATGCGATCCGGAATGGACCGCCCGCATTCGAAAGTCGGGCGCGGTGGCTGCAAGACCTTCGTGCCGAAGGCCGGTTGGGCGACCTTTATGCCGATACCGTGCAAACAGCGTTGCGCAATATCGAAGACACCTTTGCCGGGATCACACCTGATACATTGGCCGCCGCGGCTGAGGCGATTTGGACGGCGCAGCATGTCTACACGCTGGGTGTCGGCGTGAACAACGCGAACGCGCGGAACTTCACTTATTTGGCCTCGACCGGGATGATCCAATTTCATGCGATCCCGCGTCCTGGGAACACGGCGCTCGACGATTTGGCCTTTGCCGGGTCACATGACGTTTTGATCGCGATGACGTCCAAGCCCTACAGGACGGAAGTGCTCGACGCCGTCTCAGTGGCCCGTGATCAGGGGGTTACCTTAATCGGGATCTCCGATAGCCCTGCCTCTCCGATCTTGCACGCCGCACAGCACCGGTTCATTGCGCACTGTGACAGCCCACAGTTTTTCCCAAGCTCAGTTGCAACGATCGCACTTCTGGAAACGCTTCTGAGCTTTGTGATCGCAGCGGCGTCGCCGGATATCGTGGAACGGGTCGAGATGTTTCACGCCAGACGGTTCGCACTGGGTCTGTACAATGAACCGCCCAAGACAACCTCTGACCGCATACCCCCATCAGGAGATGAAACATCATGAGTACTTTTGACGAAGACTTATTCTTGAAAGGGTTAGAAGCCCGCAAAGCGACGCTGGGCGCAGAGTATGTGGAAAAGAATTTGGCGGCAGCCGACGACTTCACCCGACCCTTTCAAGAGGCGATGACAGCATGGTGCTGGGGCTTTGGGTGGGGCGACGATGTGATTGACGCCAAGACGCGGTCCATGATGAACCTGTCCATGATCGGCGCCTTGGGTCGCTTGCACGAATGGGAGACCCACTGCCGTGGCGCGCGCACCAATGGAGTCAGCTGGGAGGAGATCCGCGCCATCATCCACGTGATCGGGATCTATTGCGGCGTGCCGATGGCGCTGGAGTGTTTCCGCGTGGCGCGGCGGGTGATGGAAGAAGAGGGCGCCTAGAGCATATGCCCTTTTCTTTGGCTATGGCTCATGCCTCTTTGACACCAACAGCCCATCCGCCATCTCCTGCATGAGCGCCACATAGCGCGCCTGATCCCAGCCGCAGTCGATCCGCAAGTGTTCCCACAGACGCACCGATAGAAGCGACCACAGCGCGTCGGTGGCTTCCGCCGGCGACAACCCATCCGTCAACTGACCATCTTGTTCGAGTGCGGAAACTGCGGCCGCGCATCCTTCGCGCACGGCTGACATACGATTCGCCCAAGCTGCTTGCGCCTCAACATCTGTGGCCTGCATGGCCATCAACGCCTTTCCGACGCCATGGATCAGCGGGATGTAATTGCACCAAGCGTCCACCCAAGCCCGCAGCCGCTCTACTCCTGACGTGGCTGCCCGGCTGGGGCGCAGCCGCGCCTCCACGTCGTAGACCTCATCTAGGTAACGCGTTGTAGCGACAAGCAATTCGGCACGGTTTGGAAAGTGTAGATACAGCGCCTGACGACTGATTTTCGCAGCCTTTGCAATGTCGGACATGCGCACCGTGCCGCCGCCGCCCCCCTCCAGCAACGACCAGGTGGATTTCAGAATTCGATCACGGGTTGGATTTTTTTCACTTGACATCATGTCAAGCTATCGGCCAATTGACACCATGTCAACTTGACACCGTGTCAAGTTATCGAAAGTGAAAGGATCATAGCCATGAAAGTCATCGTATTCGGCGCCACAGGACAGGTTGGTGCACTGGCCGTTCAACAGATGCTGCAGGATGGGCACGCAGTCACCGCCTTTGCGCGCAATCCTTCGAAGCTGGGGATCAATGACCCCAAGCTAACGCTGCACGCAGGAGATGCCCTAAACGCAGCCTCAGTCGCGGACGCCATCAAGGGTCATGATGCTGTCGTTGTCACATTGGGCGCGGGTATGAACCGCAAAAGCCGCATCCGGTCACAAGGCACGTTGAACGTTATTCACGGCATGCAGGCCCATGGAGTCGAACGGCTGGTCTGTCAGTCTACACTGGGCGCGCATGAAAGCTGGCAGAACCTGAACTTCTTCTGGAAGCGGATCATGTTCGGCGCGCTCCTTCGGCCCGT
>CAWUIP010000139.1:0-8790 GCA_963922415.1 uncultured Aliishimia sp. | reverse complement strand
CGCAACCGGATGTCCCAATCTCGATCTACGAAATTCAAAAAGGGCTGAAGACACGGGCCTTTGCAACCATTCCCGGCACAGCTAATCAGGAGACTTAAAGAGATGACTCAATCACATATTGGATTTATCGGACTTGGCCTTATGGGCGGTGCGATGGTCGGTCGGCTGCAAGATAAAGGTTACAGCGTTACCGTCTTGGGCAACCGCGACCGCACCGAATTGGACAAAGCGATTGCGCGCGGCGCGACCGAGGCGGCATCTGCGAAAGAGGTCGCAGCGGCGGCGGATATCACCATGCTGTGCATGGGCACGTCCGACCAGGTGGAGGGCCGCCTGCGGGGACCCGATGGCGCCATCGCGGGCCTGTCCGCGGGCAAGGTCCTGATTGATTTCGGCACGTCGCTGCCAGGCTCCACCCGCCTTTTGGGCGAAGAGGTTGCAGCCGCTGGCGCGCAGATGCTGGACGCGCCGATTGGCCGGACGCCGATGCACGCCAAGGATGGGCTCTTGAACTTGATGTGTTCCGGCGACAAGGCCACGTTTGACCAAGTAAAGCCCGTGCTGGACGATCTAGGCGAGAACGTCTTTCACCTGGGCGCGCTGGGGTCCGGGCACACGATCAAGCTGATCAACAACTTCTTTGCACAATGCGTCGCCAACGCCATGGCCGAGGCCTTTGTCGCAGCGGACCTGAGCGGGCTGGACCGCGAGAGCGTCTATAACGTGATGGCGGCGGGGCCGCTGCGGTCCGGCATGATGGATTTCATCAAGGCCTATGCGGTGGACGGCGACCCGAACAATTTGGCGTTTTCGATCAAGAATGCCGCCAAGGACGTCGGCTACTACCGGCAGATGATGGCCGATTTGGGCGCCGAGACTCTGCTGTCGACCGGCGCCTATGACGGTCTGACCCGGGCCATCGCGGATGGACGGGGCGAGGATCTGGTGCCGCAAATGGTCGACTTCTATGCCGACGCGCTGAAACCTTCATGAGCGGCCCCAGTCTGCGCATCTATAAATGACGGACGTTCTGCCAGGCCGCGAGGATCGGGCCCGCTTGGGCATCCTCTTGATGCTCTTGGCCTGGTTCATGTTCAGCCTGGTGGACACCGGCGCAAAATGGTCTGCGCTGCTGGGTTACCCTGCCGCGCAGATCGCATTTTTCCGCTATATGGGCCACTTCGCTGTGGCCACGCCGCTGGCCTTGGCGCGCGACCCCGCGTCGCTGCGCATCCCGCCGCATTTCGGGCTGGTCACGTTGCGCGCGCTCCTATTGGTCTTCGCAACCCTGTCGAATTTCTACATTTTGCAGGTTCTGCCGCTCACGGTGACCTCAGCAATCATGTTCGCGACGCCCGTGATTGTCCTGTTTCTGTCGGTGCTTTTGCTCAAGGAACGCGTGGGCCCGTGGCGCATTGCAGCAATTTTCCTGGGCTTTCTGGGCGTTTTGGTCGTCATTCAGCCCCTTGGCGCGGCGTTTCACCCCGCGATGTTGCTTGCGGTCATGAATTCCACGTTCCTGGCCGTCTATTCGCTCATCACGCGCCAATTGGCGGGAAAAGTCTCGACCGACGTGATGCAATTTTGGATGGGGATCTGGGGCGTCGTGATCCTGACACCACCTGCGGTGTTGCTGTGGCAGTGGCCGGAAGACCTATCGACCTGGGCGGTCCTGATCAGCCTTGGCATTTTCGCTTGGGCGGGGCATCAGTGGCTGACCACTGCCCACCGCTTTGCCACGGCCAACACGCTTATGCCTTTCACGTATTCGTTTCTGCTGTACCTGACTGTGTTCAGTTACGTGATTTTTGGACATATCCCCAGCCTGTGGACGATTTTGGGCGCGGCAATCATCATGGCCTCGGGCCTTATCATTTGGCATAGAGAGGGACGCGCATGACTCGGGTCGTTTGCATTGGCGAAGCTATGATTGAGTTATCGATGGCCGGATCATCGGCGGGCGTTGGCGTGGCTGGGGATACATTGAACACGGCTATATATCTCAAGCGGATGGCGCCGGAATTGAATGTGGATTACGTGACGCTGCTGGGTGATGATCCCTTCTCGGATCAGATCGAAGCGGCCATCGCGGCGGAAGATATCAACACCCACACAATCGGTCGTTTAGCGGGCGAACGGCCCGGTCTTTACGCGATCACGACCGACGAGACCGGTGAGCGCAGCTTCACCTATTGGCGCAGCGCGTCCGCCGCGCGACAGCTTTTTTCCACAGGCGGTTTTAACGCTTTAGAAGGCGCCGATTATGTCTACTTGTCAGGGATTTCGCTGGCGATCCTGCCTGAGCGCGTCAGGCGGGAGCTGTTAGAGAAACTCACAGACATGCCCGCGCGTCTCGTCTTCGACAGCAACTTTCGCCCCGCATTATGGGAAACCAAGAACGCAGCACAGTCCGTGATGGCGGCCTATTGGGCCGCAGCCGACATCGCCCTGCCCTCGATCGACGATGAGATGGCGCTTTTCGACGAAACCGAGGCGGCGGTGACCGCGCGCTGGCACGCCGCAACCTGCGACGGTGCTCTCAAGCGCGGGCCGGAGGGACCAATGTCGATCGGGTCCGCTGTGAACCAGAGCTATGAAGCGGCGGCGAAGGTCTTGGATACCACTGCGGCGGGCGACAGTTTCAACGGCGGCTACCTTGCCGCGAAGCTGACAGGTGCCAGTCAGGCAGACGCCCTGCAAGCCGGGCACAGTCTCGCCGCGACGGTCGTCCAGCACCGCGGCGCCATTCTGCCGCGCGGCTAAAGCACTTTGCGTTGAACTTGGATCGCGATCCGCTGCCTCTCGCCGACGGCTCGAACGCGGAACGCGATGCGACTTACGTCATATAAAACGCAAAGTGTTGTAGCCGTTCCCTTCCGGCACCGAACCCCGTAAACTGCGCCCGTGCCAGACGCGGGGGACAGGGATGAAACTGATTGTAGGGCTCGGCAATCCGGGTGCGAAATACGCCCGCAACCGGCATAACATTGGCTTTATGGCCGTGGATCGGATCGCCGAGGATCACGGGTTCTCGCCCTGGAAGACGAAGTTTCAAGGCCAGATCAGCGAGGGACGCCTAGGGTCTGAGAAGGTTGTGCTGCTCAAGCCTGAAACCTTCATGAACCGCTCTGGCCAGGCCGTGGGCGAGGCGATGCGGTTCTACAAACTCGCGCCCGAAGACGTTGTTGTTTTACACGACGAAATTGATCTCGCCCCTGCCAAGGTGAAGTTCAAAACAGGTGGCGGACATGCAGGCCATAACGGGCTGCGGTCGGTGCATGGCCACATTGGCGAGGCGTATGCGCGGGTGCGGCTGGGCGTGGGCCATCCGGGCCACAAGGATGCGGTGCCGGGATATGTGCTGCGCGACTTTGCCAAAGCGGACCAAGATTGGCTCGACGACGTCATTCGCGGTGTTGCCGATGGTGCGCCGCATTTGGCGGCGCTTGATGGCGGCAAGTTTCTGAACGCGGTGTCGCTGCGCGTTGCCCCGCCACGGTCTGGGACCGGGACGAAGAGCGGCCCTGCCAAAGCTAAGCCGTCCGATGCCGCACCTGAACGCCCGACGGAAGACGCCCCAAAATCGCCTCTTCAACGGTTGATGGAGAAGTTCCGGTGACGGCGCTCCTTGACGCGTTCCGGCATCAGTCCACGGCCTGTGGCAACTTGGGGTCTCCTTTTATGGCGCGGCTCTTCGCGCTCTTGGCCGAAGCCTGGCCCACCGATACGGCCCTGGCGCAAGCTTGCGCGGCTTATGCTGGCGATGTGGGGCCTGCAGGACACTCTCTGCCTTTGCGGATTGCGGGCGGGCTGCATGCTTTGCGGTTGAAAGACACACCCGGGCTCGCGGCCCTTTATCCGCGGCACCAGCCGGACGATGCGGCCTTTCGCGCTGGCATTCTGGATGCGCTTCACAGCCATGACGCGTTTCTGACCGACTGGATCAAGAGCCCACCCCAAACCAACGAGTTGCGCCGGTCTGCCGCGCTGATCCCCGGCGCGTACCTCGCCGCCACGCGCTTTGGCTTGCCCATTTGGCTGTCGGAGCTTGGCGCTTCGGGCGGTTTGAACCTGATGTGGGATCAATTCGCGCTGCAAGGCCCAGACTGGCGGTTGGGCGCCGAGGATGCAGTTGTGACGCTGACGCCCGACTGGGACGGTCCGGCGCCCATCGGAACCGCTCCTCGGGTCGCCGGGCGGCGCGGCGTGGACCTGTCCCCCTTGGATCCAACGCGGCCTGACGATTTGCTGCGTTTGTCGTCCTACCTTTGGCCCGATCAGCCGGAGCGTTTGGCGATGACACGTGCCGCCGCTGGCGCCGTCCCTGCACCGGTCGAGGCAGGCGACGCCATCACCTGGTTGGAGACGCGGCTGGCGGACGCGCCAGAAGGGCATTTGCACTTGGTTCAAAACACCATCGCCTGGCAATATTTCCCCCAAGACGCGCAAGCGCGCGGTGTTGCGCTGTTTGAAGCCGCCGGGGCGGCCGCCACCGAAACCCGGCCCTTGGCCTGGCTGCAACTTGAAACCGATGGCGATTTGAATGGGCTCGGCGGGGCCGCGCTGACGTTGCAGATATGGCCTAGCGGCGAGACCGTGTCTTTGGGCCGCGCGGATTTTCACGGTCGCTGGGTGCGCTGGTCGCCACCGGCGCTCTAAGAGAAAGGACACTCGAATGGAACCAGATGACAGTGTGAACGTGATGGATGGCCCGCTTGAATCCTGTTCGTTCGACCCGGTGACGGGCTTCTTTCGGGATGGTCACTGCAACACCTGCGCAGGCGATCAGGGCAGCCACACGGTCTGCGCCGTGATGACGGCAGAGTTTTTGGCCTTTTCGAAATACGTGGGAAATGACCTCTCGACACCGCGCCCAGAGTTTCGCTTTGCGGGGCTAAAGCCGGGTGACCACTGGTGCCTGTGTGCCTCGCGGTTCCTGCAGGCCCACGAGGAAGGCTGCGCGCCACGCGTAAAGCTAAGCGCCACGCATAAGCGCGCGCTGGAGGTGGTGCCCCTGGATGTCTTGCAGACCTACGGGATTGGCGGGGTCTTGGGCTAGGACTTGGCCAGGCGCGCCGCCATGTCCTCGGCGCCCAAAACACGCATGAAGTCTTGATCCGTCTGTGCCTTTGCCAAAGCCTCTGCGTTTGGGTCCTGCAAGGCGCGACCGGCGGCAGTCTCTGTCCGGCAGAATTCAACCCAGGCCCGCAATGCACCGACCAAGGCGGGCGACGCCGCCGCGCCCCGCGCGCGCAGGCTATCCACAATGCGGTAGGGCAGCTTTTGCGACCCGTCCATCGCGATCTGACGCAGCGCGTGGTTCAGGTGCGGGTTCTCAAACCGGGATATCAGCGCATCTGCGTAGGGTGCGGCCTGGGCCCGCACCACCTCTGGCAACGTCGCGGCGGCTTCGGACATGAGCGCGCGCACGCCCGTGCGCAGATCCGGATCGGCGACCGCTTCATGCACATAGGTGTGGCCTTTCAGGGCACCAGCATAGGCCAGATATGAATGCGCCCCGTTCAACATGCGCAGCTTGCGCAACTCATGCGGGGCGACGTCTTCGACGAATTGCACCCCTGGCCAAGCCGGGCGCGGACCTGCGAACCGGTCCTCGATCACCCATTCCTTGAACGCCTCACACGGCACCACCATCGGATCGCCTGTCGCGGCGATCTGGTCTTCTGTGGTCGCGGGCGTGATCCGGTCCACCATCGCGTTGGGACAGCGCGTATCACAGGTGATCTCAACCCCCGCCGCCGCCGCAAAATCCCGCACCGCCGCTTCCAAGGCCCGGCCATTGCCCACACGGTTGTCGCAAGACAGGATCGTGACGGGTGCGGACCGCTGCGCCAAACCATGGGCCAGATATCCGATGAGGCTTTGCGGCCCTCCGGTCAGCTCTGCTGCGATAACCGGGTCCGCGAGGTCCAGGCGACCGGCCCCGTCCAGGTGATAGCCTTTCTCCGTCACGGTGGCCGAGATGATGGTGACCGCAGGGTCCGCGATGCGCGCCAAGACCGCGCCCGGGTCGCGCGGCGCTACATGCACCTGTGTGATCACATCGATCTGCCGCGGCTCTTGGCCTTGGACCGCCAGCGTGTAGCTTGGCCCATGCGCGGCGAAGGCGTCTGCGACATCCGCCGAACGTAGCGAGACCGCTTCAATCACCCAACCACCCGCATCAAACGTGTATTCCGCCAAATGCGCGCGAAAGAAGTTGCCCGGTCCAAAGTGCAAAATCGTGGTCATAGCCGGTATGCCTCGCGCGCCAAATCCACCGCCAGACGCTTTGCCAGATGTTCCGCCACGTCTTGGCCAAAGTAGCCGCGCGCCATCTGCGTGGCCAAGTGCTCCGCCACACCGCGCCGCCACAGGTCGTGCCGCGCGGGTATCGATAGAAAGGCGCGTGTATCGTCATTGAAACCGGCGAGGTTCTCGTACCCCGCGGTCTCAACCACTTGGTCAAAGAACCGGGCAATCCCGGCGGCGCTGTCGTGGAACCACCAGGGCGGTCCGATGCGAAGCGCAGGCCAATGCCCGGCCATAGGCGCCAGCTCGCGGGCATAGGTGGTTTCGTCGAGCGTGAAGAGGATCATGCGGAAGTCAGGATGGTTGCCCACACGGTTCAGCAGCACATCAAGCCCGCGCACCCAATCCGTCGCAATCGGGATATCGGCGCCCTTGTCGCGGCCAAACCGGGACAGAACCGCGTGGTTGGTGTTACGCCGCGACCCGCCATGCAGTTGCATGACAAGTCCGTCCTCGACAGACATCTGTGCCATCTCGACCAGCATATGGCCGTAAAAGGCGCGCGCCGTCGCGGAGTCTGATCCGGCGCGAACCCGCGCATAGACGGCTGCCGGGTCGCTGAGCCAGTGCGTTTCAACCTGCTCTTGCGCGTGGTCCGTCGCCGTCGCGCCCTGCGCTTTGAAGACCGCGCGGCGGGCGCGCAAGGCCTCAAGATACCCGGCGAAGCTGCCCACATCGCAGCTGGTAAGCGCGCCCATCCGGTCCACATTGGCCACAAACCCCGCATCCATTGGATCCAGGACGCCATCGGGTCGAAAGGTTGGGATCACGCGTCCGCCCCAATCGCTTGCCGCGATCGCCTGGTGGTGGGCCAAATCGTCGAGCGCGCCGTCGGTGGTGGCCAAAACCTCGATCCCAAAGCGTTCAAAGAGCGCGCGCGGGCGGAAGCTGGGATCGGCGAGGCGTTCGGCAATTGCGTCGTAGATGTGGTCGGCTGTCCCTGCGCTCAGACGCGCGTCCACGCCCAAGGTTTCGGCCAGAACGTATTCGATCCAAAGCTGCGACGGCGTGCCCAGAAACAGGTGCCAGTGGGCGGCGAAGATCCGAAAGACCTCCCGCGGGTCGGCATCCGCGCCGCCAATGCCCAAGCGTTCCAATGGGATACCTTGCGAATAGAGCATACGAAACACGTAGTGATCGGGCACCACCAGCAACTGCGCGGGGTCCGCAAAGGCAGTGTCGGTCGCAAACCACGCGGGGTCGCAATGCCCGTGCGGCGACACGATGGGCAAATCCCGAATGCCTTGATACAGCGACTCTGCCGGGTTGGATAAAGTCAGCATACGCCTCTCCTTTTCCGCGCACAGTTGTGCAAACTGGGCTTCCAAGTCCAGTCAAAACCGGGCAGCTTATGGGCCAGGGAGGAGAGCCATGAGATGTGCTCTGATCGGCCACGGGATGGTGGCTGGAACGCATATGGCCGCGTGCCAGGCCAGTGACCGGGTGAGCTTGGTCGGTGTCTTGGGGCGGGATGTGGCACGCGCCCAAGCTTTCGCGGAGGCCCATGCTATTCCTCGGGTTTACGGCGATCTGGGTGCGCTTGTTGCCGATGACACGCTTGATTTTGCAATTGTGACAACGCCGCCAGATGCGCGCGTTGAGACGGTGTCGGCTTTGGCGGCGGCCGGGATACCGATCTTGCTGGAAAAGCCGCTTGAGCGCACGCTGGCGGCCGCGCAAGAGATCGTGGCACTCTGCCAAGCTGCGGCGGTGCCCTTGGGTGTCGTCTTTCAGCACCGCGCGCGTGCGGCGTCGCAGGCGTTGCGGGCAGCAATTGCGGCAGGCCAGTTGGGCGAGATCGTGCAGGTCGAGATCCGCGTGCAGTGGTGGCGCGATCAAAGCTATTACGATGCGCCGGGCCGCGGCACCTATGCGCGCGATGGCGGCGGGGTGATGCTGACCCAAGCGATCCACACGCTGGACTTGGCGCTGTGGCTGGCGGGACCTGTTGTGCAGGTCCAGGCGCTGATGCGGACGACGCCGCTGCACCGCTTGGAGGCCGAAGACTGGGCGGGGGCCCTATTGCAGTTTGAAAGCGGGGCGGTGGGCACGCTGATGGCAACGACAGCGGCCTATCCTGGACAGGCTGAGAGCATTTTTGTCCAAGGCACGACCGCAGCGGCAACTCTGGCGGAGGGGGTTTTGACCCTGCGCCGATTGGACGGCACCGAAGACCAGGTCGGGGAAGCAAGTGCCACAGGCGGCGGCGCGGACCCGATGGCCTTCACCCACGCCTGGCATCAGGGCATTGTCGAAGACTTCGCGGCGGCGCTCCGCGCGGGGTGCGCGCCCATGGCTTCGGGCCGCGCCGCATTGATGTCGCATGCGGTGATCGACGCGATGGAGCGCGCCAGCAAAAGCGGACGGACAGAAAAGGTTGTGAAGCTATGAATGTGCGGTGCGTGGCACTTGGGCTGGATCATCGGCACATCTATGGGATGACCGAGAACATGTTACGGCATGGGGCCACCTGTGAGG
>CAWUIP010000138.1:0-8809 GCA_963922415.1 uncultured Aliishimia sp. | reverse complement strand
CCTTCTTTGGACCCGGTTAGGCGCACTGTGCGCGTGCCTGGCAGTATCTTGCGTCCCCCCAAGTGATCGTACAGAAAAAGCCCAAGGCGGATCAGCCAGGCCGGGCGGCGCCCCTTCATCCAGGGCATAACGCGCGTCAAAAGCTTCGATGTTGGCGTTTCGCTGTCGAACCGCATGTCAGACGCATAGGGCAGCACGAACCGCATCGGCCATGAGATATGGGGCATCGCACGCAGCAGTGTTTCCCGTTCTATCAGGGCCTCGCGGACCAGCCGAAACTCGAAGAATTCCAAATACCGGAGGCCACCGTGAAAGAGCTTGGTCGAAGACGACGACGTGGCCCACGCCAAATCATTCATCTCCGCCAAGCCAACCTTCAAACCTCGGCCTGCAGCGTCACGCGCGATCCCGCACCCGTTGATGCCGCCGCCGATCACAAAGATGTCTAGCTGCTCTGTGCTGTTCGTCATGGACCCACTCTGCACTGTCTGGCCTCTTGATACCTGTTGTGCGCTAACAGGGAAAGGGAAGACAGTGCCGCAGGTTGGGGGTTTAAACCATCGTGGAGAAGACTAGACGCCCGCTTTGACAATCGCCTCTGCCAAGACCGGAACAGTATGCAGGTTTAACCCTGCGATATTCATGCGGCTGTCGCCCACCATGTAAACGCCATGCTCGGCTTTCAGTTTTTCGACGAGATCCTGTGAACAGCCAAGACGCGAAAACATGCCGCGATGTTGTGCCAGAAAGGCAAAGCGATCTGACCCGGAGACGCGCTGCAGTTCCGTCGCGAGCGCGGTGCGCAACTCCAGCATGCCGCGCCGCACCTCTTCCAACTCTGCTTCCCAATCGGCCCGCAGGGCGGGATCATTCAAAACCATTGTAACGATGCGCGCGCCGTGATCGGGCGGGAAAGAGTAGTTTTGGCGATTTAGGAACTCAAGTGTGCCCTGGTTCAGCGGTTGTGATGCAGTATCAGGGCCAATGACCATCAAGACGCCGGTCCGTTCGCGGTAGACCCCAAAGTTCTTTGAACAACTGGCGGCAATCAAAACCTCGGGCAGGGCGTTGGCGATTTTGCGGACCGCTGCGGCGTCTTCTTCTAATCCGTCGCCAAAGCCCTGGTAGGCAATATCGACGAGAACCGTTGCGCCCGTGGCTTGGACTGTTTCGATGACTGCATCCCATTCGACCGGGTTCAGGTTGGCCCCTGTCGGGTTGTGGCAGCACCCGTGCAAAAGCACGAGGTCGCCTGCCTTGGCCTGGCGCAGATCTTCAAGCATGCCGTTCACATCCACGCCGCGAGTTTCGGCATCAAAGTAGCGATAGGCGATGGTCTCTATGCCGAGGTACTTCAAGATCGAGTTGTGGTTTGGCCACGTTGGGTTCGATACAAAGACGCGCAGGTCTGGATTGGCGAAGCGCGCAAGTTCGAAGGCTTGCCGGCATGCCCCAGTCCCGCCCGGTGTCGCGGCCGCGGCGATCCGCTCTCGCGGCGCGGTTGCACCGAGCACCAGTGAAATCATCGCGTCCGCAAATGCGGGATCCCCAGCAAGGCCGGTATAGGATTTTGTGTCCTGTTCCTCGACCAACAGACGCTCCGCGGATTTGATCGCGCGCATGACCGGTGTGACGCCTTCGGCGTTTTTGTAGACGCCCACGCCCAGATCGATCTTGTTGGGGCGCGGGTCGGCGCGGAACGTCTTCATCAGTTCCAGGATTTTGTCGGGCGGTTGCGGGGTCAGGCGGTCAAGCATTAAGCATCTCCGGTGGCAACGGGCAGCGTGGGGAACTGGCCCCATTCGGACCAGCTCCCATCATAGAGGGACCAGTCAGTTTTTCCGATACGGTCGAGGGCGAGGGCCAAAACAGCCGCCGTCACGCCAGAGCCGCAGGTTGTGATGGCAGGCTTTGCAAGGTCAACGCCGCCTGCTGCAAAGGCGGCGCGCAGTCCGGCTTCGTCTTTCATCGTCTGGTCGGGGTTCAGCAAGGACGTATAGGGGACGCTTTTCGAGCCAGGGATATGCCCGGCGCGCAGACCCTCGCGCGGTTCAGGTGCTTCGCCACGGAACCGGGCGGTTGCGCGCGCGTCGATGATCTCGGTGTCGCCCAGCTTGGCCGCTTGGCTGACTTGTGTGACATCGCGCACCAGGTGGTTTTGCACGCGCACGATCATGTGCCGGTCGCGGATCACCGGGTCGAGGTCTTCGACCGCGCGCCCTTCGGCCTGCCACTTTGGCAGACCGCCATCCAGAACAGCGACATCTGCATGTCCCATCAGCCTAAAGAGCCACCAAACCCGCGCGGCTGACATCAAGCCAGCGGCATCATAGACCACAACTTGATGGCCATCGCCGACGCCCATTGCGCGCATGCGGCTGATGAACTTCTCGGGCGGTGGCGCCATATGCGGCAGGTCAGAGCGGTGGTCTGAAATCTCATCAATGTCGAAAAAACGCGCATTGGGGATGTGCGCTGCGGCATACTCTGCGGCCGCGTCGCGCTCCGACGTGGGCAAATGCCAAGACCCGTCCAATATGCGCAAGTCCGGATCGTTCAAGTGATCCGCGAGCCATTCGGTCGAGACGAGCGTTTTGGGGTCGTCGGACATGGATCAAGCCTCCCTTGCGCTAATCCGAAACGCGCACGACGTTCTGATTACGCCTGGGCTGCGGGCAAGGCAAGGGCGCGGCGTATGACCGGCCCGTCGCCAGCCATCTGGGCAACAAAAAACCCGGGCGCGTGCGCCCGGGCCAGTGTTAGGTCTGAGAGGAAGGAGACTCAGCCTTTAGAGAACTCTGGATAGGCTTCCATGCCCAGTTCCGACATGTCGAGACCGGCCACTTCGTCCTCTTCGCTGACGCGAATGCCCATGGTCATGTTCAAGATGAACCAGACGACAAGCGATAGGATGAAGGTTGCGCCGATGATGGCGATCATGCCCAGGAACTGTGTGCCAATGGCTGCGTCGCCGTAGAACACGACTGCGAATGTGCCCCAGATGCCTGCAAAGCCGTGCACTGGGATCGCGCCCACAACGTCATCAATCTTCAGCTTGTCCAGAAGCGGCACAGTGAAGACAACGATCACACCGCCAACAGCACCGATCCAAAGCGCGCCGAACAGGGTCGGTGCAAGAGGTTCAGCTGTGATGGACACGAGGCCCGCCAAAGCGCCGTTGAGGATCATGGTCAGGTCTGGCTTGCTGTAGAGAACTTGCGTCAGGATCAGCGCTGCGACCGCACCAGAGGCTGCTGCCATGTTGGTGTTGGAGAAGATGCGCGACACGTCAGCCACGTCACCGACAGAGCCCATCGCCAGCTGCGAACCGCCGTTAAAGCCGAACCAGCCGAGCCACAGGATGAACATACCCAGTGTCGCCATTGGCAGGTTGGAGCCTGGCATTGGCACGACTTTGCCGTCCTTGTATTTGCCGATCCGTGGGCCCAGAACGATGGCACCCGCCAACGCTGCTGCCGCGCCACAGGCGTGTACAACTGTCGAACCCGCGAAGTCGGAGAAGCCTGCTTCGGACAACCAGCCGCCGCCCCACTGCCAGGACGCTGTCAGCGGATAGATGAAGCCGGTCAGAACGGCTGCAAAGATCAGGAAAGGCCACAGCTTGATGCGCTCCGCCAACGCGCCCGACACGATCGATGCAGTTGCGGCACAGAACATCAACTGGAAGATATAGTCAGACCCGGTCGAGGCATAAGACGCATCATCCGCGCCCGCCAGATCAACACCAACCGCTTCCAGAACCCCCACCGATGGGAACAGCGCCGAGAAGTAGCCCTCGATTGCCCAATCGCCCAGCGGGTACATCAGGTTGTAGCCAATCAGCCAGTACATGATCGCAGCGATGGAAAAGAGCGCCACGTTCTTGGTCATCTGCATGGTCGCGTTTTTGGAGCGGACAAGACCGCCTTCCAGCATCGCAAAGCCAGCAGCCATGAAGAAGACGAGGAAACCGCCGATCAAGAACAACAGCGAGTTCATAATCCAGACGAATTCGTCAGCAGCGACAGCCGCAGCCTCCTCAGCCTCTTGGGCGAAACCTGCCACTGGCATCAGCGCCAACGCGGCAAGAGGGAGATATTTAGTGAGTTTCATGTTCGGGATGTCCCTTTGTCTTGTCGCCTTACAGGGCGTCTTCGTTTGTTTCGCCTGTGCGCACGCGAACCGCTTGATCCACGTCGAGCACGAAAATCTTGCCGTCGCCAATCTTGCCGGTTTGGGCTGTCTTGGTGACAGTTTCGACAATCTGGTCGGCCATGGCGTCAGGCACCACGACTTCGATTTTCACTTTCGGCACAAAGTTCACGGCATACTCAGCGCCGCGGTAAATTTCGGTATGTCCAGATTGCGAGCCGAAGCCCTTGATCTCGGTAACCATCATCCCCCGCACGCCCGCTTCGGTCAGTGCTTCGCGCACCTCCTCCAGCTTGAACGGCTTGATTGTTGCTATAATCAGCTTCACATCTGTCCCCTTTATTCTCTTCAGGCAGGTGTCCTGCGATGTGCATCCGAACAGAAACCGGATGGGTCTGGAAAAGGGGAGATTCGGGTGATCACCCGCTGCAAATTGCAGCACCATCTGCCTCTTTATTGATCATATTCTAAAATATGCACAATTTTTGACCATTTTGAGAACGGTGATTTATGAATATCGGGCTGCCCTTTCGCCCGCGTGCAAGCTACTGTGCCCAAAACGTTGGGCCGAGCAGGGGTCTTACACTTGAGTGATTCATCGAAGCGTCGCAAACCGCTGACGGCGGATAAGCGATACAGTTCCCAAGCGCGCCGTCGCAGCCCCAAGAAACGCAAAAAGACCCGCAAAACTACGCGCAGACGTGGTGGGATCATTGGGTTTTTCGGACGTGTGTTCCGGTGGGTGTTGCGCCTTGTTTGGGTGGTTGCGTCGCGGACAGCGCTCGTAGGCCTCGTCATCTTGGCAGCACTTGTGGGCTATCAGTACTCGGTCTTGCCACCCGTTTCGAAAGTTCTGGATGGCCGGGCCCGTGGATCGGTGACGATGCAGGATCGGTATGGCGAGACGTTTGCCTGGCGCGGCGATCAGTTTGGTGGGGTGGTGACCGCAGACAGCGTGAGCCGACACCTCAAGAACGCGGTAATCGCGACAGAAGACAAACGGTTCTACCGGCACTTCGGGATTAGCCCGCGCGGCATCGCCTCTGCGGTGCGCATCAATCTAAGCGAGGGGCGCGGCCCCTTGTCGGGTCACGGCGGGTCCACAATCACACAGCAGACCGCGAAACTCTTGTGCCTCGGTGTGGCCTATGATCCGGCAGAGTGGGAGAGCGAGACGGCCTATATCCAAGACTGCCGTCGCGGATCGATCCAGCGTAAGGCGCAAGAGGCGATCTATGCACTGGCGCTGGAGCTCAAGTATTCCAAAGACGAGATCCTTTCGATCTATTTGAACCGCGCTTACATGGGCGGGGGCGCCTATGGCGCGGAAGCCGCATCGCAGCGATACTTTGGAAAGCCTGCGGCAACCGTCACGCCAGCCGAAGGCGCGATGCTTGCAGGGCTTTTGACGGCACCCTCGACCTTGGCGCCGACCAGCAATATTGAACGCTCACAGAACCGTGCGGCGACTGTCCTGCGCTTGATGCGCGAGCAAGGGTACATCACGCGCGACCAAGAACGTGATGGGCAGGCCAACCCTGCACAACTCAGCCAAGCCGCCGAACGCCGGGCGGGCGGGTATTTCGCTGATTGGGTTTTGGCCAGTGCGCCAGAGTTTTTCACGCGCACCAGCGCGGACATCGTGATCCAGACGACCTTGGACCAGCGCATTCAAGAGGCGGCTGAAGAGGGGCTCAAGATCGTCTTTGACGAGAAGGTGCGCGACGGCTCCAAAGCGCAAGCCGCCGTGGTGGTGATGAGCGCGGATGGCGCCGTGCGCGCGATGGTGGGGGGGCGCAAGACCAAAGTGTCTGGCGCATTCAACCGTGCGACCCAGGCCAAGCGGCAGACCGGGTCGGCCTTCAAGCCTTTTGTCTATGCCGCAGCGCTGGAACTTGGCTATACGCCACGCGACGTTGTCGTGGACGACCCATATTGCCTGAACATCCCCGGGTCCGGCGAGTGGTGCCCGCGCAACTATTCCAACAGTTTTGCCGGGCGGGTGACGCTGACTGAGGCGCTCAAGCAGTCTTTGAACATTCCCGCGGTTAAGATCTCGGAAGAAGTGGGCCGGGACGCCGTGCGCCAAGTGGCGGGGTCCTTTGGGATCCAAAGTGATCTCGCGGATGGCCCAGCCTTGGCGTTGGGCGCGTCGGAAAGCACGCTTTTGGAAATGACAGGCGCCTATGCCGGGATCCTCAACGGTGGGTCTGCAGTAACGCCCTATGGGCTGGAAGAATTGCGGATGGTGGGCGACGCGACCCCGGTCATGCAGGCCACAGGCGGCATCCGAGAGCGGGTGATCCAGCCGCAAGCGGCCCAAGAGTTGGTCTGGATGATGGAGCATGTGGTGCGCGAAGGGACCGGCGCTCGTGCCCAATTTGGTGGCTGGCAGATTGCGGGTAAGACCGGCACCACCCAGGCCGCGCGGGACGCCTGGTTTATCGCTTTCACCGATTATTATGTTGCCGGTGTGTGGATGGGCTATGACGATAACACGCCTTTGGCGGGTGTCACGGGCGGCGGCCTGCCAACCGATATCTGGCGCGAGGTTATGGTACGCGTGCATGAGGGGCTAGAGCCGCGCGGATTGCCCTTGCGCGCGCCATCGGGCCAAGCGACCGAGCTTTTTGGCGGCTCCGCCCCCACCAATCGGCCCGGCAGTTCTGGTGGCTCGCTCATCGATCAGGTTTTGACGGATATCTTTGGCCCCCGGAGCACCGGCGGCACAATCCGCACCGAGCCGATTGCCGGACCGACGACCGGCGAAGACCGCTAGGCCATCTGCGCGGTGTTCAAGCGGAGTTCGCGCAGCACCGGCCCCCAGAACCGCCAAAGCAGCCCAAGCGCCGCGCCCGAAAGCCCGATGACCAGCCCAGCCCAGATCCCCGGTCCACCCCAGCCAAGCGTAAAGCCCAAAACGTAAGACGCGGGCATGCCCAGGACCCAATAGCTGATCGCGGCCATGATCATCGGCACACGCGTGTCCTGAACCCCGCGCAGGACGCCAAGGGCAATCACTTGTGCGCCGTCGACCAATTGAAAGAGGGCTGCAAGCGCCATCAGGACAATGCCGATGCGCAGGATCTCGTCCCGTGCATCCGCGTCACCATCCAAGAAGAGCGAAATCAACGCCTCTGGCACGACCCGGAAGGCGATCATCGTCAGGATTGAGATGACGACCGATAGACACAGCGCTGTTTGGGCGCCACGCACCAAATGCGTCACGTCGCGCCGCCCAAGCGCATTGCCGGCGCGCACGGTCGCGGCATTCGAAAGACCCATGTGCAGCATGAAGGTGATCGAGGCGATCTGAATAACCGCAGTATGCGCGGCCTGCGGGATAACGCCAAGCCAGCCCATCATAAACAGCGATGCTGAAAAAAGGCCTACTTCGCTTAAGGTGGTCAGACCGATGGGCCAGCCCAGGCCAAAGACTTTGCCCAGCATCTGTTGGTCCACGCGCCAAAGACGGCGAAAAAGCTCGTGTTCCGGCAAGGCCCAAACCGCATAGGCCACAACGCCGATGAGCGTGAAAACCTGCGTAACAACTGACGCAATGGCGGCACCCTGCAGGCCCAACTCCGGCGCGCCCCAATTGCCGAAGATCAGCGCCCAGTTAAACGCCGCGTTCACAACCGCCGAGGCCAATATGATCCACAAGACCGGCTGCGTCCGCTCCAGGGCGGCCAGGTAGGATTTGATAACCATCACACCAAGAGCAGGCACGATCCCCCAACCGGCAATCCGCAAATAAGTCGCGGCGGCTTGGACCACGTCCTCAGGCTGTCCCAATAGGCGCAATATGGGCTCGGACATAATCAGAAATGGCAAAGACAGCAGAGCGAAAGCACCCGAAAGCCAAAGTGCCATGCGCGTTGCGCGGCGCAGTCCAATTTCGTCATTTTCCGCCGCGTAGGCCGCGACCAGCGGCATCGCCGCCCAGGCAAAGCCAGACCCCATAAGAAAAAAGATATAGAAGTAGCTGCCGCCCAGACCGATCGCAGCCAATGCGGTGACAGAATACCATCCCAGCATCGCTGTATCGGTCGCACCAATGGCCGTTTGGCCCAAGTGCCCGCCAATAATCGGCAGGCCCAAAACCAAAAGCGCGCGCACGTGGCCCGCGTAGGTCATCTCGGTCGATGTGGGTGTCATACCGCTCCTCTACGCCTGGGCGTGGTCCGGGAAAAGAGGCGGTGCGCAGAAAAAATCAACGCAAAGCGAAAAAAATGTGATCCGAAAATTTTTGCCCTCCGTAACCCTGGTACTTTTCAAGACGTGTGCAAATTGCACACGCATCTTCAGTCAGACAAGGAGACTGCCATGACCCTGAAATCCATCCTCGCCGCCGCGGCGCTGAGCACCGCTGCCGTTACCGCCAGCGCAAACACAATCGTTGACATCGCTGTGGGCGACGAACGGTTCTCGACACTGGTCGCAGCTGTGTCCGCAGCCGGTCTGGTTGAGACTTTGCAGGGTCCTGGCCCCTTCACCGTTTACGCGCCAGTGAATGACGCTTTCGCCGCTCTGCCCGAGGGCACGGTGGAAACACTGCTGAAGCCTGAAAACAAAGGTCAGTTGACCAACGTCCTGCTGTATCACGTGGATGACCGCAACTTGACAGCCGAGATGATCCCAACAGGCTCCAACTACT
>CAWUIP010000137.1:0-8852 GCA_963922415.1 uncultured Aliishimia sp. | reverse complement strand
GGTCGGTCCTGGCGTATTAAACGGCGTCAACGCCATCGCCAATGCCGAACAGGACCGGGTCCCGCTCATTGTGTTGTCGGGCGTGATCGACGCAGATGAGGTTGAGACCTACACGCACCAAGTCCTAGATCAACGTGCGGTCCTGGCGCCGATCACCAAGGCGGGCTTCACGCTCACACCCGGTGCGGCGCATATCCAGATCGACAAGGCGGTGAATATCGCGCTTGAAGGCAGCATGGGCCCGGTGCATGTCGATGTGCCGATCTCGGTCGCGGTTGCCCCCGTCGCAGCCCAAGCGCCACACACACGCGGCCCGCTTGCCGAAACGATGCCCTCTGGCGACGATCTGACCCGGGCGCGCGCGTTGATGGACAAAGCCAAAGCGCCCTTGGTGATCGCAGGCGTGGACGCCATGAACGAAGGGGCTGAGCCCACGATCCGCACCTTCTGTGAAACCCATAATGCACCGCTGATCACGACCTATAAGGCCAAGGGCACGCTGCCCGAAGATCACCCACTGGCCTTAGGTGGCGCGGGGCTGTCGCCGCTGGCCGATCAAGCGTTGATGCCGGTGATCGCGGCGGCTGACCTGATCATCCTGGCAGGCTATGACCCGATTGAGATGCGCACCGGCTGGCGCGATCCTTGGGATCCGGCCAAGACCGATGTGATCGATATCGGCCCCGTCGCCAACACGCATTACATGCACCAGGCAACGTTGAACATCCAAGCCTCCGTCGGGCCAACGCTCGCCGCAATAAGCGCAGCGATCCCCCCGATAAAGGTTTGGACGAACACCGCAATTGACGCGTGCAAAGCGGCCCTAGCGGCTTCCTTTCCCAAGGACGACACCTGGGGCCCTGGCGCGGTGATCGACACTTGCCAAAGCGTTCTGCCACGCAACACCCTGGCCACCGCCGACAGCGGCGCGCACCGCATTTTGCTGTCGCAACAGTGGCAGTGCGCCGAGCCGCGTGGCCTGATGCAATCGTCGGGCCTGTGCACCATGGGCTGCGCCGTGCCACTCGCCATGGGCGCCTCGCTCACAGACCCTGACCGCACCGTGATTTCCTTTTCCGGCGATGCAGGGTTCCTGATGGTCGCAGGTGAATTGGCCACTGCGGCAGAGCTGGACCTGCGGACAATCTTTTTGGTCTTCGTCGACGCCTCGCTCGCCCTTATCGAGAAAAAGCAGCGCGAGCGGCAGTTGACCAACGCGGGCGTCGACTTTGCCGAGCACAATTTTGCAGCAATTGGCGTCGCGTTTGGCGGAGCCGGTCACACCGTGCGCAACCGGGCCGAGTTGGAATCCGCCCTGAGGGCCGCGCAGTCCGCTGACACGTTCACCGTGATTGGAGCCGTCATCGACCGCGAGGCCTATGATGGTCGCATCTAAAGGCGCACTCGACGGGCTTTTGGTCCTGGATCTTTCGCGCATTCTCGCGGGCCCAACCTGTACCCAACTTCTGGGCGATCTTGGTGCGACCGTGATCAAGATCGAGAACCCCAAGACCGGCGGCGATGACACGCGCACTTGGGGGCCGAACTATGCCAAGAACGTGGATGGCTCGCCTTCAGACCTTTCGGCCTACTTTATGGCCGCCAATCGCAACAAGCGCTCGCTCGCCATCGACCTGACGACCGAGGATGGGCAAGACACCATTCGCCAACTGGCCGCCCGCGCGGATGTCCTGATCGAGAATTACAAGCCAGGCGGCTTGAAGAAGTACGGGCTTGATCACGAGACGCTGATGCCAAAGCATCCTGGGCTCGTTTGGTGTTCGATCTCGGGCTTTGGTCAGACAGGGCCCAATCGCGACCAACCAGGATACGATCTTATGGCCCAAGGCTTTGCGGGCACGATGTCGCTGATTGGCCCGCCAGAGGGGACACCTTACAAAGTTGGCACCGGGATCGCGGATGTGATGTGTGGGATGTATGCGACTGTCGGCATCCTCGCAGCCCTTCGCCACCGCGACGCAACTGGCGAAGGCCAACACATCGATCTGTCGCTGGTGGACAGCACCATGGCGTGGCTGATCAACGAGGGCACCAACTTCCTGACCTCTGGCAACGCGCCCAAACGCCAAGGTAATGCGCATCCAAACATCGTGCCTTACGATGCTTTCCCTGCCGCAGATGGCCATGTCCTTCTGGCAGTCGGAAATGACGCGCAATTTGCCCGGTTCTGCGACGCGTTTGGCCTGGCGCATCTTGCCCAAGACCCTGACTTTCAGACCAATTTGCAGCGCATCAAACACCGTGAGCGCCTCACCGCGTGCCTGCATGAGGCGCTCAAACCGCTGCCGAAAGCCGAGATTCTGGAGCGCTGCCACGCCGCCTTGGTTCCAGCGGGACCAATCCATACCGTGGCCGAGGCCCTGTCGTCATCTCAGGCCGAAGCCAGGGGCACAGTTGAGCACGTTGCGCGCGCAGATGTGGCGGGAGGGTCCGTTTCGCTTTTGGGCAATCCCCTGAAACTCTCGCGCACACCGGTGCGTTATGACCGACCGCCGCCGCGCTTTGGCGAGGATTCGGCAGAGGTATTGGCGGATTTGGCCTCGGGCAAATTCGACCGATCCTAGCGCCCGCGCGTCCAAATTTTGCCTTTCTGCAAGGCAGGTTCGACACATTCGCTCACGAAAGCCCAAACTGGTTTCACGAAGCCGTGTAATTCGGTGTCGGCTTCTGTGGAACAGCCGCTGAATGGGCTACGTAACCGGCAACCGCCATCGCATCATCAAGGGCCACGCATTTATGATCTCCGACATCTGTGACAGTGACATTTCCCTCCAGCGCGGCGAAAGCGTCGCGCATTGGAACGCGATGACGCGAGCGTTTTTGGCGCATTCGGCGGCGACGCCGCAGCACCTTGGCGCGGTTCTGAGCGCCGAGCCAGAGTTTGCGATGGCACACGCGGCCAAGGGGCTGTTTTCGGTGATGATGGGGCGGCGCGAACTGATGCCCGTTGCCAAAGATGCCCTGGCAGAGGCAGAGCGTTTGGGCAGCCGTGTGCAGCGGGAAAAGCTGTGGATCCGGGCGTTGCGCGAATGGCTGGAGGGGCGCCCCTCTGGCGCGATTGCGGCCATGGAAGAAGCGCTGCGGCATAACCCGCGCGACACGCTGTCGGCCAAGGTGGGCCACGCCATCCGCTTTATTCTGGGCGATGCCAAGGGCATGCGCGCCTCGATCGAACAGATTTTGCCCGCCCATGACGAAAACCACCCATTGCGCGGGTATTTGTTGGGCTGTCACGCGTTTGCACTGGAAGAAACGGGCGACTACGCCGCAGCGGAAGCTGAAGGGCGCGAGGGGCTGGTCTTTTCCCCCGACGATGCCTGGGGTCTGCACGCGGTCGCTCATGTCTACGATATGACGGCAGCGCCCGATGACGGCATTGCCCTGATCGAAAACAACCGCAACGCTTGGGATCATTGCAACAACTTCCGCTACCACGTCTGGTGGCACAAAGCGCTGCTGCATCTGGACCGCGGCGAAACCGATGTGGCGCTGTCGCTCTACGATCAGAAAATCCGCGAAGATAAGACCGACGACTACCGCGATATCGCCAACGCGACCTCGCTTTTGATGCGGCTGGAGTTGGAAGGCATGGATGTGGGCGATCGCTGGTCCGAACTGGCCGACTTCTCGGAAAATCGGACGCAAGATGGCTGTCTTGTCTTTGCAGACCTGCACTACATGCTCGCCCTTGGTGCGGCGGGCCGTCAGGAGGCTGCGGGCGATATGGCGCTGCGCTTCACAATCGACGCGAAGAAACAAGGCGAGATGCCTGCGCGCGTCGCAGATCCGGGCATCGCAGCCATCACCGGGCTCCATTCCTTTGCCGAAGCGCGTTGGGATACCGCGTTTATGAACCTCGCCGCGGCACGCCCCGCGATGCAGACCATTGGCGGAAGTCACGCCCAGCGCGACGTGTTCGAACGCATGACGATCGATGCGGGCATTCGCGCAGGCTTCTACGGCCAGACCGAAGAGATCCTCGCCGCCCGCATTGCCCAACGCGCCGGTCACCAGGACCGGTTTGCGGCCACGCGCATGGCGATGCTGCGCGACGCGCAGCGCATTCCGGCGCAATAGGGCTTGCAGAGAGATTAGACGCCCGTCATGACGTTCGCCGACCCAACCACCAGCGCAGGAACCGCGCCCATGGCTCAGGCCAAAGCTCCCCCCGCCGCGCGCGTCCGCGATGTCCGGCTGGATTTCTTTCGTGGGTTGGCGATGTTCATCATCCTGTTCGCCCACACGCCGGGGAACTTTTTCACGTCTTGGATCCCGGCCCGCTGGGGCTTTTCCGACGCGACCGAAATCTTTGTTTTCTGCTCGGGCATGGCGTCGGCCATCGCCTTTGGGTCCACCTTTGACCGCGCAGGCTTCGCGCTTGGCACCGCGCGCGTGGGCTACCGGGTATGGCAGGTCTATTGGGCGCATGTGGGGCTTTTCATGGCCACGGTCGCGCTTGTGGTATTCCTGACGGATCTTGAGATCACAACACGAAACTACTGGGGTCAGCTCAACCTTTGGCCGCTCTTTGTCGAAAGCGAACGCTGGACCAACCAAGATATCTGGCTGAGCTTTATGACGCTGAACTATGTGCCGAACTATTTCGACATCCTGCCGATGTATATGGTCGTGCTGGTGATGATGCCGGTCATCATGGCGTTGGCGCGGGTCAATCTGTGGCTGGTGGCGGGCTTTATCGCGCTGACATGGCTTATGGGCCAACGTGCCCTCACAGACAGCTTGGGCTTGCCCCACTGGAACTTCATCGCCGAGCCTTGGGTGAAAGACAACGGCACCCAGCGCGCGTGGTTCTTTAACCCATTCGGCTGGCAGTTGATCTTCTTTACGGGCTTTGCCTTCATGCGCGGCTGGCTGCCGAAACCCCCGGTCACGCCTCTGTTGATCGGCATTGCGGCGGTGGTGCTGCTGGCCAATGTACCGCTGAGCAATATCGGCATCCGCGAGTTTGGATTTGACTGGGCCCGCGACTGGCGCATCGCAAACCGAGAGTGGATTACCAAGTCGGACTTCGGCATCCTGCGCTATGTCCACTTCTTGGCGCTTGCCTACCTGGCATGGGTTCTGGCGGGCGACAAAGGGCACCGGCTCTTGGCACACGGTGCAGGTCTCGGCGCGCGCATGTGGCAGCAGTGCCTGAACATCATCCTCAAAGTCGGTCAGCAATCGCTTGCCGTTTTTGTGGTGTCGATGTTTCTGGCGCGCTTTAACGGCTTTTTGCTGGATATGCTCGGCCGCAGCGTCGCCAGCACCTGGGCCATAAACCTCTTTGGCATGGCCGTCCTGGTGCTTGTGGCCTACGGCGCGGGCTGGTTCAAAACGCAACCCTGGCGACAGAAGGCAAAGGCATGATTTCACGACGCACCGCCTTGGGCCTGATGGCCGCATTCGCAGCTTTGCCCGCCCGCGCGGAAGAACCCGGCCTGCAACTGGGTGAGAGCGCGCCCTTCTCGCGCGAGGCATTAGTCGACCGCGCCCGCAAGATGGCGCAAGGCGCCTATCAAATGCGCGCGCAGATCCCCGCCGATTGGCGCAACTTGACCTATGACCAGTATCGCAAGATCTGGTTTGATACCCGCAATGCGCTTTGGGCAGACACGGACACCCCGCAAAACATCGACGTTTTCCCGCCGGGCCTTTACTTCCCGCGCCCGGTCGCGATTTCGGTGGTCGAAGGGGATACCGCCCGGCCCTTGCGCTTTGACATGGGCGTGTTTGACACCACCGACCGCTTTCCCGATGTCACGATTGACGACACGCTGGGTTATTCCGGCTTGCGGCTGCGTGCGGACCTGACCGGCGACGGCAACAAGTCCGAATATGCCGTGTTCCAGGGCGCCAGCTACTTCCGGGGGATTGGCACTGGCCAAAACTATGGCCTGTCGGCACGCGGGCTGGCACTGAAGACCGGCGATCCGATGGGCGAGGAGTTTCCCGAATTCATCGCCTTTTGGATCGAAAAGCCCGGTGACACAGAGGACAGCCTGACACTCCACGCGCTTCTGGACAGCCCCTCTTGCAGCGGGGTCTATACGTTCGTCCTCACCCACGGCCCAACACTGCGCATGGATGTCACGGCAAGCCTTTTTGCCCGCGAGACGCTGGACCATGTGGGCATCGCGCCGCTGACGTCGATGTTCCTTTACGACCAGACCAACCGCGATCAGTTCAGTGATTTCCGTCCCGCCGTGCACGACAGCGATGGGCTGTTGATCCACAATGGCGCGGGCGAGGTTATCTGGCGACCCCTCGCCAATCCAAAGCAGCTTCAGATCAGCGCGTTTTCCGACCAAGATCCGAAAGGCTTCGGCCTGATGCAGCGCCCACGCAAGTTTTCGGATTACAATGATCTTGAGGCGCATTACCAAAACCGACCCGGCCTGTGGGTCACCCCGGGCGAGGGGTGGGGGCGTGGGTCGGTCGCGCTGGTGGAGATCCCCGCCGACAAAGAGATCTACGACAATATCGTGGCCTATTGGCGCCCCTCTGCACCGATCACCCGCGGGCAGCAGCACGATATGAGCTACCGCTTGGACTGGGGGGCGGAGCCTGCGCCGCAGACGAATTTGGTGCAGGTCCGTGACACCGCCATCGGCGGCAGCGCCTTTCACGAGGGCTTGCTCTGCGTGATCGACTTTGACGCCTCGCCGCGGGTGCCCGAGGACCTATCTGAGGTGATGAAGCTTGTGCGCGCCAGCGCGGGCGAGGTCACCGAGGGCGTGCTGCAACGCAATCCCGAAACTGGGGGCCCGCGGCTGGCCTTCCGCTTTGATCCCGGCGAGGCCCCGCTGGTAGAGTTCCGCGTGCAGTTGCGGGCGGCAGATGGTGCGGCGCTCTCTGAAGTTTGGCTCTATCGTTGGACGGCTGCGTGACGGCGCACCCCCATATGCCGGCGCGCGCACCCCTGCCCGTGCCTGCGCAACGGTTTGACACGGGGCCACGCGCGCAACGCAACGACACTTCGACCTGGCCGTGGCGCGTTGGCGTATTTCTGCCCGCGCTCTTTGGCACCTTCGCCTTGCTTGGCGGGCTCTTTTCCTGGCTCACAATGGGCGGGATGACTTGGCTGGAATGGACGTTGCTTGGGCTGATTGGCTTGAGCTTTGTTTGGATCGCGCTGTCGGTCTCCACTGTCCTGATCGGCGTGCTGGGCCTTTTGCGCCGCAACCGGACGGGCGGCGACGCGCCCGGGGCGCTTGATGTGGCGCTTTTGGTCCCGATCTATAACGAAAATGCCGCGCATGTCTTTGGCAATGCCCAAGCGATGCTGGATGATCTGGCGCGCCGGGCCGCGCCGCATCGCTTTACGCTTTTCGTCCTGTCGGACACGCGCGATGCCGCCATTGCTGCCGAGGAAGAAACCGCCTTTGCCGCCCTGTGCGCCGATGCACCGGCGGCCATCACCGTGCATTACCGCAGGCGCGTCGAGAACACAGACCGCAAGGTGGGCAATCTTCTGGACTGGATCACCGGCTGGGGGGCTGCGCATGACGCGATGCTCGTTCTCGACGCCGACAGCCTGATGGCCGGGCGCACGATCGTGGCGCTGGCTGACGCGCTGGCCGCAGATCCGGAAACGGGCCTGGTGCAATCCATCCCCACGCTGATCGGGGCCGAGACGCTTTTCGCCCGCACGCAACAGTTCGCCAATATCGCCTATGGTTGGCTTCTCAGCGAGGGCCTCGCCCGTTGGGCGCAGACCGAGGGCAATTATTGGGGCCATAACGCGATCATCCGTACGCGCGCTTTCGCCGCTGCCGCCGGACTGCCGAAGCTCAAAGGCGACCGGCTGATCATGAGCCATGACTTTGTCGAAGCGGGCCTGTTGCGCCGCGCAGGTTGGCGTGTGACCTTCCTACCCCGCCTGTCGGGCAGCTTCGAAGAGACCCCGGCCACGCTGATCGACCACGTGCTGCGCGACCGGCGCTGGTGCCGGGGCAATTTGCAGCATTTGCGTATTGTGGGGGCCGCAGGCCTGCACCCGGTGTCACGGTTTCACCTGTTTCATGGGGCGATGGCCTACCTGCTCAGCCCGGCTTGGTTCCTGCTCCTGCTCTCCTGGGCGCTTTTGGGGCGCAGCGAAGAGCAGAACGTGATCCGCTATTTCCGGGAGGAGAGCCCGCTGTATCCCGACTGGCCTGTGATGACCGAGATCAACGCTGCTGTCTTCTTGGTGATCATGTATGCAGTCCTGCTGATGCCGAAGATCGTCAGCGCGGTCATCATCGCGGGTCATCCCAAAGCGCACCGGATCTTCGGTGGCCGGGGCCAGTTCTTGTTAGCGTTCAGCGTCGAGGTTCTTTTGTCGATGCTTTACGCGCCCTTGCTGATGATCCAGCAGTGCCGTGCGGTTCTGCGCGCGTTACTGAGCAAAAGCGACACCTGGTCACCGACCGCCCGGACGGGCACCGGGTACAGTTGGGTGACCTTGTTGCGTTTTCATTGGCTGGAAACGCTGCTGGGCCTTGCGCTCGCATGGGGGCTTTGGGTCGGTGTGATGTCGCCTTGGCTTTTGCCGATCATCACGTCGCTGTTGCTCGCGGTGCCGCTCTCGGCGCTGGGAAGCCTGAACCTGGTCCGCCACGCACCGCGCATGCTGCGCCTCGACAGCCCCAACACACTGCGCGAACCGGCGATTGTGACCCGCGCCCGCGCCGAGCGCGCGCGCATGGGCGCGTTGTTGGAAGGTCGGATCGAAACACCAGCAGAATAGGGCTCAGGCGCACCACAAGACCACCGGGCAGAGTAACTGCGACCGTTGAGCGCGCGATCAATATCGCCCGGCAAAGCCGGGCTACGCCCGACCCTCCCCA
>CAWUIP010000136.1:0-8926 GCA_963922415.1 uncultured Aliishimia sp. | reverse complement strand
CTCCATAAGATCAACCGCGAAGAGAAAATCACAGTCATCTGCAACCTGCACACCCTGGACACTGCGCGCACCTATTGCGACCGCGTGATCGGGATGCGGGCAGGTGAGAAAGTCTTTGACGATGTACCGGCCCGGCTCACCGACGCGATGGCGCGTGAGATCTACGGTGCAGAAGCTGAGGAGGCCTTTGAAGGCTCCATCACCTCGACGTCGCTTGGTGAGGCCTCCGCCGCCGCCGAGCCCCAGCGTGTCGCCGCTACAATCGGTGCACAATGATCAGCGTGGAAGGCGCTGTTTATCCAAACCCAGGGGAGATAACCCAATGAACTCATTTATCGCACGCGTTGCAGCTTCTTTTGCTGTCACCGCAATTGCGTCCGCTGCTGTTGCAGACGCGTCCAAGTATGCAGGCCCAACATTTGACCTGTCTTCCGTCCAGCCAGAATTCCGCATTGGTTTCTTGGGCGACGAAGCGGCACAAGATGTCATTGCGCGCAACGAGTGCCTCCAAGAGTATGTCGAAGCGGCATATCTTGTTCCTGCCAAAATGTTCACGTTCAAAGACTATGCTGGCGCGATGGAATCCTTCGCGGGCGGCAACCTGGACTACACATGGTTCGGCGCGTCCTCTTATGCTGGTCTTTACCTGCAGAACCCCGAAGCGGGTGAGCCAGTCATGACCCGTATGCAGCCAACAGGCGATACTGGCTACTACTCCGTCATGGTCACACTGTCCGACAGCGGCATCGAAAGCCTGGAAGACATGAAAGGCAAAGACCTGGGCTTTGCTGATCCAAACTCCACATCCGGCTTCTTGATCCCATCCATCGAACTGGCCGACCAGTTGGGTGACCTGAGCGCATACTTCGCGTCCACAGAATTCCAGGGCGGCCACGAAAACGGCGTTCTGGCGGTTCTGAATGGCGACATCGACGCAGCTGTGACATGGGTCTCCGGCGTTGGCGCGTGGGAAGAAGGCTACACATCCGGCAACCTGCGCAAGATGGTCGACAAAGGCATCCTGAACATGGATGACATCAAGCAGATCTGGTCCTCCAACTTGATCCCGAACGGTCCAATCGTCATGGCAAAAGGCCTGCCACGCGAAGCCAAAGACACCATGGTTGGCATGAAGCAGTGGATCTTGGAAAACGATCCTGAGTGCGGCGAGAACATCGCAAACGGCATCGTAAAAGCATGGGTTCCAGTGGACCACTCCTTCTACGAAGTGATCGTGAAAGCACGTAAAGCAAAAATCGAAGCTGCAAAAAGCAACTAAGATTTATCCCGGGACGCGCGGCTTTCGCGCGTCCCGACCTTTTTTGGGGTCCCAATGTCCGCGATACTTCCTGCACATCTCAACCAGCTTGAGATTGAGCTAAAAACGCTCCAACGTCGCAAGACGACCTACACGATCATTGCTATTATGGTGACGGCGGCGGTTGCGCTGTTTGGGATCGATCTGGCCAACACGGCCAATGCGACGCCCTTTAGCCAGGGCATCACCAAGATTTTCGACTTCCCGATTGATATGATCCGGGGAAGCTTCGATTTGAGCCTTAATCAGTGGCTGTCGCGCGTTTGGGAATTCACTGACGACCTGATCTTCACGATCAACATGGCGATCTTGTCGACGTTCCTTGGGTTCGTCTTCGCGGTCGTTTTCGCCTGCTTCGCATCGCAGAACATTGTGAAAAACAAGGCGGTTGTTCTTTTCACACGTCGCACGCTCGACCTCTTCCGCTCGTTTCCCGAGATCATCATCGCGCTCGTGCTGCTGTATCTGATGGGCAAAAGCGCCCTGCCCGCGATCTTTGCGATCTGGATTCATACCATTGGCGCGCTTGGTAAGCTGTTCTCGGAGGCTATCGAGAACATCGACAACAAACCGCTGGAAGGGCTCGAGTCCACAGGTGCCTCATGGGTCAGCCGCATCCGCTTTGGCGTCTTGCCGCAGGTGATGCCACTCTTTTTCTCCTACGGCATCTTGCGGCTCGAAATTAACGTGCGCGCCTCCACGATCCTCGGCTTCTTTGGGCTGGGTGGCATCGGTCAGGCGCTCTCCACTGCGATCCAGTGGCGCGATGAAGGCCGCGTAACGGCGATTTTTGTTCTGTTGGTCGTGACTATCGTGGCCCTCGATTACCTCTCCGACTGGGTCCGGTCGAAACTGATTGGAATCAAAAAATGAGCGTGACGTCCGCCCCAACCGACTTCGACACCATTGCCGCCGAGATCGAAACGTCCGCGCGCGGCCAACGCCTCTGGTTCTGGGGCGTATGCGCCGTGATCCTGGCCTATCTTGTGATTTCTTGGAACGCCTTCGAGGTCGGCCAGATGACCAAGAACTGGCGCCCGGATCGTGCGGCGTTGATCGTGCTGGATAGCTACGCGCACAAAGACCATGTCGAGATGCGCTGGAACAAGCCAGGTGAAATTGAAGTCTCGTTCGAAGGTGGCCATCGCACCGTCTACGACCCTAAGCCTGATTGGTTCCAAGAAGTTGGCGACGGCAACCAAGTGACATTTGGCAATGGCGGCGTCGCTACGATCTATGATGACCGAGTTGTTGTTGACTGGCCTAATGTCGATGAAGATTTCACAATTGGCCTAAACGCCGAAGGCAAACCGTTTATCGAAGGCTACACGCGCCCACCATGGGCGAGCCGCGCGTTTGTTGATCAGCAGCTTGCCAATGGCGTTTGGTTCTCCGAACTGCCCGATAGTATTCGCCCGAACACCGCCGGGCCGATGACGGGCGAAGAATGGGCGTCAGTTCGCCGTGAAGTTGCAGCGCTTGGGTTAGACCAGCCGGTTGGCCTTCCAGATTGGATCCGTGTTACCGAAAATAAAATCGAAATGCGCCCGTCGCTTTTTGAACGCATCCAGGTTGGGTCCCTCAAGGTGGAGATGTTCCGCTATGAAATGGGCTGGAAATACTTCTGGTTCGATTTTAACAGCCCACTTGTCGATTACGGCTTCTTTAGCGGCCTGGCCTTGATGTTCTCCTCTGACCGCGTTGTACCCGAGATGTCCAATGCAATGCTGGTCTGGACTGAGTTCCGCGACAACGCGCTTTGGGGCCATGGCGCGGTGCTCTATGCGATGGTCGAGACGATCTTTATGGCGCTGTTGGGCACGATGATCGCCGCCGCTGTGGGCCTACCGCTCGCCTTCATGGCCGCGCGCAACGTGCAGCCCATCGGCCCCATTCGCTTCTTCTTGCGCCGTCTCTTTGACCTTCTGCGCGGTGTCGATACGCTGATTTGGTCGCTGATCTTCCTGCGCGCCTTTGGTCCGGGCCTCTTCACTGGGATCTTTGCGATTGCCTTCACCGATACGGGCACGCTGGGCAAGCTGATGTCCGAAGCGGTCGAGAACGCGGACAACAATCAGCGCGAGGGGATCCAGTCGACAGGTGCGACGAAGGTGCAGCAGCATCGGTTCGGCATCCTGCCGCAGATCATGCCGGTCTTCATCTCTCAGTCGCTCTACTACTTGGAATCCAACACACGTGGCGCGGTGATCATTGGCGCGATGGGCGCGGGCGGTATTGGCCTGCAATTCCTGGGCGCGCTGCAAACCGGCAATGACTTCGAAAACGTGGCCTATATGGCGATCTTGGTCTTGGTCACTGTGATGCTGATGGACGCCATGTCCGCGCGCCTGCGCCGCGCCTTGATCGGATTGGAAAAGCCGTCCGCGTGACGCGACACATCGTTTATGTCTTGTGAAGGAGACGCCTTATGACACGCCTCGCCTTGATCGCTCTTTTGGCTGGAACCACCGCGCTGCCTGTCTCGGCACAGCAGCAGCAGGCCGGGAACGCCGCCAGCATGGATACCGAAGGCACCTTTCAGGCGCTTGTCGAGGCCTGCGATGACATTGACGCGATGATGCTGCGGGCGCGTATCCGCCTGCAACTGCCGCGCACCACCGAAGAGGCCGCGGCCAAAGCGCAAGAGATGCTCGACCAGGGCTTTGCGACTTGCGGCAGCGGCGATCTTGAAGGCGCGAAGGCAACGCTGACCGAAGCGCTTGCCATTGCCGAAGCTGGTGCAACGGAAGTCTTTGGCACGGATGCGGCGACCGAAGAAGAAGAGACCGCTGCAGCCGAGAGCACCGAGACAGTGGCAGAGCCAACGGCCGCGGCCACAGAAGAGGCCGAAGAAAAGAAACCCTGGTGGAAGATCTGGTAAGCGCGAATTACCGCTAGCTTAGACGCGCGGCCGGGGTGCCTGTGGGTGACGCTGTCGCGCGGATCGCGTCCAGTGCGGCCATGGCCACGGCCTTGTCCTGATCTGGGCTCCCCGATCCGACACCAATCCCGCCCACAAGCGTGCCGTTGATGTAGACCGGCAGCCCGCCGCCTAACCGGGTCACGTTCCCGTCCGTCGCCGCCGCAATCGCAAGCCCCACAGGTTCGGGGATCGCGTCCGAAGGCGCACCAATGGACGCCGCCGTGCGCGCCTTCGTCCGCGCGCTTTTCAGGCTGAGGTATTTCGAGCCGCTCATGCGCAGGGTCGCCAGCGTCTCGCCACTCGCATCCACGATCACGATGCATTGCGGCTGGCCAATCTCTTCGGCCTTGGCCGCAGCCGCCGTGAGCATCGTCAGCGTCGCCGAATGGGTGAGTTGCAGGCTCTCTTGGACAAACACGAGGACGCTCCTTACACAGGCGAGACGCCGTTGACGTTCAGGAAGACAGAATAGAGTGATGTCGTCCCACAGATAAAGAGCCGGTTCAGCTTCGGCCCACCGAAGCAAACATTCGCCACAAGTTCGGGGATTTTGATCTTGCCGATCAGCGTGCCGTCGGGGGTCAGGCAGTGAACCCCATCCGCTGCCGAGGTCCAAATGCGGCCATCCCGGTCTACACGGAAGCCGTCGAAGACGCCCTCGGTACAGGCCGCCAGCACCTCGCCCCCCGACAGGGTGCCATCTGCGCCCACCTGATGGCGGCGGATGTGGCGCGGCCCGTCCGCGTCGTGGGTGATCCCTGTATCGGCGATGTAAAGCAGGCTTTCGTCTGGTGAAAACGCCAGGCCATTGGGTTTGACATAGTCATCCGCCACGATCCGCAGTGCCCCATCTGGATCTATGCAATAGACATGGCAGGCGCCAATCTCGCTGTCTGCGCGGTCGCCCTCATAATCCATCAAAATGCCGTAGGACGGATCGGTGAACCAGACAGAGCCATCCGATTTGACCACCACATCGTTGGGTGAGTTCAGCCGCTTGCCCTCAAAGCTGTCAGCCAGAACTGTGATCGCGCCATCATGTTCGGTCCGCGTGACGCGCCGCCCTAGATGCTCGCACGACACCAGGCGGCCTTGCCGATCGACCGTGTGCCCGTTGGTGTTGTTAGACGGCGCGCGAAAGACAGAGACGGACCCATCCGTCTCGTCCCACCGCATCATGCGGTTGTTGGGAATGTCGGACCACAACAAGTACCGCCCGGCCGCAAACCACACTGGCCCCTCAGACCAGCGCGCGCCCGTCCAAAGGCGTTCGACCCGCGCATGGCCGACAAAGCAGGCCTCAAACGCGGGATCAATGACTTCGAATCCGGTCCCCTCGATCACCCCGAACATTTGCATCTCCTTCATCGTACTCTACGGGACGCCGTGCGCCCCACCCCTGTGCTGCGCGGCGGTTGCCCGGATGGGTCGGGTCGTCGCCCCAAATGGCCTGATATGTATCGACCGCTAAGCCCCGGCTTTGCAAGGCGATGAAGAGCCCAACAAGCAGCGCCCACCACGCAATCAGTGTGATCCACATCCAAATCGGGCCGTTTGCAGTCCAAAGACCGCTCAGGATCGTCATAACAGCTAGGATCAGAGTTAGGTAGCCAATGGCCTTGTGCACCGCCTCAAAAACAAGCCTGCGGCGGGTCATATCATAGTGATCGCCACGCCAGGACCCGTCTGCGGCGGGTGCTGTTGGCCCGCCTTTCGTCCCGCGCAGAAGGCCAAAGAGCACCTGGACCCCCATGCCCAGCAAAACCGCGTAGCCCAGGACTTGATGAAGATGCAGCTGGCTCAGATCAGCCGGAAGCACCAAGGCCAGGCCGCCCAACGAAAGGACCACAACGGCAATCTGTCCGATCCAATGACTGCGCCACCACACCTGGCTGTCCAACTCCTGTGGCCAGTTCTGCCCCGGCAGGATCTTCAGAAACCGCGCCGCAAACACGGCAAGCGGCGCCAGGATCCCCCAGGCCAGCACCATACTGCGGGCGTGCCACGAGATGGCAAAGTCCACCAGATGCGCACGGCCCGGATCAATGGGAGAGGTCAGCCACTCCCACATGATCAGCCTTTCACAGCGCCTGCGGTCATACCGGTGATAATCTGACGGCTGGCCAGCAGGGTGAAGATGATGGGCGGGATGGCTAGAAGCATGCCGGTGGCCATGATGACCCCCCATTCCACGTTAAACTCGGACATATTGTTCACGATCAGGATGGGTACGGTCTTGGTGTTCCGATCCGACAGCGCCGAGGCGAGCAAGTACTCGTTCCAGGCAATGCGGAACGTGAAGATCGCCGCCGCTGCAAGCCCAGGCTGGATCAGCGGTAGGACCACGCGGAAGAAGACCTGAAACGGCCCCGCCCCGTCAACGCGGGCGGCTTCCTCAAGCGAGCGCGGGACTTGCACGATGAAGCTTTGCAAAATCCAAATTACAAAGGGCAAGTTCATCGCGACATAGACCAGGATGATGCCCGTATGCGTGCCCGCCAGGCAGACGTCCCCCCGGCCCCCAAAGGTGTCGCGGATCGCGCCGCCGATGAGCGTGTCACGGTCGATGCAGAACTCATTGTTCCAAAGGCCAAAGACCGGCACCAGCAGCACCGCTGGTGGGACCATGCGCACCATCAGTGTGGTGATCGACACCGTATCGCGCCCCATGAACCGGAAGCGCACCAGAGCGTAAGCGGCCATACAGCCGATAACCAGCGTCAGCGCCGTCGAGATCAACGCAATGATCAGCGAGTTGATGAACGCACCGCCAAATTTCAACGAACAGAAGTCAATGTGATCCGGCTCGTACGGCAAGACATCACAAAGCGCCGTTTCATAGTTTTGGATCGTCGGCAGGAAGAACAGCCCCGACGTGCCCGAGATGATGTCAACATCCAGCTTGAACGAATTGATCAACATCAACAGGACAGGCCCCACGGACATAAAGACCAAAGCCGCCAGAAGCGCGTAGAACGCGGGGTTCTGCTTTTCGTATGATTGCGACATCAGCCCTCCTCCGCCGCCATTTTGACCCGTGCTGCGCGCGCTTCTTGCCACCGGGTGAAGGCGAACATCGCCACGGTCAGCAGAAGGAGCAGGATCAGCAGGTAGTTTGACATGGCCGCCGCCACGCCCAGTTCCCGGAACTCGGTTGCGGTGCGCGAGATGCGCAAGGCCAGAATTTCGGTCGAGAGACCGGGGCCGCCTTCGGTCATGACCAAGATCACCTCAAGCACTTTGAACGCATCGATGAGGCGCAGAAGACCCGTCACAATCAGAACCGGCATCATCAACGGCAGTTTGATGTGCCAGATCTGCTGCCACGCCGTCGCCCCATCGATGCGCGCCGCCTCCAGCGCAGAGCGTGGAAGGGATTGCAGCGCAGCCAGGGCAAGGATGAAGATGAAGGGCGTCCACTGCCAGATGTCGGCAATGATGACCGAGGTAAGCGCGTGTTGCCCTAGCCAGTCGACCTTGGGCAGGCCCAGCGCATCCAGCGTCCGGTTAAACGTACCCACGGTCGGGTGGTACATATAGCGCCACATCAGGCCGACCACAACCGGCGCGATCATCATCGGCAAGATGAAGAGGGTCCGAAGCAACGACATCCCGCGAATGTTGCGATCCAGAAGTAGGGCGAGGCCCACTCCGATCAGCATCTCAAAAGTCACGACAAAGAAGGCAAAGCGCAATGTGACGCCCAGCGATTCCAGGAAATTCGGATCGTTCAGCAGCGTGATGTAATTCTTGAGCCCAACGAACTCGGCCTCGCCAATCGTTTGGCTGGGATCCCAGGCGCGGAACGAGCCCCAGATCATGTAGCCCAGCGGATAAATCAACGCCATGGCCATGATGATGACAGCGGGCAGCATGAACATGTAAGGTGTCAGCCGGTTGGCGCTGGCGATCGACATCTTAAGCTCCGAACGTGAGGGGGGTGGGGTCTCCGGACCAGCGCCCGAAGACCGCGACATTTGCGGCGAAGGGCCAGAGCGTACTCTGGCCCCTGCGCGTTTGGCTTACTGCCAGGTGTAGTAACCGGCTTCGGTCATCACGGCTTTGGTGCGCTCTGCAACACCGTCCAGCGCCTCTTGGATGTCCAGATCTTCGGTCAGAACTTTGGACAGTGTCGTGCCCAGGTCTGCGTTGATCTTGCCCCAGACGGGGATGATTGGTCGCCAGTCGGGGTCTGCGTGCTGCAGGGCCTCACCAAAGGTCGCCATGTGCGGGAACTTCGCGTTCACTTCGGCATCCGCATGCGTGGAGAAGCGAGAGGGGTTGCCACCGGCCATCGCCACCAGCTTGTCGCCCTTCTTGGACGTCAACCACTGCATCAACAGGAAGGCGGCTTCTTTGTTTTCTGCATTGGACGGAATTCCGATGCCGAAACCGCCCGTTTGCGACCCACGACGCACACCCATCGGGTGCATCGCCCAACCGACTTTGCCCACAACCTTGGATTTGTTCGGGTCATTGATCTGACCAGCCACAACAGTTGTGTCGAGGAACATCGCTGTGTCGCCGTTCAGGAACGAGCCCAGCGCTTCGCCAAAGCCGAAGTTTGTGGCGCCCTCTGGGCCGCAATCCACGATTGTTTTCAGCGCATTGGCCGCCTCAACACCGGCTGCGTTGTTCACAATCGGGTTCCAGCTGTCGTCAAAGACACGACCGCCCAAAGGTGC
>CAWUIP010000135.1:0-8947 GCA_963922415.1 uncultured Aliishimia sp. | reverse complement strand
TCGCCCGCCGCTTCGATATCATCTGCCGATGGCCCGCGCATTCCGCCAGGTGTGGGCTGTGTGTAGTTGATCCCAGCGCGCAGGGCCATTTCGTCGATCTGCGCTTGAATGGGCGGGATCCACGCCGCGCTGGCCGGGCCTTCGCGCAAAAGCGTGTCCCAGATCCGGAAGGCCAGATCGGGTCGCGCTGTTTGCGCCCGCATCAGGCCCCAGTAGTAACGTGCGGGTCCGTTTGCTGGGTCAACCTCTAGCGCGCGCGCCAGCCACATCTCGGCCTCGGGCGAGACGTAGCCGCCGGCGGCCAGGATCATGATGTCGGCCAGGTCGGAAAACTCGGCCACACCGGCGTCATCGCCCATCAACAGTACATATTGTTCATATGCGGCGCGCGCAGCGGCGAAATTGCCCAAGTTGCGCTCGGACACGGCCAAAAGCTGATAGCCTTGTAAGTCATTGGGCCGCTCTGCCACCACCTGACGCAGGCGTTCGACCAGCACCAAATAGTCTTCATTGATCTCTCCGACCTCAGGCAACATGCCGGGCGAAAGGCCGGTTTCTGCGGCCACTTGGTCGGGGCGTGATTGCCGCATCGTCTCGGCGGCATCGACCCGCATGGCCAGCGACAAATCCCCGTAACCCGGCGCGCCAATGTTGGCGTATAGCCAAATGCTGCCGCAGAGCAGGACCAAACCAAGCGCACTTGCGCCAATGAACCGCGCCGGGACGGCCCGCGCGGTAGCTTCGTCCTGGGCGGCGGCATCCGCCGCCAGGATCCGGCGCGCCACTTCGGTCCGGGTGCGCGTAGCATCCTCGGGCGACAAGACACCGCGGGCGACGTCCCGTTCGATCTCTTTCAACTGGTCGCGGTACACTTGGACATCATAGGCTGCCGCCGATGCCATATTCGCGCCGCCACGCCGCGCCGCCAGCGCCAAAGTCGCCCCCGCAAAAAGCGTTATAACGCCAACGATGATCCAAAACTCCATCTTCTTGATCTAGACGCAGGCGGCCTTGGGCAAAAGGGGCGAATGCGCGCAACCGCCGGGCTGCGGCGAACATGTCGCAACTGTGATCTATTGCGACGCCGCCAAGCGTCGTTAGGGTTGGGAGTTACGCCAAAACTCTGCCTGACCCGAAGCCACGGATTCGCTGGAAGCCAATGAAACGTTATTCTGCCTTTGCCATCGCCCGCGAAGCCATGCGCCAGCACATGGGCTGGGAACGCGCCTGGCGCAATCCCGAGCCCAAAAAGCGTTATGATGTGATCATCATCGGCGCAGGTGGCCACGGGCTGGCCACGGCTTACTACCTGGGCCGCAACTTCGGCATCACCAACGTGGCGGTTCTGGAAAAGGGCTGGCTGGGCGGCGGCAATACGGGGCGGAACACCACGATCATCCGCTCCAACTATCTGCAGGACCCATCGGCGGCGATCTATGAAAAGGCGCGTTCGCTTTATGAGACGCTCAGCCAGGATCTGAACTACAACGTGATGTTCAGCCCGCGCGGCGTGATGATGTTGGCCCAGACCCAGCACGAGATCCGGGGCTATCAGCGCACGGCCCACGCCAACGCGCTGCAAGGCGTGTCGACCGAATACATCGGCCCCGAGCGCGTCAAAGAGCTGTGCCCAATCATCAACCTCGATGGTCCCCGCTATCCCGTGTTGGGCGCCCTCTGGCAACCGCGCGGCGGGACCGCGCGCCATGACGCGGTGGCTTGGGGCTATGCGCGGGCGTGCTCGGACATGGGCATGGATATCATCCAGCAATGCGAAGTGACGGCGGTGCGGCGCGAGGGCGGCAAGGTCGTGGGGGTGGACACCACGAAAGGCGCTATTGATTGCGACAAACTTGGCGTCGTGGTCGCGGGCCATTCCGGCGTTGTGGCCGACATGGCGGGTTTCCGGCTGCCGGTGGAGAGCGTCGCACTGCAGGCCTTAGTCTCCGAGCCGATCAAGCCCTGCATGGATGTGGTCGTGATGGCCAACACGGTCCACGGCTATATGAGCCAGTCCGACAAGGGCGAAATGGTCATCGGCGGCGGGGCGGACGGGTTCAACAACTACACGCAGCGCGGCTCGTTCCACCATGTGGAAGAAACCGTGCGCGCGCTGATCGAAACCTTCCCGATGATCTCGCGGCTGAAGATGCTGCGCTGGTGGGGCGGGATTGTCGACATGACCGGCGACCGCTCCCCCATCATCTCGAAAACGCCGGTGGAGGGCATGTTCATCAATTGCGGTTGGGGCACGGGCGGGTTCAAAGCGATCCCCGGCTCTGGCTGGGCGATGGCTGAACTTATGGCGAAAGGCACCTCACCCTTGGCAGAGGCGTTCTCGCTCGACCGCTTCCGCGAAGGCCGCTTCATCGACGAAAGCGTCGCTGCTGGGGTTGCACACTAGGTATGGTCGTCGTCCGGTTCATTCTTCAGCGAATATCGACGCTGGCGGCCGTGATCGGACTGGCGGCCTGGGTCATCGGCACACTCACCATGTGGCTGAGTGGCAATGCTGAGATGTTCCAACGTATGGGTGCGCTTGGCGTCGCGGCTTCGGTTCTGTTTTTTACAGATAGACTTGCGCAAGTGGAGCTTGGGCGGCAGCGGTCAGTGGAAAAACTGCTCCACGAAATTGGGCTTGAACTGTCAGCACTGAAGCGTGGCGTCGATCCCAAAGACATGCCGGATCAGGGGTATGTGGTCGACCTTCTGACCGAAGAACGCAACTTTGACGACCTGCGCCAAAAGGCGGAAGCCTTCAATTTTGCCAATGTCATGCTGATGACAGCAGCGACTGTGCAGTGGGGCTTTGGCGACCGCATGGTCAATAAGCTCGTCGTGTGCGGGAGCGTTCAATGCTAGCCGCGCATTTGCTGAACACACACTTTGCGCAGGCGGTTGCCGTGAAAATGTTGGCAGCAGCCCAACTATTTGTGCGTGATTTCGCCCTCACCGGCTTGAGAGCCGAAGGCGATCAGGTTCGACACGTCGATTTCGCGTCCACCGCGCGCCTCCAGGCGTTTGGCGGCAGCGCGGCGTTCCAGCGCGAACATCACCAACGCAAAGGCGACGATCACACCCGCGACCAGAATGGCAATTGTCGTTTCGGTCATCTGGCGACTCCTCTGTCAGGTTTACCTGACACTCTAGCGCTAAATTTCTCTCTCAGCAAACGCGGAGCGCGCCCATGCTGATTTTCCAGTGCCCTTATTGCGGCGCATATGCCGACGAAACCGAACTCAGCCCCGGTGGCGAGGCGCATTTGACCCGCCATGGGCCGGGGTCAGAGGATGCCGAGTTTGAAGAGTACCTCTTCACCCGCGAGAACCCCAAAGGCGTGCATTTCGAACGCTGGCGCCACACCTATGGCTGCGGCAAGTGGTTCCACGCGGCCCGCTGCACCACCACGTTGGAGGTCTTCGGTACGTACCCCGCGCAAACGACCGAGCCGCCCAAAGAGATCCGCGACAAGATCACCGCGGCACGGCCCGGCTGGAGCTGGAGAACCTTCTCATGAGCAGCAGATTGCCGCGCGGGGGGCGCTTCATCGACCGCGCCCGTCAACACGACTTCACCTTCAACACCCGCCGCCTAAAGGGCTTTGCGGGCGATACGCTGGCCTCGGCGCTGTTGGGCGCGGGCCAAACGCTGGTGGGTCGCTCGTTCAAGTATCACCGCCCGCGTGGGATCGTCGCCAGTGGCGTGGAAGAGCCCAACGCGCTGATGAACCACGGGCTTGATGCGCGGTTTGAGCCGAACCAGCGCGCCACCACGACCGAGCTTTACGAAGGCCTCGAAGTCAAAACGCAGAACCACTTCCCGTCGCTGGAGTTTGATGTGGGCGCGCTGAATGCGAAGCTCGCGCGGTTCTTGCCGGCTGGGTTCTACTACAAGATGTTCATCCACCCGCGCCCTTTGTGGAAATATGTCTATGAGCCCTTCATCCGCCAATCGGCGGGCTTGGGTGCGGCACCGCGGGACCGGGATGGCGACACGTACGAGCATTTCAACGCGACGGTGGATGTTCTTGTGGTTGGCGGCGGGATTGCGGGGCTTCTGGCGGCCAAGGCTGCCGGCGCGGCCGGCGCGAAGGTGCTTTTGATCGAACAAACCGCGCAATGGGGTGGCCGCGCGCCGGTTGACGAACCGCTGGCGGGCGGAACGCTGGATGGTGCTGATTTGTGCGCGTTCGTGGACAATATTGTTTCTGAACTGGAAACAATGCCCAGTGTCACGTTGCGCACGCGGATGATGGGGGCCGGGATCTATGACCATGGCTATGTCCTCGCCTATGAGCGGCTGACCGATCACGCGCCCGCCTCAGAAGGCCCACGCCACCGGCTGTGGCGCATCCGTGCCAAGAAGATCGTCACCGCGACCGGCGCGATCGAGCGCCCACTGAGTTTTGCGGGCAATGACATTCCAGGCGTGATGCTGGCCTCGGCTGTGCGCGACTATGCGGTAAATTATGGGGTCTCGGCGGGGGACCGCACGGTTGTCGTCACCAACAATGACAGCGCCTATCTGACAGCTTTTGCGATGAAAGAAGCCGGGCTTGATGTGCCGGCCATCTTGGACGCGCGCGCAGGCGGGTCGGCCTTTGCGACCCGCGCCCGCGATCTGGGCATCCGGGTGGAAACGGGCAAGGCCATCGCCAAGGTAAAGGGCGGCAAGTCCGTCACGGGCGTTGCGATCTGCGCGCAAGCGGGCGAGGGGGCTGTGACCGAAGAGATCGCCTGCGATGTGGTCGCGATGTCAGGAGGCTGGTCGCCCGTCGTCCACCTCTGGTCCCATTGCGGTGGCAAGCTCCTTTGGGACGCAGAGGCTGCTGTGTTCCGCCCCGATCCGGCGCGCGGCCCGATTGGCGTGGATGGCGAAAGCTTCGTGATCCCGGCGGGTGCCGCCTCTGGCGGGGATGCGCTGCAAGAGGTTGTCGCAGACGCCATCGCGGCGGGGCAGCAGGCGTCGGGTGCGGATGGTATACCTGTGCCGCAGGCCGAAAGCCCCATGACCCAGCCGCTGGAACCCGTCTGGATGATGCCGCATGGCGCGCCCTATGCGCTGCGCTCCAAGGCTTGGCTTGATTTCCAGAACGATGTCAAAGTCTCTGACGTGCAGCTTGCCGCGCAAGAAGGGTTTGAAAGCGTCGAACACGCCAAACGCTACACCACGTTGGGCATGGCGACGGATCAAGGAAAGCTGAGCAATATCAATGGTCTTGCGATCCTTTCAGATGCGCTGGGCCAACCGATCCCGCAAACCGGCACAACGACCTTCCGCCCGCCTTATACGCCTGTGTCGATGGGCGCGCTCGCCGGTGAAGCGCGGGGTGTGGTGTTCCAGCCAATCCGGCAAACGCCGATGCAGGCCTGGCACGACGCCCATGGCGCCGATTGGGAGCCGGTGGGCCAATGGCGCAGGCCTTACGCCTACGTGCGCAAGGGCGAAAGCGTCGAAGACGCAGTGAACCGCGAGGTGGTGAACACGCGCAAGAACCTTGGCCTCCTCGACGCCTCCACCCTGGGCAAGATAATTGTCAAAGGCCCCGATGCGGGGCGCTTTATGGACATGATGTACACCAACATGATGTCGACGCTGAAACCGGGCAAATGCCGCTATGGCCTGATGTGTTCCGAGAATGGGTTTCTGATCGACGACGGCGTTGTGGCGCGCCTCGATGAGGACACCTGGCTGTGCCACACCACAACGGGCGGCGCGGATCATATCCATGCGCATATAGAAGAGTGGCTGCAAACCGAATGGTGGGACTGGAAGGTCTATGTGGCCAATGTCACCGAGCAATACGCGCAGGTTGCGGTTGTTGGGCCGCAGGCGCGCGCCCTGCTGGAAAAGCTAGGCGGCATGGATGTGTCGAAACAAGCGCTGGGCTTTATGGAGTGGGCCGAAGGCGAGATCGCGGGCATTCCCGCACGCGCCTTCCGGATCTCGTTTTCGGGCGAGTTGAGCTTTGAAATCGCCGTGCCCGCCTCGCGCGGGCTGGAGTTTTGGGAAAAGCTGGTCGAAGCAGGCGCCGAGTTTGAGGCGATGCCCTATGGCACCGAAGCTTTGCACATCCTGCGGGCCGAGAAGGGCTTCATCATGATCGGGGACGAGACGGATGGAACTGTGATCCCGCAGGATCTGGGCCTGAACTGGGCGATCTCGAAGAAGAAAGAGGATTTCCTGGGCAAACGCGCCCATGCGCGGGCGCATATGGCGGACCCTGCACGGTGGAAGCTCGTGGGGTTGGAGACTTTGGACGGGTCTGTGTTGCCGGACGGGGCCTATGCGGTGGCCGAAGGAGAAAACGCCAACGGGCAGCGCAACGTGCAGGGGCGGGTCACGTCGACCTACCATTCCGCCAATCTGGGCAAAGGCATCGCGATGGGCCTTGTACTGAACGGCCCCGACCGGATGCAAGAGGTCCTCGACTTCCCGGGCACCGATGGCCGGACCCACCAAGCGCGGATCGTCAGCCCTGTGTTCTACGACCCGGAAGGGGAGAAGCAAAATGTCTAAACCCGTCTCTGCGCTGGGGAATGTCACGTGGTCCGAAGGGCTCGTTCAGGTGGAAGAAATCGGCCCACAGGGCATGATCACGCTGCGCGGTGACTTGGGCAACAGCGCCGTTCAAAAGGTGGCCACTGGGGTTGCAGGTGTCGCCATTCCAGCTGCTGGCAAAGCCAGTGCGGATGGCGATGCGGGTCTGTTGTGGATGTCGCCGGACGAGCTTTTGGTGCTGTGCCCCTACGGGGATGTCGCGGCAAACCTCGCCCAACTTCATACGTCATTGGAATCAGAGCATGCGCTGGCGGTGAATGTGTCGGATGCGCGTGCGGTGTTTCGGGTGTCGGGGGCCGCCGCGCGCGAGGTCATGGCAAAACTGTCGCCCGTGGATCTGTCACCCGACGCCTTTGGCTCCGGTGATTTCCGCCGCTCGCGTCTCGCGCAGGTCGCGGCCGCCTATTGGATGCGCGACGAGCAGACCTTTGAGATCATCTGCTTTCGGTCTGTCGCCGCCTACGTGTTCGATTTGCTAAAGGTCGCCGCACAGCCGGGCAGCGGCGTCGGTTATTTCAAGTAGACTGCATTTGTGGCAGCATTTCTGATTTTTGATATGATCTCCGGTTGAATACTGGTGGATTTGACGTAGATTAACGTCACGTCAGTTGGTTTAGGAGTACATTGTGAAATCTGTCCTTTTTGCTGTCTTTGCTATTTTCACACTCGCGGCCAAAGCCTCTGCAAACGACATCTTTTATGAATGCGATATTCCGCAACGCGCGTCGGGCGGCGGGTATATCTCTCCGAAAATGGCGATTCTGGTGCGGTCGAATGGGGCTGTGCAGGTGATTGATGCTTTGCTGATACGCGCAGAAGAATCGCCGAAAACCGCTCAGGTCACCCGCAACGATGACAAAACATTGGCCGTGCGTTGGTCCGTGCGATTCACAAACTCTTCGCAACAACAGGCAAAGTTGGACTACTCTGCGCGGCTGAACAAAAAAAACATGTCCTTGCGTGTCTTCATGCGCCCCAACAATTATGACGGACAGTTCAATTCCCCCGGCACCTGCAAATTGCGTAAGCAATGACGCAAGGGTCCGGTACATCTTTCGGCATCTTCAAATACGCGCGCGTTGCGGCGCGCGGACATGAAAAATGAAGCACAGGAATGGAGCGATTAATGAAATCTCTTGTAGCTGCAGTTTTTACGTCTTTTGCGCTAACCACATCCGCACTGGCGCAAGACCTCTTTTATGAGTGCGATATTCCCCAAAGCCGGAGCGGTGGGAATTACATCTCGACAAAAATGGCGATTATTCAACGCGCGAACGGTGCGGTGCAGGTCATCGACGCCGTTTTGATGCACCATGACCTTTCGCCCATGACGGTGCGCGTTCAACGCAATAACGCGCGGATCATGTCTCTTCTGTGGGCGGTCGACTTGCGCAGCGGGACCAATCAGAAGACTGATATGCGCTATAATGTGCGCTTCAACAAAGAGACCGGAAAGATCCAAGTTACAGCCGTGCCGCAGGGCTATTCGAACCAATGGACGTCGCGCGGGACCTGCAAGCTGCGCAAACCCTAACAGCTATTTTGGCCGGCAGACGAAGCTGCGAAACTTATTCAAAGCTTCGTCCGAGGTGAAGCCGTCCGCCCCCACATCCGCACCGGCTCTGTCCTCGATTGTGTAAATTTCTGCCAGGGCCGCACCAATCTTTTGCATCGCGCCGCGGCGCTCTTTTTCGGGCAGATACGGGGCATGGGTGGACAGATAAAGGACCGGGCGCACGTCAGTTAGCCAAGGGATCAATCCCGGCAAAACAGCAAACTCGCCGCCTTCGATGTCCATTTTCACAAGGGCTACATCGCCAAGATCGGTCTGCTGTGCAAAGGCGTGCCAGGCGATGGTCAGCGCATCTGTCCCATGCACGCCGTCGTTCAGAAGGGATGTGGTTGAATCGCCCGCTTCCCCCCGGATGGAGGCCATGCGCGCCACGCCGAACTCGGTCGAGACGGCTGCACAAAAGGCGCTCACATTGCGGATATCGTTCAACTCCAGGTTCCAGGCCAGATGGCGGAAAGCGGTGGGGTCGGGCTCAAAACACCACACATGCCGTGCCTTGCGCGCGGCATAAAGGACCGTCGGCCCGATCCAGGCGCCGATATCCACATAGCCGCGCGCGGGATCAAGGTGAGCGTCTAGCACCTCAAAGGTCTCGGGTTCCCAAGTGCCCGCAGAAGCCTTGCGCCAAAATTTTGAGTGATAGGGATCCAGCAAAAATGGCACACCGCCTAGGGTTCCGGGATACTGACCCGCCACGCGGTACAGCGCTTTGCGCAATCGTGTCAGCATGGTTGGTCTCCTTTCAGGTGCATTTTCATGGGTCTTGCCCTTGACCAAGGGGCAGGGTCAAATCATGTAGCGAGACAACCGCAA